>JAJONM010000001.1 GCA_021323415.1 Rickettsiaceae bacterium
TGATTTTTATTCGTTTAAGGTGATACCGCAAATGGGTAAATTGGTGGCTAATGATAGTGAGTCATACCAATATCTGGTCGAAAGTATCCGCAAATTTCCGCCGCAAGAAAAGTTTTTACAAATGATAAAAGATGCAGGTTTTACGCAAGCCAGCTATACGAATTTGAGTTTTGGCGCGGTGGCAATTCATAGTGGATGGAAGGTGTAGATGTATAGTCTTTTTCATTTAATCAGAATTATTGCTGTCCTGACATTCTCAGGCGTTTTTTTTACTGATAAGAAACGTGGGAAACGCTTAACCAAAGCGCTAAAAATTTTAGGACCAAGTTTCATAAAACTGGGACAAACTTTATCTGTCCGCCCTGATTTGGTCGGGCATGAAGTGGCTGAAGCATTATCGGATTTGCAAGATAATGTGCCGCCATTTTCTTCTAAAAAAGCCAGAAAAATTATTGAAAAGGAACTCGGTAAGACGCTTGAACAGCTATTCTCGAAATTTGAAAAAAATGCAGTAGCGGCGGCTTCAATAGCGCAGGTGCATAAGGCCGTTACGCTGGATGGTGAAAAGGTTGCGGTTAAGATACTGCGGCCAAATATTGAGCGGGATTTTGGCAAAGATATAAAGTTATTTTATTCGATTGCCCATATATTAAAGCGGTTCAAGAAAGTTAAGCGTTTGCGCCCAGTTGCGGTAGTTGATGTGTTTGCCAATTCGGTGAAAAAGGAGCTGGATTTACGGCTTGAGGCGGCGTCGGCGTCGGAGCTTAAAGAAAATTGTGCGGGTGACGCTGAAATTTATATACCGAAAATTTACTGGCCGCTGATTTCAAGGCGGATATTGGTTACGGAGTGGATAGATGGCGCTCCGATTTATGACCGTGATGCTTTAATTGCGGCTGGGCATGACCTAGAAATTTTGACAGAAAGACTGTCGATTAGTTTCCTTAATCAATCATTCCGCGATGGTTTTTTTCATGCTGATATTCACCCGGGTAATATATTTGTGGATAGCGAGGGACGCATAGTGCCGATTGATTTTGGTATTATGGGGCGGCTTGATAAGCAGACGCGAATTTATGTGGCGGAAATTCTGAGGGGATTTTTAACTGGTGATTATAAGCATGTAGCGCGGGTGCATTTTGATGCGGGATATGTGCCGGCGCATAAGTCGGAGGCGGATTTTATGCTGGCGTGCCGCGCTATCGGTGAGCCAATTATGGGCTTGCCGGTCAGTCAGGTTTCGATAGCAAAGCTGCTCGCAATGCTGTTTAAAGTGACAGAAGATTTTGATATGGAAACCCAGCCGCAATTGCTGTTATTGCAGAAGACTATGGTGCTGGTTGAAGGTGTGGGGCAGAAGCTTTATCCGCAAGTAAATATGTGGCAACAGGCTGAGGGGTGGATAGAAAATTGGGCAAAGAGTAACCTTGGCATTGAGGCAAGGTTAAAGGATGAGGCCAAACAGATATTCAGTATGTTTATAGATTTGCCTAAGCAGTTGAAGAAGATCGACAAGGTGTTAAATAAAGTTCTCGAAGATTAAGGAAAATAATGCGTATCGCTACATGGAATATAAATTCAGTACGTCTTCGGATGCCGCTCTTAAAGCAATTTGCCGAGCAAGAAAACCCCGACATTATCTGTTTGCAGGAAACCAAAGTTCAGGATGCGGATTTTCCGTTGGAGGCGATAAAATCACTTGGTTATCAGCATGTCGAGTTCCGGGGGGAGAAGGGTTATAATGGTGTTGCGATTATTTCAAAATTGCCGCTGCATACAATTGGCAGGCATGATGTTGCCAGTTCCAAAGACTCCCGCCATATTTCGGCTATATTGCCAGATGGTACTGAGCTGCATAATTTTTATATCCCAGCAGGTGGTGATGAGCCGGATGTGGAGATAAACCCGAAATATAAATTCAAACTGGAGTTTGTTGACCATTTAACGGATTGGTTTGGAAAAAACCGCAAAGCTAGCGATAAAATCATTATTTTAGGTGATTTTAATATTGCGCCGCATGAGCATGATGTGTGGTCGCATAAGCAGCTGAAAAATGTAGTGTCGCACACTGAGCCTGAAATTACCCGACTAAATAAATTACAAAAAAGCCTGGATTGGGTTGATGTGGCCAGGCATTTTATTCCGATGGACGAAAAAACCTATAGCTGGTGGAGCTACCGCAACAAGGACTGGAAAACCTCTAACCGCGGCCGCCGGCTTGACCATATTTGGGTTACGCCAGTGTTAAAGCCTTCTTTAAAAGAATATAAAGTTTTGCCGGATGCGCGGGATTGGCTGCAGCCTTCGGATCATGTGCCGGTGGTGGTTAGAATAAGCTAATTTCAATCTAGTTGGATGGACAGGCCTTTTTATTAAATTCTTTGAGAAATTTAATGTATTTTGCGTCATGTAAACTATTCGGAATAGTATATGCATCTCCTTGTTGAACCCATGAGGTGCCTTTTTTGTTAAGGCAAAATATTCTAAGATACCTTTGATTATTGTACCCCACTAATCTTAAGCCGAATGTTAAATCATAAGGCTGGCTATTAAAAGTTTCTTCTAGATAATCCAATACATAAAAACCCTTAGATTCATCTAAAAAGATTTTATCATTTTCCGACGTAGCTTTTTCTTGTACTTTTGTAATTAAGGTAAATGAATTATCTTCGTTTTGGATGTATGTTTGGAAAGTGGCATGTGCGCAACACCCATCTGTTACTACTGCAAGAATTTTTTGATTAGTATTAGGAAGCTTTGCTATATAAATTCTGGGAGGTATATCATCTATCGAATTGCTAAATATTACTCGCATTCCTGCTGATAATGATGTTTTGCTGCTAATATCATTTATTAATTCTTTTTTCAAAAAATCTTTATTTTCTGTAATAAATTCATTTAAAAAATTACTATATAATTTGCTAATATATTCTTCTTCTTTTGTCCGTACTGTTCTATGGCTATTATAATTTGTATATTTAGTAGAATCTATTTTGAAACCTTTCAATTGGTCAAAAAATAACTTTTGTTTCTTAAAAAGGCTGGTTTTGATTTCAGAGGGCCAATTTTGAGCTCTAGAAGAGAAATCCTGATTTACCTTAATATATGAAAGTAGCGGTATAGAGTCGCTACCAAATTGTAGAGGGTCCTCCGGGACGGGGTAGAGATCAATTCCATAAGAATCTGTTATTCTGTCAATGTCTTCAAGTGTCATTAAATAATCTGGGTTTAAAAGTTTTTGTAAATTCTTGAAGAAAAGTAGCTTACCTTTATAGGCTGTTTCCATCTCTTCTTTCGTGTGATTATAAGGATTTGTGTCAGTGTTACTTTTTTGTGCAGAAGAAAAAGAAGAGCTGAAAGTAATAAACAATAATATGACTAGAAAATAAGTAATTTTTTTTGTTTGCATTTGTTACCCTGTTATTGGCTTTTTGTGCTAATTTGTAGATACAACAATAGAGTGAAACGCTTTCGAGTCAATACTGCTACCGAAACCTTGCCCGAAGGCTTACAACCCCCTTATAAGGATTGGAAAGTATCTAACCGTGGCCGCCGCCTTGATCATGTGTGGGTTACTCCGGCTTTAAAGCCTAATTTAAAGGAATATAAAGTTTTGCCCGATGCCCGCGATTGGGTGCAGCCTTCGGACCATGTGCCGGTGGTGGTGGAGATTTAGATAGTGATTATTTTATAAGGTAAGGTCAATGTCTTTATGACGGATTTCGATTTGCTGTTTAATATCTTCCGGTTTTATGGTTTTAGGCTCTGAATCAATTATCTTTTTGAGATAGCTATCTTTTGTAGAGGATTTATTATTTTCCTTGCTTAATTCCTCAATTCTATTTCTTATCATCTCTGCAATTTCAGGATTGTCGGCCATATCTAAAGCGCTGTCCCCATGTAAACTAGCCAACTCTGGCGCTGTTAGATTATTGTTTTTGCAGAATTTTTCTGCTTCTCCTATGTCAAAAGTTTTTTTTAGGATGTCGATGTCTGTAATTTTATTTAAAAGAAAAGCAACAACATTTTGTTGCCCGTGCATAGAAGCTGCCATTAAAGGTGTAAAAGTGTTATATATACCACTATTATAATCTGCTTCTTTATCAAAAAGTACATTTACCATACGTAAATTACCATTCCTGCAGGCATTCCAAAAAGGAGTTATACCACTATGGGTCGCTTTATTAACATCTGCTCCGGCTTTAATAAGGGCTTCAAAAACGGAAATATTTCCTTTTTCACAAACTGTATTTAGTGGAGTGTACCCATTAGTAAAGGCGGTGTTAATATCAGTCCCTTTTTCAATATATTCATATATGTATTTTTCAGCGTGCTCACTTTTATTAGATCTATCGCACTCTAGTAGCAAAGCCAGTTCGTTATATCTTTTTAGTGTATCTTCGCTGATGGGGAAGTCTTTAACCATTTTTGCGATATCCTTATCGCTTCCTACTTCCTGATTGAGTTCATCCCTCATAAATTTTAGAAATTTGGTAAGCTGCCAGCGTAAATGTTTTTCCAAATCAATGCATAATGGCTCACGTGATGCGCTGACTGTAAAAGATTCATCGTTTTCTGTGTAAGTTGCTGTTTCTGGAGAATGAACAATAGCATGCATAAAATCTTTACATTGATCTGCTATGTTTTTGTTATTTATACGCCTTGTTATAGAATGACACATAGTATCGAGGCTCATAGATGTTTCGGTATAATATTTTTTTCCTCCATGAATTATGGCACTTATGTTATCAGGCACATCTTCCGCAACAGCTCCAGCTTGACATGCGAATATACCAATCATCATTTTCTTATCTTTATTGCCAATATCACTCTCAAATATCTCCTTTAAATCATTTAGTATGATGTATGTTTCGTTTTTTGATTCAGGGTACATAGTTATTTTATGAGGGGTATAATCATTTTTACCGACTTTCTTTGCGCCACCATGTCCTGATATATTTATACTGGTGTTGGCATCTATTTTGCCGGTTAGTTGCTGCTGCAGAAATTCTTTACTTAAAAAGCTTTCTTCACCGCCATCACCAATTATGCAGATGCGTAAGCCAGATTGTTGAGAATCAGTTAACAATCTTTCGACTTCCAGCACTTGAGTATCAGGACCTATAAGGAAGACCATATCATATTTTGGCCCAACATTTTGCTGAACTTCTTCACCGGAGGTATATGTCCATACTAAACCTTGAGCCATTCATCCCTCTATATTTTTTGCTGGCACTATTCAGTATGTCGTATATTTGTTAATAAAATGTTAAATGTTGGTTGTTATATACATGTAATTTCAACTCCCTTTACATCCCACAAACCATCTGCTATACGCATGCCGAATGCGCAAATATGCGTATAGGGGGAGAAATGAAACTTATAGCTGGGAATAGCAATCATACCTTAGCCAAGGGAATTGCTGATTATTTGGGCGTTAGCCTTACAGATGCTACGATAAAACGGTTTGCCGATGAGGAAGTTTTTGTCGAAATAAACGAGAATATGCGCGGTGAAGATGTGTTTGTTATCCAGTCTACCTCATTTCCGGCCAATGACCATATAATGGAACTTTTGGTTACTATGGATGCGCTGCGCCGTTCGTCAGCAGCCAGGATTACTGCGGTTGTGCCTTATTTTGGCTATGCAAGACAGGACAGGAAACCGGGGCCGCGTACGCCAATTTCAGCAAAACTTGTGGCAAATATTATAACTACTGCCGGGGCAGACAGGGTTTTAACCCTTGATCTACATGCCGGACAAATCCAGGGATTCTTTGATATTCCGGTTGATAACCTATATGCGGCGCCGGTTTTTAGGACTGATATTGAAGAAAATTTCGATAGAAGTAACGTTGTAGTGGTATCGCCAGACGTAGGTGGAGTGGTACGCGCAAGGGCGCTTGCCAAGAGAATTGAGGCTAATCTGGCTATTATTGATAAACGCCGCGAAAAGGCTGGTGTATCAGAAGTGATGAATATCATTGGCGAAATTGAAGGAAAAGATTGCATTATTGTAGATGATATAGTAGATTCCGCCGGAACTTTATGTAACGCAGCTGCGGCTTTAATGGAGGCTGGCGCTAAAAGTGTCTCTGCTTATATCACACATGGTGTGCTATCGGGCAAAGCACTGGAGCGTATCAGTGGATCAAAACTTAAGACGCTGGTCGTTACAGATAGTATTTGCCCAACTGAGGCAGTGCTAAAGCTAAAAAATATTCGTGTTTTATCTATTGCCCCACTAATGGCGGAAGCGGTTCGTAGAATATGTGATGAGACATCTGTCTCTAGTCTTTTTGACTAAAAAAGAATCAAGAATCTAGAAGCAAAAAATCTAGGTTATTGGGAAGGCCCCTGGCCTTTAGAAACGTGGTTTTCAGGAATTAGCCTGTTGCTGCGGAATAACAACCAATTTAAGGAGTTTATAAATGTCTAATATTGCAGTATTACAAGCAGAAAAAAGAGAAGGTGCAGGTAAAGGTGTTGCACGCGCATTGCGCCGCGAAGGAAAGATTCCTGCGATCGTTTATGGTGGTAAAGAACCAGAAACTAGAATTGCTACACCTCTGAAAGAACTTTCTTTGCAATATTTACGTGGTGGTTTTCAATCAAAACTAATTGATCTGGAAATCGGTGGTAAAAAATTACGTGTTATTCCACGTGCGGTACAGCTAGACCCGGTAACTGATGTGCCAGTTCATGCTGACTTTATGCGTGTTAATGATGACACTAAAGTACACGTATTCGTGAAAGTTAAATTCCTTGGTAATGATGTGTGTCCAGGACTAAAACGCGGTGGTGTACTAAACATTATTCGTCGTCAGGTTGAGCTTATCTGTCGTGCAGACTCTATCCCTTCAGTATTGGAAGTAGATTTGTCTGAACTTAACATCGGCGAAA
The DNA here is from genome assembly GCA_021323415.1 of Rickettsiaceae bacterium. Classification (GTDB taxonomy): domain Bacteria; phylum Pseudomonadota; class Alphaproteobacteria; order Rickettsiales; family UBA6187; genus JAJONM01. The sequence goes on from JAJONM010000001.1 coordinate 6,903, forward strand.
GCGTTCACTCACACAGTATTAGCTATCCAGCTGGCGTATCTCCTGCAATTACAACGCGTGACTTTACAATCGCTGCGATAGTTGGGCGTGCTGCTGCTGAAACAGCTGATGCTTCTGCTGAAGCTGCACCAGCTGAAGGTGCTGCACCGGCTGCGCCTGCTGCTAAGTAGTTGCATTTTTAAGTATTTGAAAATAGAAGGGTCTTACAGTAATGTAAGGCCCTTTCTTTTAATGCAAGTTTTTGGTGGTAGTTCTATGATTAATAAGTTTATTAGATTATTACTTGCACTAAAAAATTGCATTTGCACTAACTTGGACGAAAATATGTTCCTATTTGTTGGCCTTGGTAACCCAGGCAAAGAATATGAAAAAACCCGCCATAGCATTGGGTTTATGGTGATAGATAATATTTGCAACCGCTATGGGTTTTCTACCCCGAAAACAAAATTTCAAGGTATTGTAAGTGAAGGTACTATAGATGGACAAAAGGTTATCACCCTAAAACCTACTACCTATATGAACCGATCTGGTCAATCGGTTGCAGAGCTCATAAAATTTTATAAAATCCCATTAAATAAGATTATTGTTTTCCATGATGAGATTGATTTGTTACCTGGCAAGATAAGGGTAAAAACCGGTGGTGGGGCAGGTGGGCATAATGGCCTGAAAGATCTGGATGCAAAAGTTGGCAAGGAATATAAACGCGTGCGTATCGGTGTCGGCCATCCGGGGGAAAAGGATATGGTGGCCGATTATGTGCTGAATAATTTTGCTAAGGATGAGCAAGAATGGGTTGACCAAATTATACATAACATAAGTGCAAACTGTTCCCTTTTACTAAAAGGTGACGATAGTTTGTTTATGACGAAGCTTGTTAGCTAAGTTCTAGATTTTTCCTGTTGCTGGCTGCTATGTATGGTTTCTCACTAATATTTAGTGTTTTAGCCATAGAATCTAGCATCTCCATATATTTTTCGCCAACCTCACCTTTGATAGTTTTTCCATTTGAAGCGCCGGCCAAAACTTCTATAAATCTATCGAGAATTGCTACTGCTCCGCCTATTTCGTCATTATCTTTTGTTAATGCAGTTTTTAGGAATTTTACTTCTTTTCCTCCTGAAATAGTTGCTTCTGCAACATCGAATAATTTTTGTATTATCTTAACTGCTTCTGCTATTACTTCTCTGGTTTCAAAAAGTGCTTCCCTATCTTGCTTTACAAATTGTTTTTGTGAGTCTGGCACATTCTGTTCAAACCAATCGAAAACCTTTTGAACTTCTTCTATTGGCACTTCTAAAAGATTTTCGAGTGCTTCTTTTTTTACAGGCCAGCGCTTCACTATTTCTCTGTCGTTCAAGTGTAATTCTTTTACAACATCATCGAGTGGGTTAAGAGCTAGAAATATTGCAGCCTCTCTAATAGTTTTGAAACCATGTTCAGTTTTAAAGCCTGCTCGTAAAAAAGCATTTCCAAAGTCATACATGGCAGGCATGCCTATATATTCTTTTTGCTCTGGATCATACCATGTAATCATAACTATGTTATTATGATGATTTTCTGCATCTTTGTGACGTATGAGTTCAAGAGCCGCTTTTAGATCAAATCTTCTTACAACCCTGACCATGTATTCTTTATTTTTTTCTCCATATAAACCAGATGCATCCACCATCCTGGCATAAGTTTTACCATCTTTGGCCTCAAGGTAGAAAATGCTTCCGTCTTCGTCGAGACTTGATATAGCAGCGTTATCATTTAAATCTTTCAATGTTCCACGATGGTTTTTTATTTCGTAGGATAAGTGCCAGAATATATCTTTTGCATTTTCTGTGCTTTTTGCGACTTCGACTTTTGGAATTTGTGTCTGGCCGTGTATTGGTTTACAGAGGGACATATTCATTAAAATGCCAGCAGCAGCTTCTTTAAAGCACATATATACTGTTTCATCATCTTTTGGTTGCTGTTGCCCAAGTAATTCGCGGGACATAAGATGATCGTATCTTTTTGCAAAAACAATTTCTCCAGTATCCCTTTTTCGCGCTCTTTTTACTTCTTGGTTTGAAATAAATCCCTCGCCGGACTTTGCTATATGCTCTTCATTCATTGTTTGGGTAGATAGCTCAAACTCTTCTGTTAAATTTCGTTTGATAGGAGGAATGAATAATCTAGTAGGTGATGGTTTGTTATTATATGTTCTTACTAATCTTTGTACATGTGAGTTTCTTATTAGTGATACTATTCCATCCTTCATAAAATCTCCAATTATTAATATATTGTTAATGACGTTATGCAATTATTAACTACTTTGCAATCCTAAACATTGTAACTTTTACATTTCTCTGCTAAAAGCACTCTAAAATTTGATAGAGGATTATTATGGGATTTAATTGTGGAATTGTTGGGTTGCCGAATGTGGGGAAGTCTACTTTGTTTAATGCGCTGACACAAACAGCTGCGGCTGAAGCGGCTAATTATCCATTTTGTACGATAGAGCCAAATGTTGGCCGTGTTGGTGTGCCGGATAAAAGATTGAAGGTTCTAGCTGATATTGCCAGTTCAAAAGAAATAATCCCAACACAATTAGAATTTGTTGATATTGCTGGCCTTGTAAAAGGTGCAAGTAAAGGTGAGGGGCTTGGTAATAAGTTCTTATCACATATACGTGAAGTTGATGCGATTGTGCATGTGGTAAGATGTTTTGAAGATGGTGATATTACCCACGTAGAAGGTTCAGTTGACCCGCTTCGTGATGCAGAAATTATAGAAACTGAGTTAATCCTGGCTGACTTGGAAAGCGTGGAAAAGCGTATCCCAGCGCTAGAGAAACGTATCCGCGCGCAGGATAAAGAAGCTAAAGTGCAAATGGAATTGCTACATAAAGTGCAAGTTTTGCTAGCTGAAGGAAAACCAGCGAGGGAGCTTAAAGTATCTGAAGATGATGCAAAGCAATTCCGTATGTTGCAGTTAATCACTTCAAAGCCGCTGATGTATGTGTGCAATGTGGCCGAAGATGAAGCATCAGCTGGTAATGAATTTACTAAAAAAGTAATTGAGAAAGCCAAAGCTGAAGGCGCATCTTATGTAATAGTATCAGCTCGTATTGAAGAAGAAATTGCAAGCTTAGGCAGTGAAGAAGAAAAGGCAGAGTTCTTAGGGACGCTAGGTTTAGAAGAAGCCGGCCTAAACCGTGTTATCCGTGCTGGTTATGATATGCTTAATCTTATTACATTCTTTACAATAGGGCCAAAAGAAGCGCATGCATGGACGGTGGCTAAAAACTCGGCTGCACCAAAAGCAGCTGGTGTAATCCATACTGATTTTGAAAAAGGTTTTATCCGTTCTGAGACGATTTCTTATAATGACTATGTTACCTATAAAGGTGAACAAGGTTCGAAAGAAGCTGGGAAAATGCGTTTGGAAGGTAAAGAGTATATAGTACAAGACGGCGATATACTTCATTTCCGTTTCAACGTTTAACTAATTTAATTATGGCTGGCTGCAAATGCAGGTTTTTCTGCGCTTCGTTGCTCACGTATTTTAATACGCTGCGCTACTATGCTCGAAAACTCAGCATTTTCGTCTAGCCATAATTAAATTACTCTAGCTTATTATACTTGGCTCTGTTCTTGATTACTCGTCTTTTTTAGCATATTCTTGATTAGAAAGTTAACTTTAATCTAGTGGAAAAAGTGAAAATAATCCCAAGAAAACCTTTTACATGGTTGCTTATCGCATTTGCGGTGTATGCTTATTTCCAATATCCAAGTGGTAATGTAGAGCGTGAAAAACCAACGCCAATAAGTGAGACTACGGTTACGGTTGCGCCAGATAAAAAAGAGCCAGGTGTTACTGATAAACCAGTAAATGAGCTTGTCAAAAAATTTAGTGAGACTGAAACCGGGCAGGCTGTAATGCGTGTGCTGGCCGAGCAGTCATATAAAAAGCAATATGGTGATAAGGATTTATCTGTAGTTACAGCTCAAAATAGCGGCAAGATAATGACACTTGATACATTAAAAGGCGAAGGTGAAGCTGCCATATGCGGTAGCACAGTAACGTTTAGCTATACATCATATACTGAAAATAAAATTAAACTAGATAGCACTGATAAACCTGTGACTGTTAAAATTGGTGGCGGCCAGGTAGTTAAAGGCCTTGAAAATGGTATAGTAGGCATGAGAAAGGGGGGAACGCGTAAAATTGCCGTGCCATCGCGTTTAGCATATGACGACCCTGAATTTAAAAGCGATGTAGCAAAAGGTAGTCCAATTTTATTTGAAGTTGGGCTGGCTGATGTAAAAAATGGTTTTACAACAACTGATGTGATGGAAGTTGTAAATATTACTCCAGGTGAGGGAGTTAATGAAGTTCTTTGTGGTAACAAGGTTAATCTATCATACAAGCTGTTTGATCAGGAGAAGGAATCAAGCAGTGGGAAGCTAAGTTTTACTATGGGTGATGGTACTGTGCCAGTTGGCATTGAAAAAGGAATTATGGAGATGAAAAAGGGTGAAGTGCGTAAATTATATATACCAAAAGAATTCCATAAATTTATGGGCGAAAGTGCATTGCCGCAAGATTTTAAAATACCAGAAGGTAAGTTAGTGATGGAAGTGGTGTTGGAGTAAGACTAATTATCTACTATTAATACCGCAGTGCCAAGGTCAGAGAAAACATTAGCTTTTATTGGCAGCATGTCATCATCATCACTTAAATACATATTAAATGTTGGCTCTTCTGTTTTTATGCGCTTCAGCTCATTATTAGTAAATCCTTCCAGAGCCTGACGTTTAAATTTAATAGCAATAACTTTTGTGTCCTTTCTGTTTATTTTTTGAACTTCGCGACCTTGTATCTCAAATTCCAGTTTGGCTAACCTTCTGCCATCGTAAATATTAAAGCTAAAGGACGTGGTATTATTTTGGAGTCCTTCGATAATCTTCTGCCGTGCAACTAAAAATGCGGTCAATGGGTCAACCGCTCCTTTTTTGTGTTCTTCTTTTACGGCAGGGCGTTTGTAGCGTTTATCTGGCGGGGTTACTTGTTCGTAAACTATTCTGCCATTATCACTGTATTTTATATCTACAGTTCTGCCACCCTGGCGCTGGTTGAATTTTGTGTAGTAACTTTGCGGTAAAAATGCATTACTAATGAAATTAAAATCTGTACGGTCAAGGCTTTCGTATTTGCTTATTTTTTTAGCCAGTCCATAAGATTGAATATTAGCCTCTATCTGGTTATCTTTTATTATCCCTTTTAAATCACCTACGTGAATGCCTTTTACGTATACTTTGTAAATCCTTGTGGCTGTAATATTGGGGGAGGGTTCAGCAAGTGCTAATTTGGCTGATAACAGGGTAATTAAAATTGTTAAAAGTAATTTTTTCATAATGCTAATTGAAGTTCGTAAATCTAATACCATATAATAATTATATTATAACAATTTGAGATGAATTTACTATGAACTTTAATAAGTTTACTGAAAAATCACGCAATATTATTCAAGAAGCCCAAGGGGCAGCTATAGCAGCTGGAAACCCTAAGTTTTCGCCTGAGCATTTGCTTAAAGCCCTGCTTGATGATGAAAGCGGTATGTGCGGCCAGTTAATAGTTTCATGTGATAGTGACCCACGCAATATTTATAGCCAAATCCAGTCTGAAATTGAGAAAATGCCTAAGGTTTCTGGTTCTGGCGCAGGGCAGATATTTATGGCGCCTGAACTGGCACGTATTTTTGAGGAAGCGCAAAAGCTGGCCACTAAAAACGGTGATAGTTTTGTGACTGTCGAGAGGCTTCTACAGGCAATAGCTAGCGTTCCTGGCACAGCTGCACAAAGGATACTGAAAGAAAATGATGTTACAGATAAAAAACTGCAATCGGTAATAGAGTTGCTGAGAAAAGGGCGTACGGCAGATTCTGAAACTGCAGAAGATAGTTTCGAGGCGCTTAAGAAATATGCAACTGATATGACAACCCTGGCAGAGGAAGGAAAAATAGATCCGGTAATTGGCCGTGACGAGGAAATTCGCCGTGCAATCCAGGTGCTATCGCGCCGTACTAAGAATAATCCTGTACTAATAGGCGAACCGGGTGTTGGTAAAACAGCTATTATTGAAGGTCTGGCACAAAGGATGGTGGCAGGTGATGTGCCGGAGAACCTCAAAAATGCCAGGTTAATGGCACTTGACCTTGGAGCGCTTATAGCAGGTGCTAAATTCCGTGGGGAATTTGAAGAAAGGCTAAAATCAGTACTAAACGAGATAAAATCTTCTTCAGGGGATGTTATATTATTTATTGATGAGTTACATACTTTAGTTGGCGCTGGTGCCGCGGAAGGCTCAATGGACGCATCTAATTTGTTAAAGCCGGCTCTTGCACGTGGAGAGCTGCATTGTGTAGGTGCTACTACTTTAAATGAATATAGAAAATATATTGAGAAAGATGCGGCATTGGCAAGACGTTTCCAATCAGTTTATGTTGCAGAGCCAACTGAAGAAGATACAATTTCAATCTTGCGCGGTATCAAAGAAAAATACGAAATACACCATGGCGTCAGGATTTCGGATAATGCAATAGTTGCGGCGGCGACACTTTCTAACCGTTATATTACTGATAGATTCTTACCTGATAAAGCTATTGATTTGATTGATGAGGCTGCAAGTCGCCTGCGTATGGAAGTGGATAGCAAACCTGAGGAGATTGATGAGATTGAGCGTAAAGTAATACAGCTCAAAATTGAGCAATCTGCACTTAAGAAAGAGAAGGATAAAGCTTCAATTGACCGTCTGGAAAAACTGGAAAAAGAGCTACAGGAACTTGAAGAAAAGCTGTCCGACTTGGCTAGTGTATGGCAGGCGGAAAAAATGAAGATGCAGACAGTAAATAAGCTGAAAGAAGATTTAGATACTGCAAAATCAGAACTGGAGCTTGCGCAGCGTGATGGTAATCTGGCGCGTGCGGGTGAGATTGCATACGGTATTATACCTGAATTAAAGCGAAAGCTTGAAGTAGCTGAGCAGGAGAATAATAAAACTGCTATTAAAGAGGCAGTAACTGAAGAAGACATTGCCGCTATTGTGTCGCGCTGGACTGGCATACCAGTTGATAAAATGCTGGAGGGTGAGCGCGATAAACTCTTAAAAATGGAACAAAGACTAGGAGAAACAGTAATTGGCCAGGGAGATGCAATAAAGGCTGTAAGTGAAGCAGTAAGGCGCGCTCGTGCAGGATTGCAGGATAAAAATAGACCACTTGGTTCATTCCTGTTCCTTGGGCCTACTGGTGTTGGTAAAACGGAGCTGGCAAAAACTTTAGCTCAGTTCCTGTTTGATGATAAAACAGCGCTCTTACGCGTCGATATGTCAGAGTATATGGAAAAGCATGCGGTCGCCCGGCTTATTGGTGCCCCTCCGGGATATGTTGGCTATGAAGAGGGTGGTGTCCTGACGGAAGCTGTAAGGCGCAGGCCATATCAGGTGATATTGTTTGATGAGGTGGAAAAGGCACATCCGGATGTATTTAATATACTGCTGCAAGTGCTGGATGACGGACGACTGACTGATGGACAGGGGCATATTGTTGATTTTAAGAATACTATTATCATCCTGACATCAAATCTTGGTTCGCTAATACTCGCTGCGCAGAAAGAAGGTGAACTAACTGCGAAAGTTAAGGATAAGGTTATGGATGTGGTGCGCGGCGCTTTCCGCCCTGAGTTTTTGAACAGGCTTGATGAGATTGTGCTGTTCCATAGGCTGTCACGTAAAAATATGGATGCGATTGTTGATGTACAAATGCATAGTCTGGTAGAAATGCTAGCAGATAGAAATATTACCATTTCACTAGATGAGAAGGCAAAAACATGGCTGGCGGATAAAGGGTATGATCCTGAATATGGTGCAAGGCCACTTAAGCGTGTTATACAGCAGGAATTGCAAAATAAACTAGCCACTATGATATTGGAGGGTAGTGTTAAAGATGGTAGCAAATTATCAGTTACTGCAGAAGGTAATAAGTTAGTGGTACAAGTATAAAGTTGCTTAAGGTAGTAAACGTTGTTATTGATAAAGTTTAATGTTTGCAAACCTTTAGTTTATAAAAACTAATACTGAAATGGAGGATATCATGGCTAATACAACAACTACGGCTCCGATAAGGACGGCTAGTTCGAGTTATTCTACAACTGTGAAAAGTGATAAGAGTGCATCCACTACTGAAACAGGGACTGTAGATCGTACTGCTGCTACGCAAAGGCTTGAAACACTTTCTAGTACTACTAATAATACTACAACAACATCTACTTCTCTTGATAGTGGTGCTACTATGTTTACAACTCAAACTACAACTACTTCTGGCACTAAATAATATTTAGCTAATAAAAAAAGGGAGTGCGTTTCGTACTCCCTTTTTTATAAATGAGAAGATTTACTGAGAGGCCATTTTATCTTTAGCATCTATCCTGTTAGATAGTTCAAACATTTTTTGCTTATGTTTATTAAACAAGGCCATTTGGGTTTCACCCAATTTGTAGCTGGCAAAGGTTTTTACCGATAGCGGATTGATTTGTTTGCCATCCGCAATTACTTCATAATGCAAATGTGGGCCGGTAGACCTGCCGGAAGTGCCGACATATCCGATAATTTGCCCTTGTGATACTTTGCTACCAGAACTTAAACCTTTAGCGAATTTACTAAGATGGGCGTAAGCTGTCGAATATTTCCCATCATGTTTTACGCGAACGTAATTGCCATAACTACCTTTCTTGCCTATTTCGGCAATAAAGCCGTTACCGGCTGAATATATAGGTGTGCCACTTGAAGCGCCAAAGTCTAGCCCTTTGTGCTCTTTTGTATAACCTAATATTGGATGTTTGCGTGCGCCGAATGATGAAGTTATTCTTGCGTTATAAATAGGAGTTTTAAGTAAAGATTTTTTTACTGTATAACCTCTTTCATCATAATAATCGCCTTGTCCATCTGGCATGATGTAATAAAATATTTCATGCGTAACTCCGCTTAAGGTAAGGGAGGCGAAGATAATATCACCAGGCCCTGCTTTAGAACCATCCTGGTCGTATAATTGTTCGAATATCATGCTGAAGCTATCACCAGCCTGTATTTCGCGCTGTAAGTCTACGTTATAGCTAAAATTCTTAATGAAAGTTTGTTTAATCTCTTCTGGGATTTGATCATTAATATCAGCTGAGAAAAGCTCTTCACCAACTTCACCACTTGCTTTTACTAATTTTGTTTTGGTAGGTGGAGTTATTTCCTGTGCCACAAATTTATCGCCACTTAAGCGCAGTACTTCCATACGCCTGTTGTTTGATAATTTTATTTGTAAGGAATTAAGTGATAAATCCTGCCCTTTCTTTTTTGGTTCTTCAACTACTAACCTTATTTTCTGGCCCGGCTTTAGGTCTTTAGTGTTATATACGCTGGCTAATTCTTTTATTGCTTTTGAAGCGTGAGGACCAGATACATCTGCTGATGATAAAATGCTTTTTAATGTATCGCCTTTTTTGAAGTCAAATAACATAACGCGGGTATTATCTTGTGAGCGCGCATATACCTGACCAGATGTTAAGGTCATGAATATTACTACTAATAGCGCTCCAAGTTTATGTGTCATTTTGTATCCGATTCTGTCATGTGTTTAATGCCTGCTTTAAAATAGGCGTATCCGGTTATAATGGTAAGAACCGCAGAAATCCAGAGGAAAATCTGTCCTAGCAGCTCTGTTAGTGTTATTTTTGTTATAGTCTCTACTTGCTCGAAGCTTGGGCCTTCAATTCCGAGTAGTAAAAGAAATATGGCAGTCATTTGGAAGCCAGTTTTAATTTTTGCTAAGTTTGAGACTGGTACACTAACGCGCACTTCAGCTAAAAACTCGCGGAGGCCTGAAACTGCTATCTCCCGGCATAAAATTGCAATGGCTGGGATGATGCCAAATTTGCCAACATACTGGAAATGCACCAGCATTAATATTGCTGCGGCAACTAAGAGTTTATCGGCGATTGGATCAAGAAATCGGCCAAGATTTGATTGAACTTTCCATAGTCTGGCAAAATATCCATCAAAAAAATCTGTAATGCTGGCAAGCATAAATAGGCTGGCGGCAACAAAGTGATACATTTTTCCTTCAATGTAGAAGGATGCTATTAGTATTGGTATTATAACAATACGTGAAACAGTAAGTATATTAGGTAAGTGCTTATTCATTAAAAAGTCCATAATATGAAGTAAATCCTTACTTTTACTATAATAGTTAAAAACTATAAGCAACAATAAAGCAACATATTTTTTCTATTTTGATTGAAATAGCAAGGTAATTTTCTACTATTAATGGAAAAAATTGTAAATTTGCTCGGCAATCACTTTATCGATGCCTTCAACATTGGCTAATTGGGCGAGGGTTGCATTCTTTACATCGTCGGCAGAACCGAAATGGTTTAATAAAATTTTCTTACGTTTTGCGCCAATGCCGGGGATTTCATCCAACGCAGATTTGCTAATAGATTTTGAGCGTTTGTTACGATGTGAGCCAATGGCGAAGCGATGAGCTTCATCACGCAATGTTTGCAGGTAATACATTGCAGGGTCGTTATAAGGTAAGGTAAAAATTTCGCGGCCAGGAATATGGAATTGTTCGCGCCCGGCATTTCTATCTGGTCCTTTGGAAATACCAGCAAAAATTATATCTGCTGTAAGCCCAAGTTCGTTAAAAACCTGGGTGGCAATTGATAACTGCCCTTGTCCGCCATCTATCAAAACCAAATCAGGCCAGAGGCCCGGCATTTTTTCTGGCGAATCTTGTTTAAGCCGTTTAAAACGGCGGGTTAAAACTTCGCGCATCATAGCATAGTCATCGCCCTTGGTGAAATCCTGCTTAATATTAAAACGCCTATATGCTTTTTTAATAAAGCCTTCTTCACCTGCGACTATCATTGCTCCAACCTGGTCAGTTCCTGAAATGTGACTATTATCGTATACTTCAATACGTTTTGGTGGTGATTTTAATCCAAAAATTTCAGCTACTTTATCCAGCAACTGTTTTTGTTTTAATGTTCCAAGTAATTTTTGTTCCAAAGCATTTTTAGCATTTTTTATGGCATTATCGACTAGCTGCTTTTTGTCGCCTAATTTTGGGACGATTATCTTTACCTTATAGCCGTAAAGTTCTGAAAGCGACTCCTCAAGCATGATTTTTTCTTCTAGCTCGTCACAGATAAATATCTCTTTGGGCGGGATGTTTGCCTCACTATAAAACTGGCTTATAAAAGCTTCGAGAATAGTGTTATTGGATTGGTCTTTTGTATGTTTAGGAAAGAATGGCCGATTGCCTAAATTCTGCCCGCCACGGTACAAGAAAACCTGGATGCAACATTCACCACCGTTACTGAATAAGCCGATTATATCTGCGTCATTAATAGAAGAAACGTGGATAGTTTGCTTAGCCTGGATTTGGTTTAGGGCTTTTATGCGGTCACGATAAACTGCCGCTTTTTCATAATTGTGGTTTAGGCTTTCCTTTTCCATAAGCCCGACCAACTGTTCTTGTATCTCACGGCTTTTTCCTGAGAGAAAATCATTGGCCTGCCTTACTAACTCTTTGTATTCTATCTCTGATATTTTACTTACACATGGTGCAGAACAGCGTTTTATCTGGTATTCCATGCATGGGCGCTGCCTGTTGTTGAACGTGGTATCAGGGCAGGGACGAACCAGAAATGCTTTTTGTATGTCTGTGATTGATTTGTTTACTGCGCTGGCTGAAGCAAATGGTCCGTAATATTTACCACCCACGCGCTTACCACGATGTTTTACGATACGGGGAAATTCCCCCTCAGTAATTAAGATATAGGGGTATGATTTGTCGTCTTTTAGTAGTATGTTGTATTTTGGTTCAAACTTCTTAATCAGGTTTGATTCAAGTAATAATGCTTCTGCTTCTGTATTGGTTGTTATTATTTCAAGACTTGCAGCACTCGCGACCATACTCTGAATACGGTATTCCAACCGCTCTGGGTGCGTGTAGTTTATCACTCGTTTAGCCAGGTTTTTAGCCTTTCCAACATAAATTACTACTCCTTCGGAATTGCTAATTTTGTAAACACCAGCTGCAGAAGTCATGCCCTCAAGGGCCTGTCTTATTACTGCAATTCCATTTGTTAGTTTATTATCGGTCATGGCTATGTTATATAAGAACTAGGAATTTAAGAATTAAGAATTAAGGAATTTTATTTACAATTTCTTAAGCTCTTTATTCTAAAATTCCTAATTCTAACAATAATACAGTAAAAACCGTGAAATACAAATCTATAGCGTGCGTAGCCGATTGTTCTGATAAAGCGCAGGAAGCTTATAAGGCACTTAGTAAGAAATACAAATTTGTGAAAGTGGAAGAAGATGCTGATGCAATCTTAGCGCTTGGAGGTGATGGATTTATGCTCCATACTCTACACAAATATATTGATAGTAAAAAGCCGATTTATGGTATGAATTGCGGAACAATTGGCTTTTTGATGAACGAATACCGAGAAGATGATTTGTATAAGCATATAAACGAAGCGGTGGTTGCAGTGCTTCATCCTTTGCACATGACCGCTAAAACCAGGAGCGGTAGTGAGCATTACGCACTTGCTATCAATGAAGTTTCTATGTTCCGTGAAAGTAAGCAAGCGGCTAATTTAAAGATTAGTGTTGATGGAAAAGAACGGCTAAACGATCTAATGTGCGATGGTGTACTGGTGGCAACCCCTGCTGGAAGTACCGCATATAATTTCTCAGCACAGGGGCCAATTATTCCGCTTGGTTCTGATATACTTGCGCTTACCCCGATTAGCCCTTTCCGCCCACGCCGATGGCGTGGTGCATTATTAAACCACAAAGCTGTGGTGGAAATTGAGGTACTAAATCCTGAAAAGCGCCCAGTAAGCGCTGTAGCTGATTTTACGGAAGTCAGGGATGTAATATCAGTTCGGGTGGGTGAAGAGCGTGAAAAAGAGATAAAACTGTTGTTTGATGCCGGCCACTCGCTGGAAGAGCGTATAATACGTGAGCAATTCTTGCCTAATTAACCTTCCGTTTTGGATAGCAAAGCGTAAAAGGAAGCATGAGAATCCTAGAATTCCTGGTTCACACCGCACGATCACACATTTATGCGTGGTTAGATGGACAAGATCCGCATAAAAAGTTGTAGGGCGCTTTTTTATTTATCCAAAACGGGAGGTTAATTAACAAAAGACTAATACTTTATTACCACTGTACCTGCTATTTTATCGTGGAATCCTTGCTTTTTCTTGTCATAATATATCCAGATAAAGCCAAAGCATAGGGGTAATGTAGAAATAAAATAGCCTAAGTAACGGATAATGAGTTGTTTCTTTGTTGGGGTGCCTAAAGTTTGGGCATCTACGATTTTCATTTTTAACAGCATTTTACCTGGCGTGGCGCTACGGTAGAACCAGAAAATTATTACAATAATGGCCATTATTAATAACTGAAGCAGGAAGGATGGCAAAGTAGTTGCTAAAGCAATTAAGGCTTCCCCGGGTGTAATTTTTGCGACGATAGTAGCATCAGTTAGAGTGTCACTCGGGCTTTCAATTCTAAATAGTGTACTAAGTATCGTAAAAATGGGGGCTAATAGGATTGAGCTGAGGATAGTATCTATTACGCTTGCTAGCATTCTGGCGGTGAAACTGGCGTATTTTGGCGTGATCTGGGTCATTGGGAAATAATAGTGCAAGTGCAAGTGCAAGTGCAAGCATTAAGTGAAATACTGGATTTTAAGATGCAAAAGATTTACTTGTACTTGTACTAACACTTGCACTACTTTTTTATAGTTATAGGGGCATTTTTATGATATACTAACGGTATAAGTATATTACAGTTACAAGGTATGTAAGTGGAAGTTAAAACCAGAAAAAGGCTATCCTACGAAGAAACTCAGCGTGGATTGAAAAGAGTAATAATAGAAGGAATGGCAAGCCAGACAATGGAAGCCCTGACTAAGGGGGTGTTTATTGTTGGTTTTGCTATACAGCTTGGTGCATCGAATTTTGTTGTTGGCTTGCTCGGGGCGATACCATTTTTATCCAATTTATTTCAGATTCTTGCTGTGCATATGGTTGAAAAATACCGTAACCGCAGAAGAATAGTAGCGATATCGTGTTTTATAGGTCGTAGCTTTTTGCTGGTGGTAGCAGTTGCACCATTTGTGGAAGATAAGCGTATTGCGATATTTATCCTAACTATGTCGGTGGCAATTCGTTATAGTGTTGGGGCGCTAGCAGGCTGTGCGTGGAATTCTTGGATGCGAGACCTGGTGCCGAAAGTAATACTGGGTAAGTTTTATAGCCGCCGTTTATTTTTTACTACCACCATATCGGCGTTTGTTGGTATTTCGGCAGGGATATTTCTTGATTGGTGGAGCCATATGGATGTTGATCACCCGGTATATGCATATTCTGTTTTGTATTTCTGTGGGTTTATAGCGGGGATGGTTAGCTCCACTATCATATTATCAATTCCGCATCCTAAAATGCAGGATCCAGAAGTGCAAATCTATCATAAAAAATTTACCTTACGTTATTTGAAGGAGCCTTTAGAAAATCCAAATTTCCGTAAATTAATGGGTTTTCTAATGTCATGGAATTTTGCTATCAACCTGGCTGCGCCATTTTTTACAGTGTATATGATTAGGGTTCTACACTATGACATGTTGTTTGTAGTGGGATTGACACTTATGGGGCAATTGATTAATGCCTTTACACTTAATGCCTGGGGTAAGTATTCTGATAAATACAGCAATAAAACTGTTCTTGGGGTTTGTGGAACATTATTTGTGACTTGTATATTAGGTTGGACCCTGACCAGTATTCCGTCAAATCATGATTATGTAACTGTTATTTTAATTTGCCTCCATATAGTTATGGGTGTGGCGATGTCAGGGGTTAACCTTACTACTGCAAATATTGCAATGAAGTTAACACCGAGCAAAAAAGCAACGTCTTTCCTCGCACTTAATACTATTTTATCCTCATTTGCAGCAGGGACTGCGCCATTATTTGGTGGATTTTTAGCTGATTATTTTGAAGATAAAATCTTATCTATGGATTTCCAGTGGCATGGTACGGCAGGAGAGCTGATTTTAAATACGCTGGTGCTTAGCCATTGGGACTTTTTCTTTATACTTGCATTCCTGCTTGGCCTTTACTCATTGAGGAGACTTTCTTTGATTGAAGAAGACGGTTCTGTACATGAAAAAGTTGTAATACGTGAAATTATGATTGATACCGGACGTGTTTTGCGTACGCTTTCTACCATTGATGGCCTGCGTGAGCTAACTATGGCTCCGATGGCCATGATGATCAATATGATCAAGAAGGATATCAAGAAGTAGGAACTAAGAACTAAGAACCTAAGAACTAGGATTTATAGTTCTTAAGTTCCTAATTCTTTATTTCTTAGCAGGAGTTGCTGGTTTTGCGGGCGCAATTTTTTGTGTGGCAGAAGGAGTGGTTACTTGCGCGTCTGAATCAGAATCGCCGATTTTTCCCATACCTTCATTTTCAAAGAAGCCTTTTTCCTTCATGCAGGTTGAGAAAGCTTCTTCATAAGCATCACCAGCACTATCTGCCTTTTCGGAGCATGAAGAATAGGCTTTGTCATAAGCTGCATTCGGTTCGCCATCCTCAGCGTATGCATTGGCAGATAATATAGTTAAGCCTAGTAAAGCTGAGTTTATTAGCAGTTTTTTCATATTAGTTGACTCCAAAATTATACATTAAAATTGATTGGTCGACATTTGATAACTAACTCTGAATTAAATATTTGGCAAGAAAATTTGGTTCCGAGTAAAATTTTAACGACGTGGTTTCTTTGCTTCCTTTTCATCACCTGCTTCTTTAATCTCGCTCTCTTTTAATTCTTCTGTAAATTTGCGTTTAAGAGTTCTTTTTGGTGTTTGTGTTCTTTCTTGCCAGGTATTATCTAGTTGGTGTTTAGGACTGATATGATTTGTGAAAGGTTGTTTTTCAGGCGAAGTGATATTTTTTAATATTGCATCTATTGCAGCTGAATGTCCTTTTTCGGTTGCTATATCCAGTGCAGTCTTACCATCACGATTCTTTAAATTAACTTTTGCACCATTAGCTATTAAACGTTCCATTATTGCTGCATAACCTTTTTCAGCTGCAAGATGTAGTGCAGTATTATCATATTTATCTTTTGCATTTGGGCGTGAATTTTTATCAAGTAATAGCATCACTTCTTTTGTAAGTCCGTTTTTTGCTGCGATATGAAGGGGCCTTTGCAGATCCTTATTTTCTTCATTAACGCTTACGGCATTATCAAGTAATAGCCTTACTGCGGGTTTTTGTTGCTGCTGTAGCGCAAGATGTAAGCAGGTATTTCCGTCAGCATCTTTTTCATTCATATTTGCTTTGATTAATAAAGGCCTCATTACTTCTCTATGACCTTTTTGTGTGGCAATATGTAGTGGTGTTTGGCTATTTGCATTTTTAGCATTAAAATTTGCATCTTCTTCAAGAAGGAGGTTTGTTAATTCCAGATCATCATGTAATGCTGCGTAATGAAGTGAGGTGTCTTTGTTTGTGTTTTCTGCGTTAACGAATGCATTTTGCTTAATAAGCAATTTTGCGGCCTCTGTCTTTTTATGTATTACAGCAAGATGTAAGGGAGAATTACCTTGTATATCCCTTGAATTAACATTTGCGTGCTTTTTTATTAGCTTTTTTATTGTATCAGTATGGCCATTTAATGCTGCATAATGCAGTAACGTGTAACCGTTGGATGCTACCCAGTTAAAATCTGCTCCTTGCTTTCCAAGAGATTTGAATAGTTTCATATCTCCTTTTTCGACGGCTTGCACTAGTTGTTCATTTAATTGTTTTTGTTGTTGTATAGATATAGTAGTGTTACGACTTTTGCTCATTGATGGGCTCTTTGTAATTATTAATAAATTAACTATTCAGGTTGGTTTTGCATTAATATCTAATTATTGTCAATAAGGCAGAATCTTTTTAACCATTGACAAAATTTGCATTTATAATAAAACCTCACAAATAATTAAGAAGTAGGTATATAAAATGTTTGATCTTACTGGCAAAACTGCATTGGTGACTGGTGCGTCTGGGGGAATTGGTGAGGCAATTGCTGAGTCCCTACATAAGCAAGGTGCAACTGTTGTTTTATCTGGCCGTAGGGAAGATGCACTAAAGCAGGTGGCGTCTAAACTGGGTAGCAGAAGTTTTACTCTGGTTTCGGATTTGTCTGACAAAGAACAGCTTGATGGCTTGTTTGATAAAGCAGAAGAATTGGCCGGACAGATTGATATTTTAGTATGTAATGCAGGTGTCACTAAAGACAACTTAGTCCTGCGTATGAAAGTTGAAGAGTGGGATGAAGTAATCAATACTAATTTAAAATCAGCATTTATTCTTAATAAAGCTGCGTTTAAAAAAATGATGAAGCGCAAATGGGGTAGGATTATTAATATTGCTTCTGTGGTTGGTGTAACTGGTAACCCGGGACAGGCTAATTATGTAGCGTCTAAAGCTGGTATGATTGGTATGAGCAAGGCGATTGCATCGGAGTCAGCGACACGTGGTATAACAGTAAATTGCATAGCGCCTGGGTTTATAAAAACAGCTATGACCGATGCACTAAATGATGCGCAGAAAGAGAAAATTACCAGTACAATTCCTACTGGAACATTTGGTTTGCCAGCTGATATTGCGGCGGCTACAGCTTTTTTAGCTAGTAGTGAAGCAGGTTATATTACCGGGCAAACCATTCATGTAAATGGTGGAATGGTAATGATTTAGCCGAAGCAGGCTTTTGTAAAAAATGTAGCATTTTTGTGTTTTTGAGGCTGAATTGTGTAGAGGTAAGCCGTCGTTTGTGGCTGAATAACCTAGGTTTCCCTTGCTTTATACACAATTTTGCTGCATTGGCGAACTAAAAAAGTTGACTCATAAAAAATTACAAATATTATGTGGTCGAGTTTCGTACTTAATTTGTTTTTAATTTAATTTGGAAAGTGAACTATGAGTGACATCGAAAGCAAAGTAAAAAAGATCGTTGCAGAACATTTAGATGTAGAAGAAAGCAAAATCTCTGCAAATGCTAGCTTTATTGATGACCTTGGCGCAGATAGCTTAGACCAGGTTGAGCTTGTTATGGCTTTTGAGGAAGAATTCGGTTGTGAGATTCCAGATGAGGAAGCTGAAAAAATCGTTACCTTGGAAGACGCAGTTAAGTTCATTAAGTCAGTTCAAGCTGCTGCTTAATACCTTAATTTAAAAAAATCTATTATATATTATGAGACGTGTAGTTGTAACTGGAATGGGCTTAGTTACTCCCCTTGCTTCTGGGGTGGAGCCTACTTGGAACAGATTGCTGAAAGGTGAGTCAGGTATACGTCTCATTGATAGGTTTGATGTATCTGATTTGCCGGCAAAAATTGGTGGACAGGTTCCTTTATTCGATGAAAACACTCCGCATGGTTTTAATGCGGATGATGCTTTCCCTAAAAAAGATCAGCGTAAAGTTGATGCTTTCATACTTTACGGTATGGCTGCTGCCATACAGGCGGTGGAAGATTCTGGCTGGATGCCTACTGACGAAGAGGATTTAGTAAGAACTGGTGTTGCAATTGGTTCTGGAATTGGTGGTTTGCCATCAATTGAAGAGTCTTCGATTTTAGTGCATGAGGCTGGACCTCGTAAACTTAGCCCGTTTTTTATTCCAGGTAGTTTAATAAATCTTATCTCTGGCCATGTTTCAATGAAATATGGTTTCCAGGGGCCAAACCATGCAGTGGTAACTGCCTGCGCTACTGGCGCACATGCCATTGGTGATGCTTCACGCTTTATCCAATTTGGTGATGCTGATGTAATGATTGCAGGTGGGGCTGAATCAGCTTTATGCCGTATTGGTATGGCAGGTTTTTCTGCTGCCCGTGCGTTATCTACCGCTTATAATGAAACACCTGAAAAAGCATCCCGCCCTTGGGATAAAAACCGTGATGGTTTCGTGATGGGTGAGGGGGCTGGTATTGTAGTCCTTGAAGAATATGAGCATGCAAAAAAACGCGGCGCTAAAATATATGCAGAAATAGTTGGCTATGGGCTTTCTGGCGATGCTTTCCACATAACTTCACCTGAGCCTACGGGCCGCGGTGGTTACCGTGCAATGCAGATGGCATTAAAACACGCAGGCTTAAATGTTGATCAGATTGATTATATTAACGCTCACGGTACTTCTACCCCTATGGGTGATTTGATTGAACTGGGTGCAGTGAAGCGCCTGTTCGGTGATGCGGCTTATAAACTATCAATGTCATCTACCAAATCTTCAATGGGCCACGCCCTGGGTGCGGCCGGTGGAATTGAAGCGATATTCTCTATACTTGCAATGCGTGATAATATTGCTCCGCCAACGCTAAATCTTGAAACTCCTGATGAGGGATGTGATATTGATTTAGTACCGTTTAAGGCTAAAGAAAGGAAAATTGATGTAGCTATGTCAAATTCCTTTGGCTTTGGTGGAACGAATGCTTCGGTGTTGTTTAAGAAAGTTTAGTCTTCATTTCGTACTATAATTAAGTAACTTTACGGATACGAACTTGATAGGTATATTAAGTCTGTAAGGTTTTAGTAAGTAACTATCATTTAATTAAGCGGTATTTGTTGTGAGTAAAATTCAATTGCGCCAAATCCTGCTAAAACTCACCGGAAGGTTTATTTTTCTCATTAATTTTTGTTTGTTTATTGCGATACTTAGTACTGCCCTTGCTATATTTCTCCTCGTTGATTATTTTAAAAACGCCGGCCCTTTAACCGCACCCGTGAATGTTATTATTGCTGAAGGGACGCCACTTCGTGATATTTCTAAGCAATTGGCACAAAGTGGGGTTATAACTCATCCTGACCTTTTTACTTTCATAATGCGTGGTTCTGAGTCCGAAAAAAATATGAAGGCTGGAGAATATGCTTTTGTGCCTGGTATCTCTCCGTTCCAGGTTTATCATAAGATAGTTTCGGGTGATGTAGTAGTTCATCGAGTTACTATACCTGAAGGGTTAATGACTTCGCAAATAATAGATATGGTGGCAAGAATTCCAGTACTAACTGGGGAGATGCCAGCTATAAAAGAAGGTCAGTTATTGCCGGAGACGTATGATTATCTTTACGGTGAAACAAAAGAAAAATTAATAAGGCGCATGAGTGAAGCAATGAATAATGCGCTTCGTGAAGCATGGGAGAAACGTGCGGCGGATTTGCCATATAATACGCCGGAAGAAGCGTTGGTAATGGCATCAATCATAGAAAAAGAAACTGGAATTGAATCAGAGCGCAAAAGAATTGCAGCTGTGTTTGTAAATCGCTTGCGTAAAAAAATGCGCCTGCAGACAGACCCTAGTGTTATTTATGCAGTAACTGAAGGAAAATATGTGCTGGGTAGACCATTACTTCTTACTGATTTGCAGATGGATTCACCATATAACACCTATAAGATTGAGGGTTTGCCGCCTACGCCAATTGCCAATCCTGGTAAGGCTTCGATTGAAGCTGCGCTTAATCCACTGCAAACTGATGAATTATATTTTGTAGCTGATGGAACTGGTGGACATAAATTCGCATCTACACTAAAAGAGCATAATAAAAACGTCCAGGAATGGCGTAAAATTAATGGGGCGAAGAAAGAATGATTGATGCTTTGTTAATCGTGGTAATGATAGTTGTGTCTTATCTACTGGGTTCAATACCGTTTGGCTTGATACTTACCAAATATGCAGGGCTTGGTGATATACGCAATATTGGTTCTGGTAATATTGGTGCTACCAATGTGCTACGTACTGGTAATAAAAAGCTGGCTCTAGCAACGCTTCTTTGTGATGCCGCAAAGGGAATGATTGCGGTTGGCGTTGCACATGCTATCGGAGGGTATTGGATAGTTGTATTTTCTGCTATTGCTGCCGTAGTGGGGCACGTATTCCCGGTGTGGCTGCAATATAAAGGTGGCAAAGGTGTTGCAACTGCGCTGGCTGTGTATTGGGTGGCGTATTGGCCGCTTGGGTTGTTTGCCTGCCTTGCTTGGGCTGCAATGTTTTATCTTTCCCGTATATCATCGCTTTCGGCGCTTGCAGCTATGGCTTTATCACCTGTGATTGCGCTATTCTTCGGTGGATTTGGTATGTTCCTGATGTCCCTGGTTATTGGTGGGATAGTTATTTACCGGCATAAGGAGAATATTGATAGGCTAATGCGGGGGCAGGAGCCTACAGTGTAGTGTTTCCTAAATTCATTTCTACGTTGTCGTTAAAATTCACGTATGTTGACTACGCTAAAATTTTAAAAAGATAAAAACTCCTAGTATTAATTGAATTTATAAAACACTTGAGAGTACTGAGCCGAAAGGAAAAATGTAGCATTTCTGCCATATAATAAGAATTTACATTGCGTCATGTTAATGATACAATAGTGATTGTTATTTATTTGGTAATGCTATGAAAGATATCAATCTAGAATTCGATAAAAATAGGAAAAACTTATATTATTCCAGAAATGGTGAGATTAGAGAACTTGATATTTCTAATCTGGATATCCCTAAGTACAAAGCTTCACTACATCCTTCTGAGCGTAAATTAGCAACTACGATGCTGTCTATTGGTAATTCGAATGAAACATGCAGCTTGCCATTTTGTATAGAGGTTTCAAGAGATGGAGGAACAAGTAAAATAACTAATGAACAAGGTCAATATCACGAAGGCGGAATAAAGAATTCCATTGCTGAATCAATAGATAATTACACTTATTTTAATATTCCGGTTTGTTATAGGGGGCATGCTTCGCTAGCAAATATGAAATTTGATAAAGAAGCACACACTGTAGCTGTGCAATTCTTCGATTCTTTAAATCCGCAGGATATGGATTACAAAGAAAGATATGATGGAATACTTCCTATCCTTAAAGATTTAGTTGTACCGGATGGGTATAAATTTATAAATGAGCCTCTAAAACAATCACATGATAAAATCCATAATTACGATGAGTATAAGGTGCTAAATCTTTTGCATCAGGGAGGAGGAAGCTCAGCTAGTTGCCAATATTATTCTATTTATACCGCAATGCTTTTAAGGGATTATGGTTCTGATGAGCTAATAAAGGCATCGGAAAAAGAATATCTTTTTAAGCCATCTGATGAACAACTTATAAAGCAGCAACTGATGGCAGTAACAATGGCGGCATTTGATCCAAAATCAGTAAACATAACTAAAATGGAAATAAATAGTGGTTCTTGTTATGCTGCTTCACATTTATTTCATTTGCTAGATCCTGGGTACGTAGTTTACTTGAAAAATCAACTTTTAGAGCTTGAAAAGCCTCTTGCTAAAACAGAGCATGTGGATAGGATTAATCAGTCAAGATCTAATGGTTCTCGCGATCTACACTAATAACTACTTCAACAACTCCGTCACAAACTCAGGTAGTCCATGCTGGCGTTTGCGTTTCAGGCGTTCTGCCTTTAGAATATAAAGAATATTTTGCAGGCTGGCATCAATATTCTCATTGATGATTACATAATCATATTCATTCCAATGGCTTATTTCATCATGCGCGCGCGCCATTCTGCGGGCTATCACTTCTGGTGCATCCTGATTGCGTGATTTCAGGCGACGTTCTAGTTCAGCCATGCTAGGTGGCAGGATAAAAACGCTGACGATATCATCGCGTGCTTTTTCTGTCAGGCGGCGGGTTCCCTGCCAATCAATATCAAACAGCACATCGCGGCCTTCCTCTAATGAATCCTCAACTTTATTGCGTGGTGTGCCATAGAAATTGCCGAATACTTCTGCATATTCAAAAAAGAATTTTTCTTCGATTTTTCTTTGGAAATTAGCTTCGTCAGTGAAATAATAATCAACCTTATCAACCTCACTTTCACGCTTTTTGCGGGTGGTAGTGGAAATTGACATCACCATGTTGCTGTCGTTCTGCATGATAAGGTGCGATAATGTCGTTTTTCCAGCACCAGATGGTGAGGATAAGACAAACATGAAGCCACGGCGTTTTAGGTTTTGTTCCATAGTAGTTACTAGTTGCTGGTTACTGGTTGCTGGTATACTATAGAAATCCTAAAATAGGAACCAGGAACTTAGGAATTATGAAACATATACTTATCACTGGTGCTAGTAGTGGTATTGGGGCTGAACTTGCAAGGCAATACGCTAAAAATGGGGTGACGCTTTATCTCACGGGGAGAAATAGTGAGCGGCTGGATTCTGTAAAAATTGCATGTGAGGGTTTGGGTGCGAAAGTATCGACCTTATACGCTGATATTAAGGATGCCGGGGCTATTTCCGGGTGGATAGGCAAGATTCCTAAGCTTGATCTGGCAATTGCTAATGCGGGCATTTCGGCAGGAACTGGCGGTGGCGGCGAAAGTGATGAACAGGTTAGGAATATTTTTGATACTAATATTTATGGTGTGATAAATACAGTGCATCCTGCTGTGGAAATTATGCGAAAAACAGGGCAGGGGCAGATCGCGATTATCAGTTCGTTGGCTGGTTATCGTGGCTTGCCGAGTTCTCCGGCCTATTCGGCTAGTAAAGCGGCGGTGAAGGTATATGGCGAGGGATTGCGCGGTGTTTTGGCCAAAGATGGTATTGGCCTTAGCGTTATAACACCTGGGTATATAAGGACCCCGATGACGGCGGTTAACCAGTTTTTTATGCCATTTATTATAGATGTGGATAAGGCGGCGAGCATTATTATCAGACGTTTACGAAAAAATCCGGCACGGATTGCCTTTCCTTGGCCGCTTTATTTTGTTGTTTGGTTGCTTTCAGCGCTGCCTCCGTGTATGACGGATTGGTTATTTGCGCTATTGCCTGAAAAAAGTGCAAAAGGCTGAGACGTTAGTAATCTGGTAGTCCCTTCTCCCGTGGGGAGAAGTTTAGGATGAGGGGGCGAGATGGTTGTATTAATGTTTGATTTCGAATTTTTTGTAAATGATTTCGTCCCCTCACCCCTCCATCTCCCCACGGGAGAGGGGGCGATACTGCAACCATTTTAGTATAAATTGAATTAAGGTTATTTAATTGAAAAACCCAACACAAAAAACCCACAATTTCCACCCATCAATTCTACGTGCGTATGATATTCGCGGCATTGTTGGTGAAACTTTAACAGAAGATGATGCATATTATTTAGGTAAAGCTTTTGGTAGTTTTATTGCTGATAATAAAGGGCGTAAAAAAGTATGCGTTGGGTTTGATGGACGTTTGAGTTCCCCATTGCTAGAAGATAAGATTGTTAGGGGATTATTAGAGACTGGGGCGGAGGTTATCCGTGTCGGGCTTGGGCCTACACCGATGCTGTATTTCTCGGTGCAGCATTTCGGGGCGGATGGTGGCATAATGATTACCGGTTCGCATAACCCGCCTTCGCATAATGGCTTTAAGATGATGTTTTCTAAACTGCCATTGCATGGAGAGGATATACAAAAACTGGGTAAGCTTGCAGCAAGTGGTGAGTTTAAACGTGGTAGCGGTGCGGTATCGTTTGAGGATGTGAAAGAGGATTATTTGCAGCATCTGGTAGATAACTTCAAACCGGGCAGGGAATTAAAGGTCGCATGGGATGCTGGCAATGGGGCGGCGGGTGAGATTATGCAGGAGTTGGCTGCGCGTTTGCCCGGAAAGCATACTCTCCTTAATGAAAAGATCGATGGCACATTCCCATCGCACCACCCTGACCCTTCGGTCTTGAAGAACATGCAGCAATTAATTGATGTGGTAAAAGCTAAATCTTGTGATTTGGGAATAGCGTTCGATGGTGACGGAGATCGCATCGGTGTTATCGATAGCGCCGGAAATATGCTATTTGGTGACCAATTAATGGTATTATTTGCAGAAAATGTGCTCAAAAATAAAGTTGGCACGATTATTGCAGATGTGAAGGCTAGCCAAATATTGTTTGATGAAATTGCCAGATTAGGTGGTAATCCTCTCATGTGGAAAACCGGCCACTCACTTATTAAAACAAAAATGTTTGAAGAAAATGCAGTGCTGGCAGGCGAGATGAGCGGGCATATTTTCTTCCAGGATAATTATGGTTTTGATGATGGAATTTTCGCGGCGGTGAAGTTGCTGAATATCGTGGGGGCTTTGCAAGGCGATTTAGCGGCAAGGATTGGGGTAATACCTAAAGCGTTTAGTACGCCAGAGATGCGGGTGCATATTGATGAGAAAATCAAATTTTCTGTAGTGGAAGAAATAAAGCAGGAAGTTAAAGCTGCTGGAGCAACCGTTAATGATATAGACGGTGTACGTGCGTTAAATGAAGATGGCTGGTGGCTGATACGGGCTTCTAATACTGAGGCCGCGCTGGTGCTAAGGTGTGAAGCAAAAAACCAACAAGGACTGGATAGGTTGAAGGATAGTTTATTTGGATTGCTGAGGAAAAGGGGTGTTTCTATCTAAATAAATCTTTGGAAGGTGATTTTTGATAGCTTTTCTGTGTGATGGCCAAAATTTTCTTTTATATGGCGGTCAATAACGTTTCTCACATCATCGAGTATTCCTCAATACGCCTGAGAAGCAATGGTAACCTAAGTTTATTTAATTTTCTGGGATAATAGTCTAAGTGGTAGTGTTGCCGTTGACTTTTCACTGCAAGAATTAAATATCCATGAAGAAACCAGTGTTGCCATAAATAATGGTAATATAAGCTCACGTTGATTGGTTACTTCTAGAACAAGCACTGCAGCAGTAAGAGGTGCATTGAGCAGGGCTCCCAAGAATGCTGCCATACCTGTCGCCACAAATATTCGTGCATCAACAAGTGGTAATAATGTACTACTGACAGATCCAATACCTGCTCCTAAAGCCAGGGCAGGGAGCAGTAATCCTCCTGCGCAGCCAGCGGCTGAGGTGGCTATTATATTTATGAAGCGTCCGATGGAATCATTAAATGTAAGTATTGCGGTTGAGGATTGTAAGGTGTCGGTAATGGTAAACATTCCGGCTCCGAAAGAATGCTGACCGATAAAGTAACTGACTGTTGCTACGACTAAACCGCTAATAAGTGGGATTGCATACCATGTGTTGCCTGTTATGCCATTGCGCCATTTTGTTATCTTGGTAATAATATTTTTTAACAGCCAGGCAGTAAATCCACAAATAACTGATACCAGTAACAATATGAGTAACATATTAATATGCCATTTGAAATCCAGCATGGGGAATCCGAATAAAACATATGAACCGGTAATAAATTGAGCAGTTACGCCTGCTACTATAACAGCAAAAAATGCCTGGGTTTTAAATCCAAAAAACTTTTCTTCAAAATGAAACCGGGATAGTTCTTCAATGGCAAATATAATACCAGCAAGAGGGGTGTTAAATGCAGCTGCAACTCCTGCTGCACTACCTGCTACTATCCATGTCCTTAGGTCAAAATTTGGTAAGAACTTCTTTGTTTTTTGAGCCACAAGAAGAAACAGGCTGGCTGAAATTTGTACTACCGGTCCTTCGCGTCCCAAGGCTCCGCCACCTGCTATACATATTACGGAACTAATTATTTTTACGATAAGTATTTTAGGGCTTAAGTACTCAGATACATCTTTATCGCTGTTTTTATCGCTAAGCTTCTTTAGTGCTTCAATAACATGTTCTGGGCCACTGCCAGAAGCATTTGGTGCAAAACGACGGCATAACCATGCACTAATTAAGAATAATACTGGGGAAATGACAAACAGTATTTCTCTGCTTTCAAAAAATCTTACTCTGGCTATGATTGTTCCGAAAATAAAGATGTGGTTATAAAATACTGCCAGGCTACCTGCTGCAATAGAAGCCAGAAAAATAACGATCATTAGCTGGATTGATTTCTTGTAACTTGGTATTTTTGCCAGATTCATCAAATACCTTAGAAATTTTCTTTTAGCCACTTAACAGTGCGTGCTACCATATTATTTGAATTGGCAGGTTTTTTATTAGCAAATTGTTTATTAAAACGTTGCTGGCGTGCAAGCATTAGCATACCCGTGCATGTTGCAAATGATGGGCCTTTAGTACTTTCAGCCATTCCTTCAATAAGGATTGGTACCCCTACACGTGCCTGACGTTTAAATCTTTGAGTGACCATTTCACATAATCCGCCCAGTTGGCTGCTACCACCTGTTAGTATTATATGGCCACCAATATTATGTAGGCCAAAATCATGTAAACGGCTTTCTAGCATATCCAATATTTCATCTACACGTGGTTTTATAATATTAATAATAGTGGATTTTTGGATGTGACTAATTTCCGTCATGCCATTAACGCCGGCTTGAGGAATATCGATAATTTCCTGATCATCTTTAGAAGTTTTGAATAAATTGCCGTGTAATGCTTTTATTCTTTCTGCAGTCTCTATATTGGTAGAAAGACCAATTGCTATATCGTTGGTAATGTGCATACCGCCAACAGGAATCGTATCGCTATGAACTATGCTGCCATTTTTAAAAACGGCCAGTGAAGTATCGCCACTACCAAAATCGATAACTGTTGCGCCAAGTTCTTTATCTTCATCACTTAGGCATGATATACCAGACGCATAAGCTGAGGAAACGTAACCTTCGATATTCAGGTGGCATAGTGCTAAGCAGTTAGTGAAATTTAAAATGTTTGAGGGTGTAGTAGTGAT
Source organism: Rickettsiaceae bacterium (assembly GCA_021323415.1). Taxonomy (GTDB): domain Bacteria; phylum Pseudomonadota; class Alphaproteobacteria; order Rickettsiales; family UBA6187; genus JAJONM01. The sequence goes on from JAJONM010000001.1 coordinate 34,628, forward strand.
AATATGCATATTGGAACTTAAATTGTTGCCATACATACCTTGCGGGTTCTTTATACCACTTGTACCATCAATTGAGTAATCAATCGGAATGCAATGTATTATCTCCCGGTTTTCCTGTTTATATCGCTCGCAGGCCTGGTTTATTAAACGAGAAACTTCTTTGCTGCTTATTTGAGCACCTTTTATGCTAATTTCAGCCTTAATAAGCTGAGATTTTTGTTTATTACCAGATATATTAACAATAATTTTTTCCAGAGTTACTCCAGCCATGTGTTCGGCTGCACCAACTGCTGAACGTATTGATTGCTCTGCTAGTTTGATATCTGTAATTATGCCGGATTTTATACCCTGAGATAACTGGTGCCCGATACCTGTTATGGTTAAATTGCCACTACTGGTGATTTTTGCTATAAAGCAAACCACTTTTGAAGTTCCTATGTCTAGGACTGCGACGTAATTATTATTAAGTTTGGCCATGATACTTTAAGATATATAAATGTTGTTTTGCGGTACTTCTACTTCACAAACATTTTTTCTTCCACTCTTAAATCAATATTTTTTATATTACTATCTAGAATATTACTATCTTTTTGCACTTGTGCCAAATACTTCCATGCTTTTTCTGGATCTTCTTCTGGAAGTTTTATTTCTATGTCATTACGTGTGCGTATATTCCAGCGGCGGTCGCTGATCCGGATGACAGATGACACCTTATCTGCAAGGGTTGGTTGTGATTTAATTAGCTCAAAAATTGATGCGGTATGGGATGGGGCGTCTTTTCCTACCATTATTATCAGGTTTTTGAAATTTTCCAGGTTCACATCCCCGATAATTTCGCCTTCATCGTCAATTAAATTAACTTTGCCACTATTTTGCCATAGAGCAACAGGTGTGCGCTCAGTTATGCTAACGCTTAAAGTAGACGGGTATTGCCTTTCAACTGAAGCGTGTTTAATCCAGGTAAGCTCTTCCAGCCTGTCTTTTATTTTCCATAGATTAACATTAAGAAGTGGCTCACCAACATTTAAAGATCTATCCTTAAAGCCGGATTTACTAATTGCCCGCAGTATTTCTTCCTGTGGAGTGTGGATCTGGCCTTCGAGTAAAATATCATCTAAAGTTAGTCCGGCAGCAGTTGATATATTGCTTTGCACTTTATGAATTCTTTTTAATGTGCTGTCATAAGTGCCGGAATAGTAAAACCATAATGTTGCAATTATTACTACTAAAGTTGCTGCAACTGGTGGAATAATAACAAAGTTAAAAACAAGCGTACAACCTCTGGCAAAACTTGCCATTTTACTATTAGATCTTCTTGATTTGCGTTTGTTTACTTGTCGCATTGTGCCTTTCCTACCAGATACTCGACCAGTCCAGTATAGCTGATTCCTTTATGGGAGGCAATCTCAGGAACAAGTGAGAGTGGTGTCATGCCAGGGTGGGTATTTAGTTCCAGGAAATAAAGCTTACCATCGCCATCTACATCATAACGGAAATCGGTGCGGCTGATACCGCGGCATTTTAATGTCTTGTGGGCTTTATGTGCCAGTTCCATGGCTTCATTGTATACTTTCTTTTCAATTGGAGCTGGCATGAAATGTTCAGTTTTTCCATCGGTATATTTGTTCTCGTATGTATAAAAACCCTTTTTGGGGCGTAGTTCAATAACACCAAGGGGTTCATTATCAGTTACTGCAACGCTTAGTTCTTTTCCTGGAATGTATTTTTCAACAATTAAGTCTTTAAATTTGGCCAGTTCTTCTATAGATGGCGTTTTATCACCTTCTTTTAGTATATAAATACCAACGCTTGAGCCTTCTGCTACCGGCTTTATCACAATAGGGCGTTTTATCGGAATATTATCTATGGCGATATCTTCCTTGCTAATTACCTTACCTTCGGCACAGCTAATACCAACATTTTGCACTATGTATTTAGTCATTTGCTTGTCCATAGCAATAGCGGAGGCCATTACGCCAGAGTGAGTGTATGGAATGCCAAGTAATTCCAATACTCCTTGCACACAACCATCTTCACCATAAGTGCCATGCAGTGCATTAAATGCTAAATCAGGTTTTGTTTTGCTTAAGACTTCTGCTAAATCGTGGCCAACATCTATTACTGTAACTCTATGTCCTAGTTCTTTCAGGGATTTTTCGACACCTTTGCCTGATGAAATAGAAACATCACGCTCTGATGATAGGCCGCCTGTTAGTAATGCTATGTGTTTGCTTTTGCTCATCTCTTTCCTTCTAATATCTTAAAAAATTCTTTTAGCAACTTATAACTCACCCACCAAAATTTTTCGTTCGCTACGCTCATCAAATTTTGGTTCCCGCGAGCGGGGAGTTATAGACCGAGCTTATTTCTTCCCAATTATCTGCACTTCCCATTCGAGCTGTACGCCGCTGTTTTCTTTTACGCGTTTTCGTACTTCTTCGCCTAAGGTTTCTATATCTTCTGCTGTTGCATTTCCAGTATTAATAAAAAAATTGCAATGTAATTCTGAAACCTGCGCCCCACCAAATTTTAAACCGCGGCAACCTGCTTTGTCTATCAATTCCCAGGCTTTCTGTTCTGCAGGGTTCTTAAAGGTGCTACCGCTGGTGCGGCTTTTAATTGGTTGGGTAGAGCTGCGTTTATCAGTTATATCATTAATTGCTGCCTCGATTTCCGGCCGATTGCCATTTTTCCCAGCAAGTATCCCGCGAGTGAATATCATGCCTTCTGGTAAGGTATTGCCACGATAAACATAACCAATATCTTCAGGTGTAAGGATATGGATATTTCCTGCTTCATCAACTGCTTCTGCGCTTATAAGTACTGATGCCACATCACCACCATAAGCTCCTGCATTCATGGCAAGTGCTCCGCCGATAGTTCCTGGTATACCGCTTAGGAATTCCAAGCCAGCAATTGAGTTATGTGCAGAGTACATTGCAACGTTAAAACTTAGCGCACCAGAGCCTGCATGGATGTTTTGCCCGTGTTTTTCAATTTCTACAAATCCCTTACCAAGGCGTATTACAACGCCATCAATACCACCATCTCTTACAAGTAGGTTAGAGCCAACACCGATTACTGTTACAGGTACACCACTGGGTTTATTTTGCAGGAAATATGCCAAGTCATCAGTATCGGCAGGGCGGAACATTACTTCTGCATTGCCGCCAACATTGAACCAATTGATTTTGGATAAATCAACATTTTCGCGGTAGCTACCGCGGATTTGGGGTAGGGATTGTAGTAGGTTAGTCATTATTTTCTAATTCTTATTAATCTAGCTCAAAGTCAGCATTAACAGTTGCCGTGATAGTAACTTCACCTGGCGCGATTGTTCTATCTGCCGCTTCTGACATTACAGCTTTTGCCATCATTGGCATATTGCCGCGCATTGGAATAGGAGCTGAATAACCAACGCTTATGCGATAAGGTTTATCAACTTTTGCTCCAACGGCAGTGGCTATGTCACGTGCTTTTTTTAAGGCATTTTTAGCTGCTGCTATTTGTACTTCATTTTTTATTTCATCTATTTTTGACGAGGTAAAGTTAATGCCATCGACACGGGTAACACCTGCTTCAACAGATTTTTCCAGTAGTTCCTGCAATTTGTTTATATCAGTCAACTTAATCTGGATTCCTTTCTGGGTTTGGAAGCCAGTTAGCGTAGGCTTAGCAGGTTTGCTGCTTATAGAACTATAATCATACATCGGCTGTATATTTACGTAATTGGTCTGCACATTTTTATCTTCAATACTGAGGCTTTTTGCTAGTTGAAGTACTTTTGTTGCTATTTCGTCATTTTTTTTCTGTGCAACATTGAGATTCTTATCGGTAATCTCAACAGTAAGGGAGACCTCAACAGTATCAGGTACTACGTTCATTTTAGCTTCGCCATTAACACTAATAAGACGTGGGTTATAATTATCATCTTTTGCGTATGCTTGATTGCCTAAAATAATAACAGTTAGCAGTAATACGAAATTTCTTATTCTTGATCTGGACAGCATATTGAACCTTTTTGTTATTAATTATTTAAGTTTTTCAATGTCGTTAGGCAGTGAGTTTGCCCAATATGTTATACTTCCAGCCCCGAGGCAAACAACTATATCATCTGGTTTTGCAAGGCTATTTATAACCTTTGGTAGCTCTTCTGCAGAATGCAGAGCCTGTACATTCTTATGGCCCGCTTTTTTAATACCTTCTACCAGCGCATCTTTGTTAACGCCTTCGATTGGTTTTTCGCCAGCTTCGTAAATATCAGCAATGATAACCTTGTCAGCACTATCAAAGCAATTACAAAAATCACTCCATAAATCATGAACGCGGCTATATCTATGTGGTTGTACTACTGCAATTACATCGCCTTTTGTATCTTTGATGGTATCCTGGGCTGTTTTTAATGTTACAGCAATTTCTTTAGGATGATGGCCATAATCATCAATTATGGTAATGCCATTTACTTCACCAGTCTTAGTGAAACGGCGTTTGACTCCCTGGAAGCTTGCAAAGCCGTTTAATATAACATCTTTATCAAAGCCAAGTTCAGCGGCAACAGATATGGCAGCCAGAGAATTCAAAACATTATGACGGCCTGGCATTGGTAGATTTATATCTTTTAGCAATAACTCCCCACATTTTAAGTGGTTGGAAATTTGCACGTCGTAAATACTTCCATTTGTAGTTGTGCGTATATTTGATGCTTTTACATCGGCTTCTGAATCAATCGCGTAAGTAATAACTTTGCGGTTATTGATAGTGGAGGCAAGGGCGCTTACTTCAGGATGGTCTTTGCATAATACTCCGAAGCCGTAAAATGGTAAATCCTCAATAAACTTGCGGAAAGCATCCTTTACTGCCGTGAATGTGCCGTAATGATCGAGATGCTCTGGGTCAATATTTGTTATAATGCCAACAGTTGCAGGAAGTTTCAGGAATGTACCGTCTGATTCGTCAGCTTCTGCTACCAGCCAATCACCCTGGCCAAGACGTGCATTGGTGCCATAAGCATTAATTATACCGCCGTTGATAACGGTTGGGTCTAATTTTGCTGATTCAAACATTGTAGTTACCATAGTGGTAGTTGTGGTTTTGCCATGTGTACCTGCCACTGCCACACAGCTTTTTAGGCGCATTAGCTCGGCTAGCATTTCGGCGCGCAGTATAATTGGGATATTCTTTTTCTTGGCTTCAATAATTTCCGGGTTGTTATCTTTTATTGCAGATGACTTAACTACCACCGCAGCATTTCCTACATTATCACCGCTTTGGCCAATTTTTACAGTAATGCCTAATTTTTCTAACCTTGTTACATTGTAATTGCTTGCTGAATCAGAACCTTGCACCTTATAACCAAGGTTATGCAATATTTCTGCGATTCCGCTCATGCCTATACCGCCAATGCCTATAAAATGGATAGTGCCTATATCAAAAGGAAGAGCTTTTTGCATGTGTATATTCTCAATAATTATTTCATAAAATTATAAACTGTTTTTATACAAAGAAATTAATTTTTGAAAGAAAATACTAAATTTATTAAACGTTGTATTAAAAATGATTAATAAATTTTATTTTCAAAAAAAATTGGCTCGTTAACGATTTGTTAATAATTACTAGCTATGTTACATCAAAATCGAATGGATTTTTTATTTTATCAGTCCTATTTATTTATGCCGAACTGATAAAAATAGGGTAAGCAAATGCTTTGTATTTATCCGCTTATTTTATACTATCTTGTTTACATTCTTTAATTTTAGACTATTGATTCATCAAATTATAAGATAGATGTTATGTTACATAGGGTTTTTAACAGTTTTATGAATACGAAATCCATAATTAAGTTATGGGTAATTGTTGTTTTTATGTTGCAGGCTTGTGTACAAACTCCTTACACTCCGGCATTAGATAACAAGGGCAGGCCTTATAGCGCAGCTAACCTTGCAAAAGATTTGCGTGATAAGTCACACGGAAAAAATCCTATGATTAATTATCCTGCGGATAATGATGAGGACTACAATTATCCTAAATTTCCAGTATATACTAAAACTAATTCATTCTTCCCTTCAGATAATGGCAAAGGTGCTGTACCTGTAAAAAAACCCGTCCCAGGGGCAGTTGCGTATGGGGATTCTGAGGAAGATGCTGTAACGGGATATCCACGATATGACCCAGAAGAAGATAACAGTGGTTATTATTACACTCCACATGCAAAACCTTTGCCTAAGCCGGTAGATGATGGTAGTGGTAACTACACATATCCAATTTATTTTGATAACTAACAACTTATGAAAAAGCTTATTATACTGGTTGCTTTGGCACTTTGTTCTGCCTGCGTTACGCAAGAAGTAAAAAAAACAGCTGATGCTGATTACTTAGCTATTAATTCTGCAGCGGCGGACAAGTTATTTAGTGCCGGTGATTATAGTAAAGCGGTGCAACTCTACAAAGAGTTGGTTGATAGTGATAAAAATAATATAATGCATGTTTTTAAATATGCAGAAAGTTTGCGCTTATCAGGCGATACTAAAGCTGCAAGAGAAAATTATGATAAGGTTTTAAAGATGGACGTTAATGCACTGCATGCATTAGAAGGAAAAAGTCTTAGTTATGTAGCAGATGGTGATTTCAAACCAGCAGCGGTTTTACTTGGCCAGGTACTCGATAATGATGCTACCAGGTGGCGTGCGATTAATGGCCTTGGAGTTATATTTGCTGTTTCAGGTAATAAAAAAGAATCGCTTGAATATTTTAATATGGCGTTGGAAGTTAGTAAGAATAACCCAACAGTATTAAATAATATGGGAATTGCTACAGCTTTTGGTGGCGACTTTGATAAAGGAAGGGGGTTGGTAAAAAAGTCTCTTAATTACATAAGTTCTGATGATTTAAGCAAACGCCAAAAAATAGAGTGTAATATAGCCTTAATTTATGGTGTTTCGGGAAACATGCCGCAGGCTGAGAAGATTCTCAGTAAATACCTACCGCGGGCGGAAGTGCTGAATAATCTGGGCTTTTATGCCAAGCTTGCTAATAACAACACGCTTGCCAAAGAATATTTAGGCAAAGCTTTAGCCGAAAGTCCTGTTCATTATGAAAAGGCTTATAATAATTTAGAAGCGATTGAAAAGGCTAAATAAGTTATTCTATACCCATTCCAGCTCCACGTGCAGCACCACGTCCTGGAGTGCGCGGGGATGGAAGTAAGCCGACATTCATTTCTTCACCGGCATATTTCATGCCAGCTTGTTGCATTGGAAGTGCTATGTCGTTTACTACTGAATGTGCGTTTGCACTTCCACCACTGGATGCATTAGCGTTTGATGCGTTTGATGCAGCGCTGTTCTTATCAAAAATCTCAAACATTTGTTCTTTTGAATGGAACATATCAAAGAAAACTTTCAGCTTGGAATCGGGGCGTAATGCAGTATCAAATAGCATTCCAAGCATACCCTTAAAGTGTTCGCTGCTAAGACCTTGTAGAAGCTTATGTTCTTTAAATATGGCAGCTTCTGCCAGCCCTTTTACAGGGATTAATGAGTTAACACCAGAGAAGCCTTTCCCGGCTGGTCCACCGCCAAAAGCGGCGCCAGATGCAATAGCTGTGTTTACTCCTTGTTGTTCGGGTCCTGCCATGTTCTATTACACTGCAATTAATTATTAAAGTATATTGTAACGTATATTTTCCAAATGATAAAGGGTTTATGCAGCTTTGAGCGCAAAATTATCGTTAATAACGCGATTTCTAGGGAAAGAAACATTAACTGTAGTGCCTTTCCCAAGGTCGCTTTCTATGCTTAAAGTGCCATTATGAGCTTCTACTAGTGCCTTTGTCAGCCATATACCAATACCACTTCCTTCTGATTGTCTTGAAAGAGCACTTTTTGCCATTCCAAGTTTACCTAAGATTATTGGTATGTGTTGTTTATCAATTCCTATGCCGCTATCTGAGAATGATAAAGAAATGTCATAATCATTACGCAAGGTTATTGATATTGAGTTATTTGGATGTGAGAATTTAATAGCATTCGAAATTATATGCAGAACTATTTGCTTCATACGACGTTTGTCTGCCAGCATTAAGCATGGTATTGCAGGCAGGTTCTTTTGTATTGTTATATTTTTCTTTTTTGCTGTTTCTGAAATAATGTAAGTAATTTCTTCTATCAGTTCGGTTAGGTTTACTGTTTGCTCATAAATTTCAAATTGATTAGAATCAGCTTTAGAGATATCGAGAATATCATTAATAAGACTTAACAGTTGATTGCCTGAGGCGCATATATCATTAGCGTATTCAACGTATTTCTCATTTTTAATTGGACCAAAAATCTCTGCCTTTATTACTTCGGAGTATCCAATAATGCTGTTAAGTGGAGTGCGTAGCTCGTGGCTCATATGTGCCATAAAATCAGACTTTGCGTTATTGGCTTGCTCTGCTTCCTGCTTGGCTCTCATTAGTTTTTTATCAAAAAGATGTATTCGCTGTATATACCTTTGTAAGTTAACCAATTGTCTTGCCAGGTTGGTTGTTTCATAGTTTGAGGTGCGTGGTACTTTTTTTATAGGTTCGCCACGGCTAATCTGATCAGCGGTCATGGATAGCTGTGTAATTGGTGAGACAACATACCGGCGGAAAATGTATAATAATACCAGGAAGAATACTCCCATGCCGATTAATTCAGACAAGCGTGGTAGTAAATTGGAATAGAATATCTTGTTGGTATAGTATTTATTAAATCCGGTTAATACTATGTAAGGATGGTTCTCCATTTTGCGGTAGTGTTGATATACAATATCACCACTTTCTATTTTTGGCAGTTTACCTGAAACATGTTGGAAAATGTTTTGGTTGCTAAATATGTTTTTGTAATAGTCACTTTGCGGAGCTGTGATGTTATCTAAAGATTGTGCAATTATATTATATTCAGTATCGAGTATAACATAGCTTATGTGGTTGATAGCGACTACTTGTGTAAGTTGCTGTACTAATTGTTCTACGTTAAATCCAACTGCGATTGCGCCTAAGTATTTACCTTTGCCGTCTACAATTCCTGTTGCGGCGGGAATAACCCATTTGCCGCTTGGCTTGCCGATTGCAGGTTTTGATACCTGTAATGTCCAAGGTTCAAGCCTTGATTTTACTGTGTATTCGCGCTCTGACATGTCAGGAGGAATTTTGGATATGCCGTTCTGGCTATTAACTATTTGCAAGTTATTGCTATCTACCCAATCAAACAGTGACCAGGAAAATAAGTTTTTGGTTTTATATTGTGTGCCAGAAGTTTTTTGAAACAGGTTATAAATAAATTCAGGTGTTAATGGGTTTTGTTCAGCGATCTGTTTGCCCATATAAATTGATATTCTGTTAGTGTAATCAAAATCTTCAGATATCATTTGCTCTATTTGTTCAGCATCAATTGATAGTATGCGCCACTGATCCTGGATGTTGGATTTGTATATCATAAATCCTATCCCTATTGACAATGCAATAATTGTGCCTATTATCACGCTTGCAAAAATAAAGTAATCTCTTGAGATAGAATATTTTTGTTTGAGTGGGAGCGCAATCTCATTTTGCTTTTTGTTTCTAGGCATATGAGCTTATAACTATTGATAATTATAAATAAAAAAGTTAATGAATTAACTTAAGCTAAAGTTAATAGGGAGTACTACCATGTCTTTAGAAAAAAATCCAGCGAATGATATATTTAATGTATTTATTGCAGAATCTATTAAAGAAATAGTTGAGCAAATGAAGCAGCTAGATAACTTCAAGGCTTATTCTGCTATGCCGCTTGATGGAGATCATGGTGCAGAAGAATATAAAAATCTATATAAAACCTGGTTAGCAGATTGTGAAAAATTATACCAACCATGGAAAGAGAATCTTCGAAACAATGGATTTCATACTGATCTGATAAATGTTGTGTTAAAAAACCATGTAACAGAAACTATAGAGACTCTGTCAGAGGGTATTCCAGAAGAAAAAGCTTTAAAAAATGATTTTTTTAATAAGTGGTTATCTGATGAAGAGCTTGATTTTAAAACATTGAGAAAGATCTTTGTTAATTATGCTACCCTTACTGATTTAACCAGACACGCTGTTGCGCTTTCTTACCTTGTTGCTCATGGTGATATTAATGCAGAAGTAAAGATTAGCCAGAACCTGGATGAAGAAAATGGTCGTGGTGTCATGAGTAATGCACATTTTAAGTTGTTACTTAATTCTGCTATTGCAGTTCTTGAGATTGCAAAAGGAAGTAAACTTACAAAAGAAGAAGCTGATTTAATAGGTGAAAGTAACGAACATCTTTTATTGGATTCTACTCGGAAAGCAACAATTGAAGAACAAACTCTATATACTGGTCAACGAGTTAATAGTGTGGGTGTACTAAAGAGTCTCTTAGTAGGCAGGCATCCAATTGCTGTTCGTGCTGGTGTTGCAGCTGTTGCAGCTGCTCATGAAGGCAAAGCTACAGGAATGTTGATGAAGTTGTTAGAGGGTGCGGTTAAATACCATAAAAAAGGTGAAGAAGATCAGAAAGATAATTTGCGTGAGTATTTTAAAGAGCACTTAGGCAAGGATCTGGTCTTTAAAATAGTAAAAAGGAAGCCTAATGAAGAAAAGTATAGTGACAAAATCGCGGAAGAAAATAAATCTGTAAAAGGCATGTCTAGCAAGCAGCTTAGAAAGATGGATTTGGTCGAGCAGGCGCATAGAAAAGATTCTAACGACAATGCTGTGTCAACAATTATGGCTGGTAACTTTATTTTTGATAAATTAATATGTTTTATTGTTGCAGAAAAATCTATGAAAGAGTTTTTGGAGTCGCATGGTAGATTCTGGGATTCTCTTGCTCGAGCGATTTTTGTAGAGAAAACAAACTCTATTACTAGTGTTAGTATTTCTGAGCCTGTTGGTGGTTTTGTTGCTCAGGAATTAAAGAAAAGAGGCAGAAGAAGCAACAATAGCGTTAGTGGTTATGAGAGCTCATCAGATTCTGAAGAAAATACCCGCTCTACTAGTACTGGTTCTTCTCCCAAAGAAAAAGGGTTTCTTGATCATTATAAATCACGTTCAAGTTTTGATTCAAATGCAAAGTCAAGCGAAAGTGGATCTAGGGATATAACGCCTCCTAAAGAACGTGTATCTAACATCAGAACTTTTACCTCCTCGAAGTCCAGTAAAATAAGTCGAAGCTCCAGTATACCACAACGTAGCGAGAGTGATGATTTAAGAAGGTCTTCTAGCCTCGGTAGTGTGCCTAAGGGAGAATGGAATGCATTAAGACCTAGTATTGATATGTGTACGAAGGCGAGAGGTGAAGGTGATGGCGGGTGGGGGCAAACAGAAGAACGGAAGCGGTTAGAAAATTCTTCAGAGAGAGGAAGTGGACATTAACAATTTTTTGCTATAATTTCAAATTATGAAAGAAATAGGGATACTGTTAAAAGAAGCGAGGGAAAATAAAGGTCTTGAGGTAGAAGATGCTGCCAGGGAACTTAAAATCCGTCCTTATTATATTGAAGTGCTGGAAAGTGGTGATGTATCATCAGTATCCAGCGAGATATATCTTGTCGGTTATTTGAAGAGTTACTGCAATTTGCTTGGCATCAGTAGTAATGAAGTTGTTGCAAAGCTAAAATCTGATAATGATAAAGTCCTTACTACCACCAAAATATCAAATGATTCTACTTCTTATTATGGCTTTGATGATGAGATTATAAGGCCAAATGCAGCAGTTGTTTTTGCCTCGCTATTTATGGCGGTTTTTACCTATGTATTCTGGCATAAAGAAAACAATATAATGGTTGAGCCTATATTTGACATTAGCATAGAAAGCGAAATGTCGAGTATGCTGAACAAAAATTGGGCGGAAAACTTATTTAAAAAAGGCACTAAGTTTTTACTTGTAGCGCAAGACACAGTGACCTTACGAATCAAAGAAGCTGATGGGGATGCTATTTCAAAGTTATTAGAACCTGGTGATATATACTTCCTGTCTTCAGATAAGGATCAGGTTTTAGAAATTGATAATCCTGATGCTATTGATGTGTTTTATGATGATGATAAAAGCAGCTTTGTTGGTACTTTATCCGAAATTCCAGATGAGCAAGCATCGACACCTGTAGAGGAGGTTGCTCCTGAACCGCAGCCTGAGGTAAATACATCTAATTAACCCAGGTCTAGCACATGATACACTAGTGCGCCGCTAGCTATGGTATTTATAGCTTGTGTGTATAATGTTTCGCCATTATACTTGGAGTCATGTTAAAAGGCCTATTCAAACCTAAAAAGACTAATGATATTAGGCTGGAAGTTCCTGTTCCTGATCTGATCCCTTACGCCTGCCACTATGATGCTGATACCATACTGACTAAGAATGGTGAGTTGTTGCAAGTTATTAAGATTACAGGGTTCTCAAACGAGGCAATAGGCTCAGAAAATCTTGATTTGCGTCAACTGGTGCGGCAAGCTGTTCTGGATAATATAAAAAGTGATGATATAGCATTATGGATCCATACGGTACGTCGCAAAAATAATCTTGATCCAGGCGGAGATTTTACTGCGGGCTTTTCTTATGATTTGAATAAAGCATGGAAAAAACGCCACAAATGGGAAGAGACTTATGTAAACGAAGTTTATATTACAATTATAAGGGATGGCATACCTGCTGATCTTTTAAACCCGAGCGAATTTTTGCAATCAATTTATTTTGGTGCATTAAGATATAAGCATGAGAAATTCTTCGAAAAGGCGCATGCAGAATTAGTTAAAATTGTAGATGGTATGCTTACAACATTAGCGCCTTTTGGCGTGCGCAGGCTTACTATAACAGAAGATAAGGGAGTTTTTTACTCAGATCAGCTGCAGTTTTTTGCAAAAATTTTGAGCTTGGTAGAAATGCCAGTACCTGTGCCTATTAACGACCTTTCATCATATCTAGCAAATCATAGTATTGCTGTAGGTTTTGATACTATGGAGATAAGGAGTAAGGCTGGCAAACATTTTGGTGTGATATTTGGTTTTAAGGAGTATCATGAATTACCTGCTGCGAGTTTAGATAAGATACTGCAATTGCCACAGGAGTTTATTATTACACAGACTCTTGATTTCATTAATTGTAAGAAGGCTATTAAAGAATTTAAAAGGCAAAAATATATGCTTTCTGCAGGGCGCGATGATGCTCTTGCTGAAGCAATTGGCCTAGACTTTGTTATAAACAGTGATAATGGAAGCGCGACTGCATTTGGTGATAGTCAGATTACTATTTTCCTCATGAGCAATGATTTAAAGACTCTGGAAAAAAATATTGATTTAGCGACTGAAAGAATGGATAGCCTTGGTATTATGGCCGTACGCAGGGACCTTAGGATGGAAGAGTCATTCTGGGGGCAGTTGCCTGGTAACTTCTCATATCTTTCTAAAAAAAGAGCGATTAGCACGTCATTAGTTGGCGGTTATGCATCCTTATATAATTTTCCTGCAGGGAAACGTGCAGGAAATTTATGGGGACCGGCTGTTACGATGTTCCATACAGCTGAAGGAACGCCATATTTCTTTAGCTTTCATGACGGTGATAATGGACATACAGCAATTATTGGACCGCATGGTATGGGAAAAACAGTGCTAATGAACTTTCTGGTTTCAGAATCCAGAAAATTTAATGGCCGCTTATTTGTTATAGACCAGGAGCGGGCTTCTAAGATTTTTATAACAGCAATAGGTGGTAAATATACTATTATTAAGCCAAGAGTGGCTGATCATGAATATGCTTATAACCCATTTAACTTACCTGATACAAAAGAGAACAGAAAGTTCCTTTATCAATGGATGGTACTGCTTGCTGAGGCAGCTGGTGAGGCAACAAAACCAGAAGAAAAAGAACATTTAGCCAGAATAGTCGATTATATATACACGTTGCCACTTGAGCAGAGAAGACTAAGGAGTGTTGCTAAATCATTTGGTGATATAGTACCAGGTAGTTTAGCGGAGCGCATGTCTATATGGTATGGCGATGGTAAGTATGCGCATTTATTTGATAATGATATACCAAATTATATACCGCTTGATGGGATGGTATACGGTTTTGGCGTAAGTTGGGTTCTGGAAGATTGGATTAGCCTTGGGCCTGTAGTTTCTTATTTGTTCCACTGCATAGAAATAGTTTTAGATGGGATACCAACTGTTATTGTGCTCGAAGAAGCGTGGAATCTGGTAAATAACCCGATATTTGCACCAGGTTTGGCTAGTTGGCTTGAGCGTTTAAGAAAAAAGAATGCATTAGTGATATTTGCAACTGAAACTATACCTAATGATGGTAAAGATATTATGACCAGTACAGTTACAAAAGCTATTGCTACGAAAATATTCTTACCAAACTTAGATGCTGAGGATTCAAGCCGTGCTTACAAGGCGGTTTGGGGCCTGACAGATGAGGAATTTGAGACTTTAACGCGTATGCGTATTGAAAAGCGGCAGTTTATGTTGAAGCAGGATAATCGCTCTGTGGTTGCAGCTCTTGACTTGGGAGGATTAAAAGAGGTAGAAGCCTTGTCAGGTAATGATAAAGCTGTTACAATAATGGAAAGCGCTATAGCTGAAAAAGGGGACAATCCTGAGGATTGGTTGCCATTATTTTATGAAAAAAAGCAAAACCTTTAGTAGTTTTCTAAATAAAATGGTTTTTTCCACTATATTTATGGTGGGTTTTTTTTATTTTTCTCCAAATAGTTTTGCCAGTCTTACAGAACTTCCTACATTAAAGCTGACAAGTGATTTAAGCGATAAACAAAAAGATCTTCGGTGCGAAGATACTGAGCGCACAGAGCCAATATGGACAAAATGTACAACTGCGATTGGTGGAAAATGTGCTGTGTGTCCACCTAAGGCTGACAGTTCCAGTTGGAAAGATCCTAAAATAGATGTTTATTATAATTATCCTGAGAATAAAAGAAAGATGACTCTTTCAGATAAAGAGTGCGGTTGGAGCGCTGGTATCCGGTTCTGTGCCCGTAAGGCTTTCCCAGGCAATGCAGAAGAGAAAACTGCTGATGAGAATTATGGTAATACCACTGGTGCTACTCCTAATCCGCGTGTGCAATTATGTGCCTATGAAGACCCGATGGATGGAATGGATAAGAATGGCGCGGAGAATAAATACCATTGGCAAACCAAAAATCAGGACAGAGCTAACTTAGCAGGCTCTATAGCCGGTGGTATGGCTATAGGTTATTTTTTTGGACCTTTGGGTCCTGCAGTTGGCGCTCTTATAGGTGGATTAGTTGTTGCTATTACATCAACGTATAACCATAATGTTGAAAATAACCTGGGCTGTGTTGATTTACCAATTGCCAAAGGGCCCCCACCATTTTGTAATGATTGCTGGCATACTAAATATGCTATATCTCCGCTTATTGACCTGGACATCAATTCTACCTTTATGAGCCCTAAGGTTAAACTAACGTTCTGTTTTGATGCTAAGGCAGGCAATTCATCAGTTAAAGAACCTGCTGTATGTGATTTAAATAATGATTCACAGCAATCGTATCTTTTAAATCCAAATAGTGAAAATGGTTATGTTTCTAAAGGTGCAATAGACTTAAATTATGTAATAAGTGGTCAGCCTATATCTGATAAACGTGAGTTTAAAGCAGTTGTATCCAGCACCAGATCTTCAAAAGTATGCGTATATATGTCAAAGGATATAAAGGGTAAGGCTGTAAATGTATTCCAGGGATGCCTGCCTAGAACTGGTTATATGTACACACCTATTATCAGCCCATCTGCAAATAGCACCACTGAAAGTCCAAAACTAAAAGTAACATTTCCTGGTTCAAATAATACTATTGAAGTTTGGCAAAACTCTGATGATTATTTAGATAATGCCTGCAGGGATTTAGAGCAAGTTAACTTATGTGCTCAAAGGCAATGTTTAACTGTAAAAGATGGTGTTACTGTACCACTTAATATGTGTGATAGCTGGGATAAAAAGGTGTGCCTGACTGGTTATAATGTTCCGCCTGTAGTTGTGGTAGATTCCAGGAATGAGCCAATTAAGTCGCTGCCTAATACTTTAATCCCAAAAAACAGTAGTTTTGATAATAACAGTGCTTATAGCGAAGTGAATGAGAAGAGTGAATTAGTTCCAACTAAAGCTCAGTTTACTAGAGATATCTGGGTATATAAGAGGCCTGCTACTTCTATTTGTTACCGTATGGAACCAGAAGGCTATTGCTCAAACACTACTGGTGCATGTAAACGAACAGATGCGCAAGATACAAGCAAATGTTTAGAGTATAAACAATTACTAACCAAGGACCAGGACCCATACTATGTTGATATGGCGAAATATACAGTGCGTGCTGCAACTCCTGAAGAAATGGGATTATGTATTGATAATTCTGACGCTGAAGGTACATGGGTAAAAACAAAAGCTGGTAATTATATTTATCCTGTACCTGAAAATTGTAAAGAAATCAGGGTTGAGCTGTGGGGTGCTGGTGCAGGTGGTACAAATGGTACTGGTTCTGGGAATGACCATGGTGGTGGTGCTGGTGGATATGTTTCTGCTTTAGTTCCTGTTGTTTCGGGGGCTGATTATAACGTAGTGGTGGGCGCAGGTGGGGCTGGTAATAAAAATGGTGGCCAGACATCACTACGAAGAAGTGCTGCTCTTGTAACTAACGGTGTTGTTACCTTAGCGGCTGGACCAGTCATAGCATATGGTGGTACTATCTCTTCTAGCCGTGGTACTGGTGGTGGCAGTAGTTGTTCCGCAGATACTACTTGTGAATTGCAGAAAAATGGAGGCAATGGCCTTAGTGCATCATGTAATTATATGCAAGGTGGTGCTGCATGGAATCCTGATCAAAGCCAATATGTATATACTAGCATATCGGCGTGTAATTCTAATACTGATAAAATGACGAAAGTACCTGGTACAGGTGGTTGTGCAGCAGATAGTTGTGTTGGTTCTGCGATTAAGGCTTATAACGGTATTGGTGCGGATGGTAAAGCAAGGATTAGCTGTACTAAGTTTGGTAATTAGCACTTAGTGTTTTTGCGTTATTTAAAGTGGTTTCTCAAACCGTCCTATAGGTTTTTATGCAGGGCCTCCATCAAAGTTCTGTGCTAGTAAGCTTCACAGCACGCCGAGGGGGACCCCGTATCTTCGCTATCGCTGCGTACGGGTGTGGTGCTAAAATCTCAAATTTAAGTAAAAAGTTGATTTCCTGGACCTTGTCTATTATTGATGCTTATAAAAAAATAGGCACAATATGACTAATATTCCAAGAAGGGCATTTTTAGCGGGAACCGCAGCATCTGGTGTAGCTTTGGCTGCGTCTTTTCCTAAGCCTGCTATCGCTGCAAATACAATTCAATGGACAATGGCACTAGCATGGCAGGAATTAATGCCAGGTTTTGCCAGCGGAGCAAAACGCTTAGCAAAAAGAATAGCTGAATTATCAGATGGACAGCTAGAGATTAAGGTTTCTAATGTAGATGATATTGTGTCTGATAAAGGTATTTTTGATGCAGTGGCAAAAAATACTGTTGAAATGGGGCATTCTTTATCGTGCTACTGGCAGAATAAGAGTAGGGCAATGTCGTTCTTCTCTGGTGTTCCAGGGGGTTTTACAGCGCAGGAGCAAAATGGCTGGCTTTATTTTGGTGGCGGTAAAAACTTGTGGGACGAATTGTATGCCCAGTTTGGTCTTATAGCATTTCCAGCGGGCAATACCGGATATAAAATAGGAGGTTGGTTTAACCAAAAAGTAAGTTCTATTAGTGATTTTAAAGATTTAAAAATACGTATGCCTGGTTTGGCTGGGGATGTATTAAAAGAATTTGGTTCAACAATAAAGACTATTGAGCCACAGGAGTTATTTACTTCATTGCAATCAGGTATTGTAGATGGTTTAGAATGGGCAGGCCCATGGAGTGACATGGCTCTTGGATTCCACCGTGTATCTAAATATTATTACTGGCCTTCTTTTAGCGGTGGTGGTGCTACGTTAGAGCTTGTAATTAATAAAAAGGCTTTTGATAATTTACCGAAAAATTTACAGCAGATTGTAAAAGTTGCGTGTATGGCTGAAAATGATAGTCTAACAGCTGAATTCCATGCAAATAACATACATGCATTCAATGTTTTGAAATATAAGCATAAGATTGATATAAGAAAATATAGTGATTCGGTAAGCAAATCTTTGTTTGAAGCATCAAAAGATGTGGTAGCCAGCGTTGCTAAAGCTGGTGGGCTGGAAAAACGCATTTACGAATCATATGAAGAGTATAGAAAATATACATTGGAAATGGCTAATTATTCCGATATGCAATTTATTAAGGAAAGAGTATGAAACAACCACTAAAATCAATTACTGAATTTGGGCCACTGATAGCTTTCTTTTTGGCTTTTAAATTCTTTGGCATCATCTATGCAACCGGAGTTTTGCTAGTTACCACCTTTATAGCAATTGTTATTACTTATTATTCTGAAAAGAAAATTCCTATGATGCCGCTATTTTCTGCCATTGTAGTGGGAGTTTTTGGCGGCCTTACAATTTTTACCCATAACGAGATATTTATTAAGATAAAGCCAACGCTGATTAATTTGTTATTTGCTGCAATTCTTATTGTAGGGTCTTTGCGTGGTAAGGCACTACTTAAGAAGCTTATGGATGGTGCTCTTCATATGAGTGATGAGGCATGGCACAAGCTTTCTATGAGGTGGGGATTGTTTTTCCTTGCACTGGCAGTAGCCAATGAATTGGTATGGAGGAATTTTCCAACCGATATTTGGGTGCAGTTCAAGGTTTTTGGGTTGCTATCTGCGACGGTAGTTTTTATGGTTACTCAAATGCCTTTTATTAAAAGGAATATGATTGAAGAAAAAAAGGATGAATAATTATGAAAGTGATTAAGTGGCTCTCTATTTTAGTTATAACTCTTTTGGTAATTGCTTTTGGGGTAATTTATTTTTACCTAAATACAATAGTAGCAACCCAGATAGAAAAGTTTGGATCTGAGGGGTTAAATGCAAAAGTAACCCTCGGTTCTGCTAATGTTTCGCTGTATCCGATAGGGCTTAAGCTGAAAAATTTATCAATTGAGAAATCAGATAAAAATGATCCTTTAAAGAAGTTTATTGCTGATGAAATTACAGTAGGTGTTGATCATAATTCACTGCGCACTGATACACTTGTGGTTAATTATATTACAGTAGATAAATCTGAGGTTACTTATGAATTAAAAGCTTTGGGGCTGGCTGATATGGTTGCAGCGCCAGTTGAGGCTCCGCTTAGTTTTTTAGGTACAATAAGTGATGGTATAAAATCTCTGTATAAAGACAAAGAAGAAATGGCACAGGAAAAAGTCGGTAAAGGTGGTAAGGGACAAAAATTTGTTATTAAGAAACTTTTGATAACAAATTCTAAGTTTATTCCAGCAAATGGAGCTTTGTTATTGGGAAAAATGAGGGAAGTGGAACTTCCTGATATTGAGTTGGAATACGTAAATGAAACGTCGGGCAACCATATTCTTAAAAACGTTGTAAATGTGATGCAGAAGGCTGTTGTTAAGAAACTTATGTTTATTAAGAAAGAGCAATAGGCAAGACACTCAGTAAGGTGTTATTGATTTAATTCGTTTGTTAAAAATACAACTTAGGCTTGTACTTATTAACTTGTTGTTAACTATTATAGGTTATCATAGTCCATAAGTAATTACTTTTGGACAAACATTATGGCAGATGCTTCGAAGGTTACAGGTAGTAATATCCTTACCGAAGACGACATAAGAAATCTTATCAAAAGCCCATTCGAAACCAGAATGGACATAACCAAGAAAATTGCCTGTTATTATGGTGCTGGTGGCTTTGAAAAAGGCCAGATGAAAATTGCTGAGGATATTTTCCGTACCTTATTAAAAGATACTGAAGTAGAAATCAGGAAGACACTATCAGAAGCTATTAAAACATGCGATAGTATACCTAAAGATGTAGTAGTACAATTAGCAAAAGATGTGAACGAAGTTTCTCTGCCGGTGCTGGAATTTTCTGAAGTATTATCAGATAAAGACCTGGTAGAAATCATTACCACGACTGAAGACATATCAAAACAAATGGGCGTTTCTAAACGCAAAAAAGTTTCTGAGGCAGTATCACAAGCGCTGATAGAAACTGGCAATGAGAATGTGGTTGATACGTTATTACAAAATAAAAACGCTCAAGTGTCGGAAAAGGGCTATGACAAAATAGTTAAGGATTTTTCTAATAAAGAAAAAGTTATGGAGAGTGTTGTTACCAGAGAGAACCTGCCAGTAAATGTAGTTGAAACTATGACTAAATTAGTTTCTGAAGAAATCTACAAAAAACTTGCTACTAAACATAAAGATGCAATCGATAAAATTAGTGATGTAGTTAAAAAGAGCGAAGATGTTACCACCATGAAAGTGATGGGTATGCAGACTTCTGAGCAGGAATACCATCAGTTTACCCAATTAATGAAGAAATTGCATATTGCAGATGAGTTAATGCCTATTTCTGCATTGTGTGTTGGTAATTTTAACCTGTTTGAAATTTGTATGGCACGTATAACTAAAGTGCCAGTTTTGAATATCCGTACATTACTTATGGATGAGAGTAATAAAGGATTCTCAGTGCTATACGAACGCGCGGGATTGCCGAAGAACTTGTATCAGGCAACTGAAGTCTTGCTTGAAGTTTTGCGTGAACTAAAAGATAAGATAAAAGGTAGTGGCACCAAGCTTTCCAAGCAGTCTGCCAACCGTATCCTGGGTAATCTTACAATGCGGGTTGAAGAACGTGGCGAGGTCGAAAATATTGACTATATAGTTACGCTGATAAAGCATAATATCTCTGCGGAATAACTATTTTTTACCAATCGCCCGCCAGCCAATATCCCTTCTACAAAAACCATCTTCCCAGTCAATTTTATCAACTGCAGTATAAGCTTTTTTCTGTGCTTCTTCTACAGTATTGCCAGTGGCAGTAACCCCTAAAACCCTTCCGCCGCTTGCTAATATCTCACCGATTGTGCCTAGTTTAGTTCCCGCATGGAAAATGACTATGTCATCTGTAGCAGCATTATCCAGGTTTTTTATTTCACTTCCGCTTTTATATGAACCAGGATAGCCATTTGCTGCCATAACTACGCAAAGAGCAGCTTCTTTCTTGGTTTTTACTTCTCTTGCTTCCAGTTTTCCTTTTGCTGCGGAAATTAGCAGCGGCAATAAGTCGCAGTCAAGACGGGTCATCAGTACTTGCGTTTCAGGGTCGCCAAAACGTACGTTAAACTCGAGAAGTTTTGGGCCATTTTTTGTAACCATAAACCCAGCAAATAATATGCCTTTATATGGCATACCATCTTTTTTCATGCCGGTTACAGTAGGCAAGATTGCCTCGCGCATTACTTGTTCCTGTAAAGTCGGGTTCATAACAGGGGCAGGGGCATAAGTTCCCATGCCACCGGTGTTGAGGCCCGTATCACCTTCACCAACGCGTTTATGATCTTGAGCTGAGCCGAAATAAACGGCGGTGTTGCCATCGCAAAGGGCAAAAACGCTTATTTCCTCACCTTCTAAAAATTCCTCAATAACTACAGAATTTCCGGCATCACCAAACTGCTTTTTCACCAGTATATCATCGATTGCTTCAAAAGCCTCATCTTTGCTAAAGGCGATAATCACACCTTTCCCGGCAGCCAGGCCATCAGCTTTAATAACAATAGGAGTGCCGGTTTTTTCGATGTATTTTTTGGCAAGTTCGGCATCGGTGAAAGTTTCATATGCAGCAGTTGGGATGTTATAATTATCGCAAGCCTTTTTGGTGAAATCTTTTGATCCTTCCAACTGCGCGGCTTTTTTACTAGGACCAAAAGCGAGTATCCCTGCTGCTTCTAATGTATCGACTAAACCTTCTACTAATGGGGTTTCTGGGCCAACCATAACTAGGCCAATATCTTTTTCTTTGCAGAATTTAACAACAGCTTGCTGATCAGAAGGGGATATAGCAACATTCTCGGCGATTTTGCCAATGCCGCCATTGCCGGGCATAGCGTATATCTTATCGCACATTGGCGATTGTTTTAATTTCCAGATTATTGCGTGTTCGCGGCCGCCTGAGCCGATTACCAAAATGTTCATTTAATTTCCAGTGTTAGTGTTAAGCTCGTCCTATCGCTGGACTGGGTTTGTAACCCAGCCCACATGTTCATGTCCTGATAAAATTAGACATGAATGTGAGGAATGGGTTACAAACCCCTTCCTGCAAAAGGATTTTCGTATTTGTTACTGGTTTTTAGTTACCAGTTGTTAGTTGCCGTGCTATTATCTAGTCCAAATATAAGAATATAGCAACAAATTATGCCTGAAATAGAACAAAGCTACACCCGCCTGCCAGAGTTTTCAGTAAGCGAAATATCAGCATCATTAAAAACTGTCGTTGAAGATACCTTTCCTTATGTGCGGGTGAGGGGCGAACTTTCAGGCTATAAGCGTGCACCTTCTGGCCATGTGTATATGAATTTGAAGGATGATTCTGCGGTTTTGGCGGGTGTGTGCTGGAGCGGTACTGCATCACGTTTTGCGTTCAAGCCAGAAGATGGCCTAGAAGTTATATGTACTGGCCGTATTACCACATATCCGGGACAATCAAAATACCAGATGGTGGTAGATAATATGGAGCCTGCCGGTGAAGGGGCTCTTATGGCGCTGCTGGAAAAGCGCAAAAAGCAACTAGCGGCTGAAGGCCTGTTTGATGCTGATAGAAAACAGGCGATACCGTTCTTGCCTGAAGTTATTGGCATTGTAACTTCCCCAACTGGCGCAGTAATACGTGATATATTACACAGGCTGGAAGATCGTTTCCCACGGCATGTTCTTCTTTGGCCGGTTTTAGTGCAGGGAGAAAAAGCAGCAGAACAGATTGCTGTGGCAATACAAGGCTTTAATAATATGGAAAAACGCCCTGACGTGCTGATTGTAGCCCGTGGTGGAGGATCACTCGAAGACTTGTGGCCGTTTAATGAGGAAATTGTGGTACGTGCGGTGGCGGCTTCGCAAATTCCGGTAATTTCAGCTGTAGGGCATGAAACCGATACTACGCTGATTGATTATGTGGCAGACCTCCGCGCGCCTACGCCTACTGCGGCGGCGGAAAAGGCTGTACCTGTGCGGGCGGATCTAATAATGCTTTGTGAGGATTTAGGGCGTAGGGCTACAGCTGCTATTTTTAGATTGCTGGACGATAAACAGAATATGCTAAAAGGTCTGGTGCGCGGCCTGCCAAAACCGTCACAGTTTTTGGATGATAATTTCCAGAGGCTCGATGGCCTTACTATGCGTATGGCCAATGTATTTCCAAAGGTTTTGCAGGAAAAGCAGCAAAAACTATATTTTATGGCAAAGTTACTTGAAAGCTATAGCTATAAAAAGGTTCTGGAGCGCGGATTTGCAGTGGTTAGGGATGCTAAGGGCAGCGTAATTTTATCCGCAGCAGCGATTGCGACGGGGGAGAAATTGGAACTGGAATTCCATGATGGTAAGAAAAATGTGGTGGAACCGACTAAACAGGGGAGCCTTTTTTAAGGAATTTACTTATGCAACAAGGTTGTGACCCATCCCGTGAATACCCAGAACTGCTTGAAAGTAAGCCGTTTAAATACGTGGCTGCTGGAGTTTTGATTGATGAGGATGGAAAGATGCTTATTGCTAAGCGACCATCTGATAAGGATATGGCCGGGATGTGGGAGGTCCCGGGTGGTAAGGTTAAGGAAGGCGAAGTGCCGGAAATTACCCTTGCGCGGGAGTTAAAGGAAGAGCTTGGAATCCAAACCTCGCCGGGTTGCTTTCTGCCGCTTACATTCATTTCGTACCGTTATCCGACGTTTCATTTGATTATGTATGTGTTCGTATGCCGTAAGTGGAATGGCATTGTGATGGGTGCTGAGGGGCAGGAAATAAAGTGGATACGCACCAATGAGCTGGTGAAATATGATATGCCGGAAGCTAATTTGCCGCTTATAGCGGCGGTTGCCGGTTGTTAACTAAACCCTTGCTTTTTCCCAAAATACCCCTATAAGAAGCCATAATTTTTACAATTTAAGAGGAATTACTAAATGGCTATAGAGCGCACATTATCTATTATAAAACCTGATGCTACTATCCGTAACTTAACTGGTAAAATCAATGCGATTATTGAAAATGCTGGTCTTACTATTGTTGCACAGAAAAGATTGTATTTAAGCCGTCGTGAAGCGAGCATTTTCTATGCTGAGCACAAGGAGCGTTCATTTTTTGGTGAATTGGTTGATTTCATGGTGTCTGCGCCTGTAGTTGTGCAAGTATTGCAAGGCGAAAATGCTATTGCTAAATACCGTGAAGTTATGGGTGCTACTAATCCTGAAAATGCTGCACCTGGAACTATCCGTAAAGAGCACGCGAAAAACGTTGGTGAGAACTCAGTTCATGGTTCTGACAGTGCTGCTTCTGCTGCGCGTGAGATTTCTTTCTTCTTCGCTGGTCGTGAAATAGTTGAGTAAGAATTAGGAAATCTAGGAATTTAAAAGGCCGAGAATTTTCTCGGCCTTTTTCTTAAGTTCTTAGTTTTCAAAACTCCTAATTACAACTAGCCACTTGGTAACAAAATCCTACTTTTTTCTTCTTCTAATTTAGACATCAGCTCAGTATATTCGCGTTTGCTCATGCCTGAGTCTTCCTGCGATACGGTTTCGCCTCTTATCATGCGTTTTACTACTTCCATACCTTTGCCGGAAATAGTCGTTGCATTAGCACGGTGGTCGAGGAAGGCGTTATAAGTAACCGGAACCCAGCGTTTTACAACATCCAGCATAGCCTCGGCAAACACACGGATTTCATATTGCGCGTGTGAATCAGCACGCAGCATTAAGAAGTGCATAAGGTTATGCAGGTCGATTTTCCAATACCATTGGGTGTATATATTTATCGGCAGGTTCATGCGTGCCAATTCTCGGGCGATACCTTTACGGTTTTCATCAATTGTTTCGCCTTCAGCTGTTGTATTCATCAGCTCTTCATAATGCTTATAGCATTGGTCGGAATCGCCTTTTAGGATTTCGATTACGCGTTTTGCTTCTTCAGGTGATAACGCTTCTTCGCCTCTACCTTGATGGTTTTTAGTTGATTGGGCGGCAAGCTCTTCTGGTTTTGGGATGTAAAATTCTTTATCCATTACCGAATAACGTGCTGAATATTCATTTACGTTAGCCGTGCGGTGACGTATCCACTGGCGGGCTACGAAAATTGGCATTTTTAGGTGGAATTTTATCTCGCACATTTCAAACGGTGTGGTGTGGTAGTGGCGCAGCAGGTAATTGATAAGCCCTGCATCTTCATTTACTTTTTTAGTGCCGATGCCGTATGAAACGCGGGCGGCTTGTACAACTGCAGAATCGTTACCCATATAATCGACAACGCGTACAAAACCATGGTCGAGTACTGGAATTGGTTCATAAAGGATTTCTTCTAATTCAGGAACGGTAACTCGGCGGGTTTGGTTATTTACTTGTTTTTGGGCTGAAACTTCGGCCTTCTGGGCTGAATTTAGTGGCATATTTCTCTCCGGCTATGTGTGATATCGAGCCGATATTAGATAGGGAGAGAGATTAATTCAAGAGAAAAACCTGTTATTGCATAACATAGGCAATCTGTGCTATAATAGGGGCGTCCCCTTAAAAGGACTATGGTAATAAATGTCGCCTGGAATAGGCGTTACGGACCCGGGGGCGGTGCCCGGCATCTCCA
Source organism: Rickettsiaceae bacterium (assembly GCA_021323415.1). Lineage (GTDB taxonomy): Bacteria > Pseudomonadota > Alphaproteobacteria > Rickettsiales > UBA6187 > JAJONM01. The sequence goes on from JAJONM010000001.1 coordinate 60,432, forward strand.
CCCATAAAGGTAGAACCAGAATATAAGAATCAAGTTCTTAGTTCTAAAGTTCCAGCCTTTATAGGTGGGGATGAAATAGGATCGACGTGCGTAATAAAGAGGTTGGTTTTACCCGGTATGATATCACCGCAAAGAGTCAATTAAAGTAAATGCTAACGATAATTTCGTAGTAGCTAATGACAACTATGCTCCTGTAGCGATCGCTGCGGCTGCATAACCAGTCATTGGTAGCGGTTTGGGTAGTACCGGGCAACAGAAACTACCCGCCCTTTAGTGCTTGGTGCAAGTGCAAGTGCGTACTATCTCCCCAAAAATGATTATTCGTTGATGAAGGTTTGTTGCAAAGAAAATTTGTTTTTACTTGCACTAATTACTTGCACTTGCACTAAACTCTTGCATACTTAAAATCTACCCATTAAACTTCCAAATAAGTATGGTCAATTTGTCCATATGCCAAAAATATGGTGAAGCTTTATGAGTAATGATTTTATAGATTACGGTAAGTTAATTGATGATGCTATGCACATTATCGTTAAAAAAGCTCTTGAAAGAGTGAGCGATGAAGGCTTGCCAGGAAAACATCATTTTTTCATATCTTTCCTAACAAATTACCCGGGTGTCATCATATCTGATGAATTAAAGAAAAAATATCCAGAAGAAATGACAATTGTTTTACAGCATCAATTTGATGACTTAAAAGTTACAGATAAACGTTTTGATGTTGTGCTAAGTTTCGATAATGTTAAGGAAAACATTGGTGCTCCGTTCGATGCACTGGTGGCCTTTGCTGACCCTAGTGTAAAATTTGGATTACAATTCAGACATATAGATGAACTAGAAGAAGATGAACTTGCTGAAATAAAAGAGTTTTCTGTTCCCGAAGAAGATGATATAATAGAAACAGGGGAGAAAGTAAGCAAGGGTTCTAAATCTGGTAAAAAAGGGCGTGCTTCTAAAAAAACTAATGTTGTCGATATAGACGCATTTAGAAAAAAATAACTCTCCATAGTATTTTAATTTTGAATGCCTGCTTCGTCATTCATATTATTCGCGTGCTCACGTATGTTAAATACGCTCCGCTCGGTCGTTAATATGAATTTCTAGCAGTCAAATCAAAATTAAAATACTAGACGAATAGGTAGTTCGGAATTTTTCGTAAGTAACGAAGTGAGTTAAATTGGAAGAGGAATTAAAATCTAGAGGTGAGATTCCGAGTGGTCATCCTGCAACAGGTGCTTCCACGTATGTTCCGCAGCCTCCAAAGCAAAATGGTGCAAGACTACCATCATCTCCTACGCCACAAAGTAAACTTGCAACTCTAACTCAAACGCAGCCAACTCAGGTAAAACTACCGGTGCAGCCAGCGCCTGCACAAGCTGCAGCTACACACCAACAGGTTCAGCCTGCACAAAACAATGCAAAACCTGCAGATAATAAAACGCCGCAACCTACAACCACACGTTCAGTTCCGCTTGGTGAAAAGTTATTATCGAAAGGACTTATTTCAAAAGACCAATTAGATACTGCTTTGAAAGAACAACGCAGTCAGCAAAGCACTCAGAAAAAAATGCTGGGTGCTATCCTGATTGATATGGGCTTTATTACTGAAAGTGCGCTAGGGGAGATACTTACCGAATCTTCAGGTGTTAAAG
>JAJONM010000107.1 GCA_021323415.1 Rickettsiaceae bacterium
AATTTTTATTGATTATCTCTATATATGGTTTATATACGCTAGGTCGAATAAAAAAACAGGTAAAAATATGAAAAATCTGGAAAACAACAAAATAGTAGCAGCAATACTAGTTGCAGGCCTTATTGCAATGATAACTGGCAAAATAGCAGATTCATTATACCATCCTGTTGAAAACCCAGAAAAAAGAGGTTTTTCAGTTGCTGTTGAAGAAGCTCCCGCTGAAGGTGGGGCTGAGCCTGCAAAAGCAGAACCTATTGATATTGGGGCATTATTAGCTGCAGCAGATGCCGCAGCCGGTGAAAAAGAATTCAAGAAATGTGCATCATGCCACACTTCAGATAAAGGTGGCCCTGATAGAGTTGGCCCTAACTTAGCAGGAATTGTTGGTAACAAAAAAGCTCACAGTGGCAGTTTTGCATACTCAGATGCTATGAAAAATAAAGGCGGTAACTGGAGTTATGAAGATTTATTCGCTTTCTTGCACAAACCTAAAGAATTCCTACCTGGCACAAAAATGACGTTTGCAGGCATAAGTGATTCAAAAGCTGTAGCTAATGTTGTAGCATACCTACGTACTACAGGTGACAATCCTCCACCGCTACCAAAACCTGGTAAATAACTCTAGGAAGTAGAATCATGAATCAAGAATTTGGAATCTGGAAAGCAACTCTTGATTCTAGATTCTTGATTCTAAAATTTTTAGCTATACTGACACTGACACTCCTGACAACAACATCACATGCAGAACAAATAACGACATCTCATGGACTGTCTGCTTTTGGCGACCTTAAATACCCAAAAGATTTTAAGCATTTTGAATATGCAAACCAAAACGCTCCTAAAGGTGGTTCGGCAAAAATTGCCTATGCAGGAACTTTCGATAGTATCAATCCATATATAATGAAGGGTGTTGCAGCTGCAGCAATTGAACTTACCTCAGATACATTAATGGAACCTTCAGCTGATGAAAGTTTCTCAGAATATGGGCTCATAGCCGAATCAGCAGAAACACCTAAAGATGGTGGTTGGGTAATTTTCAACTTACGTAAAGAAGCAAAATGGCAAGATGGCACAAACATAACAGCTGATGATGTAGTATTCTCATTCAATACTCTCAAAGAAAAGGGACATCCTAAATACAAATCACTTTATAGAGATATAACTAGCGCAGAAAAATTAGGTGAGAGACGGGTAAAATTTACAATAGCAGATAAAACCAATCGCGAATTACCACTTATTGCTGGACAAGTTCCTGTAATTTCGAAGGCATATTACACTAACCATGAGTTTGATAAAGACACAATGGAGATACCACTTAGCAGTGGTCCATATAAAATAAAATCTATGGAAGCTGGCCGATCAATAACTTATGAGCGCAACCCAAATTATTGGGGAAAAAACTTAAATGTAAATATAGGGCGCTATAATTTTAGTACCATTCGTGTTGATTATTATAGGGATGACACCGTATTAGTAGAAGCATTTAAAGCCGGGGAATACGATTTTCGCAAAGAAAACATCGCGAAAACCTGGGCTAAATCGTACAATTTACCGCACATAAAAGATGGACGTATAATAAAAGAAGAACTTACTGACGGCACACCAACGGGTATGCAATGTTTTGCAATGAATATCCGCCGCTCAAAATTTCAAAACCCAAAAGTACGCGAAGCATTAAACTACGCTTATGATTTTGAATGGGCAAATAAACAGCTATTTTTCAGCGCTTATAGCCGCAATGTTAGTTATTTTGGTAATTCAGAATTTGGCTGGCAAGGCTTGCCTTCCCAAGCAGAATTGAAACTACTGGAACCATTTAAGGACTCCCTCCCACCACAAATTTTTACACAAGTGCCAGAACAACCCAATTCAGAAAAAGCCGGCAGTCCACGTGCAAATTTACTTAAAGCGCAAGCGCTTCTTGATGAAGCTGGCTGGACATTACATAATATGAAACGTATTAACCCAGAAACTGGCGAACCATTTACTATAGAGTTTTTACTCTCTTCAGCATCTTTTGAACGCGTCGTTGCACCATACGCACGTAACTTGAAAAAACTTGGTATTGATAGCACAATACGTACTGTCGATTCCTCACAATATATAAAGAGACTACAAGAGTTTGATTACGATATCACAGTCCATTGGTTCCTTCAGGGGCCATCTCCTGGGACTGAACAAATAAATTACTGGCATTCAAAGCAAGCCGATATTGCAGGAAGTGCAAATGTTATTGGTATAAAAAATTCAGTAGTAGACGCTATGGTAGATAAAATAATAACCGCCCCTGATAAACCAAGTGTTATAGCAGCTACACGAGCATTAGATAGAATACTGCTGTGGAATTACTACTCAATTCCGCAATGGCACTCACGCAACCATAGAGTTATATACTGGAATAAGTTTGGTCACCCAGAAATTACACCGCCTTATTCACTTGGCTTTGTCGATATCTTTTTAAGTACCTGGTGGGTGGATAATAAAAAAGAACAAGAACTACTAAAAAAAGTTAACAACTAGGAACTTATATGGTCAAAATCGCAAGCTGGAACGTAAACTCTATTAAAAGCCGCATTGAACACTTGATCGAATATCTAAGAAGCGATGATGCACCAGATATCCTGTTATTACAGGAACTTAAGTGCCAAACCGAGGCCTTCCCCTATATGGAAATTGAAGATGCTGGCTATAATGTTGCAGTTCACGGCCAAAAAACCTATAACGGCGTTGCAATACTTTCAAAATTCCCCATTGATGATGTTATAAGAGAACTCCCTGGCGAAGAAACCGACGACCACGCACGCTACATCGAAGCCGTAATATCATTAAAGGACAAAGCTATACGCGTTGCAAGCATCTATGTTCCTAACGGACAAACACCAGACTCTGACAAATTCCAATACAAACTCAGGTTTTTTGATAGACTTTATAACCACGCCGAACAATTACTAAAACTTGACGAAGCCATAATTCTAGGTGGTGATTATAACGTTGCCCCTGCTCCAATCGATGTTTTCGATGCACTACGTCTTGATGGCACAACTTGCTATCACCCTGCAGAACGAAAAAAATTCCGCGCCTTGACTAGCTTAGGCCTAACTGATGCCTATCGCGCATGTAACGATAACAAACAGCAATTTAGCTGGTGGGACTACCGCGCTGGCGCATGGCAACATAACCACGGCATGCGTATCGACCACCTTCTGTTATCACCAGAGGCTGCCGATATGCTAGAATCTTCTGATGTTTTTATGCCCCTGCGCGCTAAGGAAAAAGCTTCGGATCATACACCTGTTTGGTGCATGTTAAAGTGACTTGTGGCTAGTGTCTTGCGACTAGTGCAATAACTTGTTTAGTATAAAAATTTTAAGAATACATTCTTTACCACTAGCCACTAGCCCTCCAGCTCCGTCACTACCACCCTACTCCCCGCCTTTTTCTCCCGGTAAGCAATATATGAAGTACTGGCAATAATTATAACTGACCCAATAATAGTACTAACAGCAATCACATGGCCAAATACAAAATAAGACATTATCGCAACAAAGATAAGTTGAGTAAAGGCAAACGGCATTATAATAGTAAGATCAGAATTCTCGTAAGACTTGTTTACTGTTATCATATTTGTAATGAACAGAAAAGCTAGTGCAATTAATCCAATAAACTCTAAAATGGTTGGAGTTTTCCATAAATATACAGCCACCGGTAAAGTACATAACGCACTAAACAAAGCAAAGAAAAATGTATTTATTACAGCATCATGTTCGCGTGATAATAGCTTAATCATAATATCTGTAACCGACCATAAAAACGCTGCCAAAACCACCAAAAGCGTAACAATTTCAAATGCTTGCATACCGGGCTGGATAATAATCAACATACCAATAAACCCAAAAACAAGTGACAAGACTCTACGCCAATGCACAGATTCCTTTAACACAATAATTGCCATAATACTGGTAAATAAAGGCACAGCAAAACTAAGCGCTATCGCCCTTGGAATCGGTATAATTGTTATGGAGTAGAAAAATAGCGCAGAGGCTACAGCCCACAGCAACGCCCGTAAAAAATGAACTTTATAAGACTTTAACCGCAACACCCGCTTTTTTGATAACACAAAAGGCAGTATAAATAATACACCTAAAGCGGTTTGAAAAAATAGTATTTCAAATACTGGCAAACCAGAAATAATAAGTTTTTTTGATATTACAGATATAACGGAAAACAAGAAACAATGCGCGATAAACCATAAAACGCCAATTGTCTGCTGCTTAGGTGTATGAGACAAGATTATCAAGCCTCTTCGGTTTCTTTGGCTTAGGGCTTCATTAACACTTTCAATTTGCATAAGCTTTTTAATCGCATAACCAATTCTTACCCATCTTTTGGCCGCATCATTATCGCTTTCACCAAGATAATATTTGGCAACCTCAACGGCTTTAGGAAGGGCTTTTTTGCCATACTCCTGGGTCATCCGCATAGCTGTACGTTGTATTTCATAGTCTTCCATAGTGTTAAAATTAGCTATTTTGGCACAAAAGCGCAAGGATAAAGTAGAGAAATAGTAAGATTTAACAAACTGCTACCTCTTTCTCTCCTCCGCTCTTTCTCTTTTACGCCTCCAAGCTATTTCACTTGCCTTCCCCCCAATTTCTCTCTATATTCAGCCGCTTAAAAAAGGATAAGCTTGGAGATGCGAATGACTAATGTTGCAGTAATTGGTTCACAATGGGGTGATGAAGGTAAAGGAAAGATTGTTGATTGGCTTTCCAACCGTGCCGATGTGGTAGTTCGCTTCCAGGGCGGCCATAATGCAGGGCATACATTGGTTATCGATGGTGTAGTTTATAAACTTAGCCTATTGCCTTCCGGCATCGTCCGCAAAGGCAAAATATCTATAATTGGCAATGGGGTAGTGATCGATCCTTATGCCTTACTTAAAGAAATAAATGCAGTAAGAGAAAAAGGTGTAGAGGTTACACCGGGCAATCTGATCATAGCGGAAAATGCAGCTCTTATCTTAAGCGTACACAGTCAGGTTGATAACCTCGCTGAAGAAAAACGTGGGTCAAATAAAATTGGCACAACAGGCCGTGGCATAGGGCCAGCTTACGAAGATAAAGTGGGCCGCCGCGCAATCCGCGTTTGCGATTTAGCTGATAAGGAAATGCTATCAAAACGAGTTGATAGCCTGCTGGAACACCACAATGCACTTCGTCGCGGCCTTGGCGCTGATGAAGTAAAAAAAGATGATGTGATGAAAGAACTGCTTGATATTGCAGATCAAATCCTGCCTTTCGCACAGCCGGTATGGAAAGTTTTGGATAACTTAAACAAACAAGGCAAGCGCATATTATTTGAAGGAGCGCAAGGTGTAATGCTCGATGTTGACCACGGCACATACCCATTTGTTACCTCTTCATCAACAGTTGCCGGACAAGGACATGCCGGCGCAGGCTTTGGCCTTGGCAATATCGGATATATCCTTGGAATTACAAAGGCTTATACAACACGCGTTGGTAGCGGCCCATTCCCGACTGAACTTAAAAATGAAACCGGCGATTTAATCGGTGAACGCGGCCATGAATTTGGCACGGTAACAGGCCGTAAACGTAGCTGCGGATGGTTTGACGCGGTGCTAGTGCGTCAGGCAATAAAAATCTCCGGCATAACCGGAATCGCCCTAACCAAACTTGATATATTAGACGGATTTGACAAATTAAAAATTTGCATCGGCTATGAATATAATGGCCAAAAACTGGATTATCTACCAGCAGCCCAGGATATACAGGCAAATGTTAAACCAATTTATGAAGAGTTAGACGGCTGGAAAGATACCACCGCCGGCGCACGCAGCTTTAAGGATTTACCTGCAAACGCGATAAAATACATCCGCCGCATTGAGGAATTGATTGAAACTCCGGTGGCAATTCTTTCAACCAGCCCTGAAAGGGATGATACAATTTTGGTGAAAGATCCGTTTAGTGGGTAGGAAACTTTATAAATCTAACTACAGCCGTCTGTACAGTTTGGTAACTTCATAGTTTTCATTCGGTTTTTGGGAAAACCTCCATAAAGGGAGATATTCTCCTTTGTAATCATCCGGTATAGAAACTTCAAACCGTTCAGGATCACAATTTGGCATAAGTCTTTGTACTTCGCCTCCAGATACTGTCGTTACATCATACGAGGCAGAAATTATACTACTCAAAATACCAATAATTCTGAATAAATGGTCGGCCTCAAGTTCTATAGGTGAATATACATAATCTATTGATACAACTTTGTTATCAGAGATAATTACCTCTTCTTGTTCTCCCCACTTTCCGAATAACATCAACTTAAATGCTATTGAACTCTCAATTTCGTCTTCAATCAATGTGCTTTGGCAATACAACTCAGGAACTCCAAAAGTGATCTCGCACTGCCCATCCTCATCTAAATAAGTTGTTTTATCTTGGTCAGTTAGCAATCTAAGTTTCAATGGAAAAAGTGTAGCTATCGTTCTGTCACCCAGCACGGCCATCTCGCTTTTAGCAAAAGCAACATCAAACTTAAGCTTATACTTACCATCATTAAAATTAAATATCTCGACAGAATTTAGAGTCCAAACCTTTAGTTTGCTCCAGTAAATAGCGACCTTTAAGGGAAGTTTATTAATATTAGCATATTGTAATAGATTTTTTATGTAATCCTGACGGAATTTAATTTCCATCTTTGCACAATTTTTTACCTCAACCAAAAATGAGGTGTTGTCACATAAGATTAAGCGATAATCTGGGATATTAATATTTTCTTCGCCAACCAGACACAAACCTGCATCCTCTTGTTTTATCAAAGCACATCTACCTAAAGCTCCCGCTATATAAGCAAACATGCTCTCAATTCTGAATCCATGCTGACGATGCATTTCACTAGAAAGCCTTCCCAAAGATTTTTGAAGCACATCTTTGTCTGAAAGATTAAAGCCTCCAGAGCCAATAAATTGAGCAAGCGAGGCTATATGATTTTGCTTTTTTATTATCATAAAATCAATTAACAGATTTAATGAAAAAATATGTCGGGGTTAGCCCCGACATATCAATAAATTAATAAGACAATATTTAATTAATCTCAAACAACGCCTCAACCTCAACCGCAACGCCGAAAGGAAGCGCAGCAACGCCAACCGCAGCGCGGGCGTGTTTACCTTTTTCGCCAAATACATCAGCAATCAGGTTTGATGCACCATTGGCAACAGCCGGATGCTCTTTAAAATCAGGTGTAGAGTTTACGAAAACGCCAAGGCGTACGCATTTTGCTTTATCTAAATTACCGCCACACGCGTCTTTTAGCTGAGAAATTACATTAATAGCGCAAACACGTGCAACTGCCTGCCCCTGTTCGATAGTAAAATCATCGCCAAGTTTACCAACCTGGCCATCAACCTTA
>JAJONM010000038.1 GCA_021323415.1 Rickettsiaceae bacterium
CCATTTGGAACTTTCACACCAGAAGTTGTTCCGTTCCATGTAAACACCACATCATTATCAAAATTTACTTTCGATAAATCAGGCAATTGGCCATAGCCGGCTTCATAAGCATTTACTTCGAGTTTTAATTGTTTTTTTACGTCACTTACCCAGCCAGCGCCAAAGCTTTCCCATGCAAGCATATCAACTGGCCGTTCGCCTAGTAAGCTCCACATGGCCATTTCTACTGCGCCAGTGTCGGAAGCCGGAACAATTCCTATTTTATAATCAGTAGGTATGCCAAGCACAGCACGTGTGCGGTCAATAACTTCCTGCAATTTATCTTTTCCGATTTTTGCGCGGTGTGAGCGGCCAAGTGCAGCGTCTTTTAGCGCATCGAAATCCCAGCCCGGACGCTTTGCGCATGGGCCAGATGAAAAACATGGGTTTTGTGGTTTTTGAGATGGTGTCATAGAGTATATTCCTGTCCTAAATTCTATGCGACAACCCATCTTAGCGGGTAAATTTTGTTCAAATTGCTTAATATTAGCTACTTTTCCCTAAATCCACCTCCTAAGTATGAATTATGCGGTTGATAAACAAGCTTTGCCTTTTATAGGTTTTTGGGGTGTTTGGCAAGTAAAATCAGTATCCCGCAATAAATACGGGGTGATAGATAAACTGGCGGTCGCTAAAGGATGGACTGCCCAGCTTGCTTTGTTTTATTGTCAGCTTTTCTTTCGGCGGCGAATTTGCTCCAATCGATACCATCCTTCTGTTGCAGTGTTTCTATTTCTTTACCTATCGCAACCTGCTTTGTTTTTAGGTAAGTATACTCTACCGCTTGAGTGTAGTGTCTTAAATCCTCCTGCTCAAGGCCATTTACCATCCATGTACGGATACCATATGTAGTGCCGGGAAATACTCTTGCGGCAGATAAATGCTCGCCGATTGATTTATGGAAATCATTATAAAAATTGTTCTTGTTTTTATCATCTAATTGCAAAAACCACGGGTCAGTAATTTGTGCTACAAAAGTTGAATGTGAGTGCTGCTCTGGGTTATTGCTTACCGCTGAAAAAATCGGCTCTTGTCCTGCTTGCCTGAACCTGGTAGCAGATTCTTCTAGCCATTTAGCCATAAACTCGCGATGTTCTTTTGACTTTGCTATATTCAACTCTAATTGCCCACCGCGCCCTTTTAGCACTTCTAGTCCGTAAAGGGTTTCAGCTAAAGCTGAGATATCAAGCGAGTTAATTAAATCTAAATCTTTTTCAGGATTTAAAACGCCATCAAACAAAGGTTCGCGCAACACACGTTTACCATTTTCTTCAGAGAATAAGCGATAGGTTTTAGGTATAGAAATAGTTTGGTTCTGATTAGCAAGCATATACTCAATTGCTGCATCATCCATTATAATATGGAAGTTGCCCGGACGGCCTTCATTACCTTTTTGGTCTGGGTAAAATATCACCACATTTTTCATGGCGTATATTTTACTCATATCCATAATTCCCATGGCAGAAGTTGCATCGAAAACTTTTGGCGCATTTACTTTTGCAATGTCATCCAGGTCATAAGGGCTAAGTCCTGTGCCAGTTCCTGTGCCGCTTAGTACTGTAAAAAATGGTACTTCTGGATTTAGGCCTTTATATGATGGCATAACTCCATAAACATCTTCATCACCAATTTTTGTAACTTTAACACCAGATTTCTTTAGCTGCAGTGCCTCTTCCCAATACCAGCTTTCGCCAAATTTTGTGGCAACATCTATGCAAACTTCTTTGTCAGCTAAGCACCATAAAGCAGTTTCAAACCCGCCATGACCACCACCTAACATTGAGGCAGTTATCCTAAAATTATCCGGAACTTTTTTTGATTCACGCTCTGCTTTAACCAAGTCCTTTATAATATCTAACGCTACCCTTTCTCTATGCAGCATTTGTTTTAGCTCTGGTTCAGTCACTTTATATTTATCTTTTAACCAGTTTTCGTATTTTTGTTTTGCGCCTTCACCATTGAGCCATGAAGAGCGGACTGGCCCAACTGCATGGGAAATTTTCTGATTTCTTTTTTGCGGTTCTGTAGTCGTTGCTAATAATTCTTTTAGCTTTTCACTTTCTTGTTGTAGTTGTGGTAGCGAGAACTTTAACACAGATTCTCTTGCTAAATTTGGCACACTTCTACGTGTTACTATAGATGATCTTGATTCTTCTTGTTTTATGAAATTTGTACTTACAATGTTAGTCATTTTTTTACCTAAAGAATTAATAATAGATTAACATATACATAAATGAAACTAAGCTGCTACTGGTTTTTTATTTTTTTATTAATAAATATTCCGTAAAATAATTTACGCGTTATTATGTCTTACTATAAAATAAAATACCGTTCTAAATGAAATAGGTAAAAATGATACGCAAACTAAAAGGCATAATAGATTTCATCGACACCGATTCATTAATTTTGGATGTAGGCGGTGTTGGTTATGGCGTTTATTGCTCAGCTAATACCTTGCGTTTAATGCCGCGTGAAAAAGAAGCCGCCACATTATTTATCGAAACACATGTGCGCGAAGACCACATTCACCTATTTGGATTTGCTACCGCTGAAGAACAAGAAGCATTTCAAACACTAGTAAAAATAAGTGGTGTTGGCGCAAAAATGGCGATGGCTATACTTTCTACATTATCCCCGGCGCAAATTGCAACTGCAGTGCTTGCGCAAGATCTAACGATGCGATTTCAGCTCTGGTTAATTTAGGTTATGGGCGTTCAGATGCCTATAACGTAATAACAAGAATCGCTGCGGAAAATGATAATAGCAAGCTCGATGCGCTAATCCGTGAAGGACTGAAAGAGTTGGGTAGGAAATAGATTGTCGTCATTGCGGTGAGAGGGGCGAAGCGACGTCGAAGAAGTAATCCTAATCATTTTAAGATTGCTTCTTCGCGCTCTTTTTCAGTCGACTCATCGCAATGACGATACAACAAAATTAAACCAGAAAGAAATAGTAATGACTCATGAAAGTTTAATCAGCGCCCTAAAACAAGAAGAAGACAATGGCGAGGTTAGCCTGCGCCCATCACTGTTTGATGATTTTATCGGGCAGGAACAAGCCAAAGAAAATCTGCGGGTATTTATTGATGCTGCAAAATCCAGAAAGGAAGCTTTGGATCACGTGCTGCTTTATGGCCCGCCGGGACTTGGTAAAACCACTATCGCGCAAATTGTATCGCGCGAACTTGGTGTTGGGTTTAAAGCAACTTCAGGGCCGCTGCTTTCAAAGTCTGGTGATGTGGCTGCGATACTTACTAACTTACAGGAAAACGATGTTTTGTTCATTGATGAAATCCACCGCTTAAATCCAACAGTAGAAGAAGTGCTGTATCCTGCGATGGAAGATTTTAACCTCGATCTGATAATAGGCGAGGGGCCTGCTGCACGCACTGTGCGTATTGATTTGCCGAAGTTTACACTTGTTGGTGCAACGACACGTCTTGGGCTTATATCTAATCCCTTACGTGACCGTTTTGGCATTCCAACACGCCTTAATTTCTATACGCCGAACGAGCTGAAATTAGTAATCCAGCGCGGCGCAAAAATTCTAAATGCTGTTCTTACTCCAGAAGGTGCAAACGAAATTGCCAGCCGTTCGCGTGGTACTCCACGTATTGCGCTCAGGTTGCTTCGCCGTGTGCGTGATTTTGCATCGGTGGGTGGCAATAATGAAATTACTGCAAAATTGGCTGATAATGCATTACGTAGATTGGAAGTGGATAATGCAGGTCTTGATAGCGCGGACCGCAGGTATTTATTATTTATTGCAGAGAAGTACTCAGGTGGTCCTGTGGGAGTAGAGACAATTTGTGCAGGACTTTCAGAGCAGCGTGATTCGATTGAAGAAACGATAGAGCCATATTTATTGCAGCTAGGGTTTATACAACGTACACCCCGTGGCCGTGTCTTAACTTCGCATGCATTTTCTCATCTTGGCTTAAATGCGCCAGTTAATATTAATGAAAAACAATTGGAATTGATAAATGAGTAAGTACAGCTTCCGCGTATATTATGAAGATACTGATGCAGGTGGTGTTGTCTATTATGCAAATTACCTAAAATTTGCAGAACGTGCTCGTACTGAATTTTTGCGAACAGCTGGTATTAACCAATCAGAACTTGCACAGAAAAATGATGTATTATTCGTAGTTCGTAATGTCCAAATGGATTTACTAAAACCAGCAAGATTGGACGATATGTTGGATGTAATTACTACTGTCGAAAAAATCGGTGGTGCTAGTATTATTATGAATCAGCAAATTTTTTGTAATGCAAATATTTTAGTAAATGTAAGAGCAATAATTGCGTCAGTTGCAAGTTGCATGAAACCAGTGAGGATTCCAGAAGAGGTTAGGAGCAAGATTATTCCTATCGCTTCAGCAACATAATCAGTAAGAAAATTACAATAATAAGTCCAATAAAAATCACTATGGCACCAGCAGAATAAGCAACCATCCCGACAATTGGCGAGTTTTTTATCGCATCGATTTGACTTAAAGTTTGGTTCTGCAAATCATTTAATGCATTATTAGCAAAAGCTGATGATGACAATAAGAGTGATAGTAAGCTGGCGATTTTCATAAAATAGGGAAATAACGGGTTAAACATTTTTTGGCAAGTCGCCAAAACCAATCATTTTTTTCTTATCTTCATCCCATAAGGCCATACCAAGACATTTGCGACTTTCCCACAACGTCATACTTGGCGCATTTTGCAATACTGGATTTTCATTATAACATTTAGCAAGGTTATAATTCGGTATCTTGCTTGATAAATGATGTATGTGATGGTAGCCAATATTACCTGATAACCAGTGCAATATTTTTGGCAGGTTATAAAAAGACGAACCTCTTATCGCTGCTTCACAATAGTTCCATGATTTTTCCGGTTCCCAATAAGTATTTTCAAACTGGTGCTGCATATAGAACATCCATGTTCCGATAGAAGATGCTACAATAATTATTGGCAGATATAGCTTAATGAATACCACTGGCCCTATAAAATACATCAGTAAACCAATAACTGAAGCAATGTAAAGGTTAGTCATCATTACGCTAATCCACGAAGATATACGCCGTGGCTTATAAAAAGCAAAGCGTTGTTTTATAATGAAATGCCCAACTGCGCCCAGGGAAAACAAAAATAATGGATTACGGTAAAAACGGTATAATGCACGCTTCCATTTTTTGCTGTTGAGGTACTCTTTTACAGTAAAAGTGGTTACATCACCAACACCGCGATGATTAAGATTGCCTGCGGTGGCGTGGTGACGGTTATGCTCTTTTGCCCATTGGCCATATGGAGTCATTGTAAATACTGTAAGCATACGACCAACAAAATCATTAGCTTTGTTGCTTTTAAAGAATGATCCATGCCCGCAATCGTGTTGAATAATAAATAATTTTATTATTAAACTGCCCGCAAAAAGGGAAAGGATAAGGCTAAGCCAGTAATATTTTTCAGAAGCGATATACATAACAACGCATGTTGTACTAAAAATGGCAAATGTGGAAACTAATTGGCCAATGCTTTTTAGAACGCTTGGATTTTTATAGGTATTGACTATTTTATCCCAGTAAGCCTTTGAATTGGTATCGTTCACGGATATACTTGCTCCAAGCTAATTATATACATTTCTATTTTATCTTATTATATATCTTAAAGCAATACTGTAGCCTGATGTGTCTTAGATGTGACATTAAATGTGCAAATAAGCGACGGGTCTCATTACTCAGCAAGCTTTTCTGCAATTTCATCAGGAATAATAAAGCTTCCAGTTACAAACTGTACGTCGTCGTCATCTTCCAGGGAATCTACTAGTTTCACGATTTTTTCAGCCTTTTCAAGGTCAAGTTCTGCTGGATCTTTTGCTTTCCAACCTAATCTGGATGATTCAGGGTCTCCATACTTGGCAATCAGAGCTTCGCGTACGCTACTAAAATCATTAGGATCACATGTGATTTCGTGTATTTCTTCGCCTGAGTCAACGTTACCAGCACCAGCCTCAACAGCAGCTTCAAACATTGCATCAGCAGAAGCTATATCTGCGTTATATTCAATAATTCCAACCTGGTCGAACATGAAATTAACACTTCCGGTTTCGCCTAAATTACCGCCTGCTTTAGTAAATACTGCACGGATATTAGAGGCTGTGCGGTTTTTGTTGTTCGTTAATGTGTCGACGATAAGAGCCACACCACCTGCTCCATAACCCTCATAACGCATTTCTTCGTAATTTTCGCCTTGTAATAACCCAGCGCCTTTTTTTATTGCGGTATCCAGTTTATCCTTAGGCACGCCTTGTTTCCTGGCTGTTATTAATGCTGCACGCAGACGGGGGTTAAAATCAGGATCTGGTTGACCTGTTCTTGCCGCCACTTCAATCTCGCGCGTTAGCTTAGTAAATGCTTTACCACGCTTTGCGTCCTTGGCCCCTTTTTTATGCTTAATCGTTGACCATTTGGAGTGTCCTGACATTTTTAAACCTTGTATTTAAGTGATTATGGGGGCGAATATAAGCAAAATGATTAACTTCTTCAAGTAAAGAGTGCTTATATATCAGCCTTACCAAAATCGGTTATTTATGGTGTGAATTTTATTACATCTTTTTCAGTGATGACATAATCTAGTTTTTCATCGTATTCTGTAACTGGCAAAAAATCAGCTTTTTGGCAATCATATGCCAAACCAACAGTTCTTACATTTTTTAAGCCATGAATCGTCCGGTCAAAAAAACCACCGCCATAGCCAAGAC
The DNA here is from genome assembly GCA_021323415.1 of Rickettsiaceae bacterium. Lineage (GTDB taxonomy): Bacteria > Pseudomonadota > Alphaproteobacteria > Rickettsiales > UBA6187 > JAJONM01. The sequence continues at coordinate 6,793 of JAJONM010000038.1, forward strand.
GGTTTCCTTTAGTATCAAATGCTAAGAGCGGGACTATCATTATGGTTGGAATTACTTCTTTTGCACTGGCTGGCGGCTCACTTAGCTTAAGAAAGCTATCGGAAACTAATTCATTTTGATACTGCCATTCACGAAAAATAAGGGGTTCATTTTGTGCTACTATTACTGGAAGGGCGGTTGTGATGCTATCTTTATTTAAAGCACTAACGATAGGAAGTGGATTTATCTCGTTGTTGATCGGATAATAGGCACTAACAATATCAGTATTTTTTACTCCAAATTTTGATAAAAAATTTTTTGCAGCGGAAAAAGACGCGTCTTCTCGCTTGGGTTCTGGAATTCCTGCACGAAGTTTCAGGAAGTATGCACGAAGACTTGATTTATCAGGCACGGTAATAACCTGTGTAAGATGGAAAGAATGGGACCACAGACGCCGTAGATTTACTGACCGCCAAGAGACCAGTATGTAAAATTGGAGCCATTTAATCAGACCACGGCCTGAACAGGGACAGCTCCCACAAAAAAATTATCGCCTCGGGGATACACAATCTACGTACGCAGCAGCGCCCCATTCTTTACACATATATTACGCTGTTTCTATCTTGTTTGCAAGAGTTTCTATATATTTTGTTATAGGCTCAATAGCATTTATAAGTGCGTAGTTTATTTTATCAGCCTGGTCCTCGTCATTTACGTGATTAGTGTTGCTGATATTTTTGCCTTCTTTCAGGGCATTAATCTCGTCTTCCATCATAAGGGCTGTTATGGCAAGCACCACGCTATCACTTGCTCCAGTAAAGGTTTTTGCTATAGCCTCCACCCTTACATTAAGATTGTCTGCAAGCTTGGCAATGCGCTCTTCTTCGCCACTATCGCAAGCAATATTATATTTCTTATTTCTTATGGTAAATTCAACTGTAGACATAATTAATGATGGCTTTTAAGTATTCTTTCAAGGTTTTCTATGTGTGAATCAAGGTCACTTATAATCTGGGTACGTATTTTCTTACTGGTGCTTAACGCCTCATTTTGCTTTTGTATTAAACGTTCAAGTCTAAGAAGTGACTCTCTTAAATGCTCCTTTGCTCTTTCAAGTTTTTGAGAAGAAGAGTTAACTGTATGGTTTTGCATAAGGGTAATACTATTATTAGTTGAAACGGCTTATACTAAATCATAATATTTTAATTTTTTCAAAGCAAATTAATAAATAAAAAACTTTTTTCAACGATGTATATAACTATGTATATAACTTAGGATATCTATAAAAGAACAGTTGTTGAAAATATAAAATAGTATATAAGTCGGCTACAAAATATAGGTCGGGTTAGTCATGAAGATACTGGTTTTAGGATCGGGAGTAATAGGGGTTACAACAGCTTACCAGCTTGCTAAGCGCGGTCATGAAGTTGAAGTTGTAGATAGAGGAAGAGCCAGCGCATCAGAATGTAGTTTCGCTAATGGTGGGCAGCTAAGTTATGCTCACGTTGAGCCGTGGGCAACTCCAGGTTTGTTGCCTAAAATTCCAAAATGGCTTTTAGATAAAAATTCACCATTAGTATTTAATATAAGGGCTGATTATGCAATGTGGAGTTGGGCAATGAAATTTCTTGCCTGCTGTACAAGTGCAAAAGCGTATGAAAGTACAATCAATATGATGCGCCTTGCGCTATACAGCAAACAATGTTTTGCGGAGATTGAGGCGGAAACAAATATTAGCTATTCAAAAATTTCTAAAGGTACACTGCACACTTTTAGGAACCAAGCATTAATGGACTTCAATATCCAACAGGCAGACTTCCAAAAAACTCTTGGCTGTGATTTTAAAGTGTTAATGAGCCGTTCTGCTTGTGAAGAAATAGAACCTGCGTTGAAATATAGCCAAACAAATATAATAGGTGGGTTATACTTCCCAATTGATGCAACTGGTGATGTTTGTGAGTTTTCTATTAACCTTGCTACTATTATAAAAGAAAAAGGTGTTAAGTTCCATTATGGCACTAAAATCTCTAACATATTAGTAGATGGCGATAAGATTGTTGGAGTAAAAACTGATAAAGGTGTGCTTACAGCTGATAAATATGTGGTATGCTTAGGTGCTGCAACGCCATTATTGCTAAAACCGATTGGCATTAATTTGCCAATTTACCCTATGAAGGGATATAGTATTTCAGTTAAGATAACCAATTCTGATAAAGCGCCAACTGTTGGTATTACAGATCAGGGTAATAAAATTGTATTTAGCCGTTTAGGTGATGTTATGCGTGTGGCGGGGACTGCAGAGTTTGCCGGGTATAATGATTCTATCAAAGCTAGCCGTATTGCTACCTTAAAAAAAATGGCAAAAGAAACATTCCCGGAAAGCGGAGATATGGATCATGCTGGTGAGTGGGCGTGCCTGCGTCCTTCAACGCCGGATGGTTCCCCAATCATAGGAAAGACCAAATTTAATAATTTAATTTTAAACACTGGGCATGGCACACTGGGTTGGACACTATCTTGTGGTAGTGCTAAGGCTGCTGCTGATATAGTAGAGGGTAAAAATCCTGAAATTGATTTAACTGGTTTAAATACTGCTAAATATAAAAGTGCACTAGCTTAATGACACGCGAATTATTTATAAATATTCCTGGTCAGAACCGTAAGCTTGCTTACCTTGAATGGGGCGATGCAACTAATCCAAAAGTTTTGTTTTGTGTACACGGGTTATCTCGCAACTCGCATGACTTTGATTATTTAGCCAAAGCTTTATCGGGTGAATATAGAGTTATTGCAGTTGATATTGCAGGCCGAGGCAGAAGTGACTGGCTAAGCAATAAATTATTATATAACTACCATACATATGTATCTGATGTTCTTATATTACTTAATACACTTGGTATAACAAAAGTAGATTGGGTCGGTACTTCAATGGGTGGTATAATTGCTATGATGGTAGCAAGAGCCGAGCCTACTCTTATAAATAAATTGGTCTTAAATGATATAGGCTCTTTTGTGCCAGGTGCTGCACTTGACCGTATTTTTACCTATGTAGGCAAAACGCCATTGTTTGATACCAGGGCTGAGGCTGAAAGTGCTATTAGAGCCCGTATGGGAACATTCGGCATAAAAAATGAAGAGCACTGGAATCAAATTACATGGCATAGCGTAGAGACATTTGGTGATAAATTCCGCTTTGCTTATGACCCGGAAATAATTAAGAAGCCATCTGTTCCTATAAGGATACTGGCAAATATTAAGCACCCATCTAAGTGGCTTAAAACTCCTGATGTTGATCTAACTATATTTTGGAATGCTGTGCGTTGCCCTGTTCTTGTATTGCGTGGGGAGTTATCAGATATATTACTGCCTGGTACTGTAGAAAAAATGAAAGTTAGTAACCCACAAGTTGCAGTGATAGAGTTGCCGGGTGTTGGTCACGCTCCTATGTTAATGGAAGAGAGGCAGATTACCCTCGTTAAAGAGTGGTTGCTCTAAGTAGGATTGTCAAATTGAGAAAGAAAGTATAAGTTGTACTAAAGAGCCAAATCGTTAGGGTCTAAAAATGAAGCGCATGCAAATTAATCCGCCTGCAGAAGGCAGAATAAGGCTAAAAGACCTACTCAATAAAGGGATTGAAAATTCAACCCAGAATATTATAGGTTCAAAACCTGTTCATATTTCGGATGTACAAATTATTGAGCCATCTGTTACTCATATTGAAACCTATGAGGAATTAGAAGAAGTATCTTCAGTTAGTGACAAAGCATCTGTGGTAAAAGACTGGATCAACAAAGAAAAAGAAAAAACAAAGCTGGCATCGAGGCCTGCGGATGAGATTTATCGAGAAGTAATAAATTCTAAAAATACAATTATCGATATGCAAGACGTGGAAGTTTCTGAACAAAGTAAACCGCAACCAGAAACAATTGTCGAAATTATAGAAGAAACAAAAGAACAAGCCCATGTTGTACAAGTAGTAGAAGAGAAGATTTCTGAATATAAAATTCAGGGAACAGTAAAAGTCTCTAGCGATACTGGTAAGTTAATCATTGAAAAAATGAGCGATGAGGAAATCAGTACAATTGCTACTAAAGAACAAAAGCATAAAGAGATTAATACTCCAAACCTGATTTTTGATGACTCAGCTTTCCAAAAAAATAAAGGTTATCAACGTCCTCAGGATGTACTGAAAGATTGGCTAGGTATAGCTTCCGTAAAACATGGCTCGCTTGATTTGGTAAATAAACAATTACAAGAAGCTGCTGTCTCCATTGTGTCCGGGGCTGCAGATTTAAACAATAAGCTAGCAGTTATTACTGGTAATATACAAGAGCAGTATAAACGTGCGGAAGAAATTGTATTGATAGCAAATTCGTTACAAATAAATGGCGTTAATGTTGGTTTATCTGAGTCGCTAAACAGAATAAACAATGAAATTGATCTAACTACTGATAAAATTCAGCTCTTATCACAAAAAGCTGGGTTAGTAGCAGAAGCTCTTGTAAATGCGCAAAGTCACCTTGCGGCTGTTGAATTATATACAACTCAAGTGCAAAAGCTGGCCAAGCAAACAAATCTGCTTGCTATTAATGCTAACATTGAAGCGGTAAGATTGGGTAAAGATGGTAGTGGATTTGCAATAGTAGCAAGTGAGATTAGAGAGCTATCTAAAGAAACGCTGGAATTATCACAATCGATGGGCAATAAAATAGATAATGCTATAGGTGGTTTAAACCAAAGCAATTTAGCTTTGGGTGAAGTTAATATATCTAATGAAGCCTTAGTAAAAGAAAATATCTCTGCAATTATACAGGCTATAATTGAACAAAATAATAAACTTATTAATTCTGTCTCTGAAAATGTAAATCTGTATAAGCATGCTTCGGATATAGCTAAATCAGTAGATACAAAATTCCAGGAAGAATCAGTAAAACAAATTACTAATATCGTCCCTGTACTAAAAATATTAGAAGCTGAGACGGCAAATTATAAAGCTGCTGCAGTAAAGAGCCTGGGAGTTGAGGCATATAATTCTGATTATGCAAAGGAAGTGTTAGATAAAATACTGGAAAACATAACTCTGGAAGAGCTCAAGAAAAAATTCTTAACTATCGCTTAGTTAGTCGCATTTTCCATCATTTCACTAAGTGTGTTGCACAGTAGTTCCAAATGTGGTGGCTCTGACATTCGATGGTCGCCATTTTGTATTAAGTTTACACACATATTATCAGTGGTTAATAGTTCCCCTAATTTAATCGAACAGCTAGCAGGAACATCATGATCAAGCAGTCCATGTATAAGTCTTACGGGACAATTAATATTAATTTTACCGTTAAGTAGTAAGTTCTTCCTACCGTCTTCAATAAGCTGCATGGTGATAGGATATGGTGCTTCACTATATTCTGATTTTAGATCGCAAATACCTTTTTCATTAAGCTCTTCCTTTTGTGTGTCAGACATTATTTCCCAAATTAAATTTTCGGTAAAATCTGGTGCGGAGGCTACCCCGATTAAGCCAACTACTCGCTCAGGGCGCTCTAGTGCAGCTAGTAACATAAGCCACCCACCCATGCTTGAGCCTATTAATATAATATTTCCTTCACTTAAATTATCTATAACTTTCAAGGCATTATCTTTCCAAATGCTAATTGTCCCATCAGTAAACTTGCCACTTGACTCGCCATGCCCTATATAATCAAAGCGAATGAAACCCCAGGTTTCTTTTTTGCAAAAATTTTCTAAGGCTGTTGCTTTGTTTCCGCTCATGTCGGACATGAAACCTCCAAGAAAGATAACCGTAGGTTTATTTTTCTTGCCTTCGGTTTTGTGATAGGCGATATAGTTGTTGTTAGATAGTTTCAGTATAGAAGCTTTTTGCATTTTTAACCCTATTATTATGTATAGAATGAAAAAATCTAATCTTAAAAGTCAGAAAAATAAACCAGTAATTTTACAGGTGTTACCAGAATTAAAATCAGGTGGGGTTGAACGCGGCACTATTGAGGTCGTAAAAGCTCTTGAAGAATCAGGCTTTGAAGCGCTTGTGGCTTCTAGCGGCGGTCATATGGTAAGTCAGGTTGTAGCGGCGGGGGGGGAGCATTTTGTATTGCCTTTGGCTAGTAAGAACCCTTTTACTATGTATAAAAATATAAAAAGACTGGTTAAGCTTATAGAAGAAAATGATGTGGATATACTGCATGCACGTTCTCGTGCGCCAGCTTGGAGCAGCTATTTTGCTTGTAAAAAAACTGGTTGCCATTTTGTTACTACTTTTCATGGAACATACTCTATCGGCAGCAAATTAAAACACCGTTATAATTCTGTGATGGTAAAAGGTGAAAAAGTAATAGCGATATCTGAGTTTATTAAGAGCCACATCAAAGAAAATTATGAAGTAAGAGATAATGATGTGGTTGTGATACATCGTGGTGCTGATTTAGACCAGTTCGATCACGATAAAGTTCCGAAAAGCCGCATTATACATAAAGCTGAAACCTTAAAAATTGATTATGATAAGCCAATAATACTATTGCCTGGCCGCATAACAAGCTGGAAAGGTCATGAATTTTTACTTGATGCTTTGGCAAAGTTGCCAAAAACCAGTTACATGTGCTTGTTTGCGGGTGATCAGGAAAAGCATAAAAAGTACCTAAAGTCTCTCAATAAAAAAATTGATGACTTAGAATTATCATCTTCCGTACGGATTATTGATAACGTACTTGATATGCCAGCTTTATATGGTTTAGTTGATATTGTAGTTTCAGCATCGATGCGTCCTGAAGCCTTTGGCCGTGTAGCGGTAGAAGCTCAAGCTATGGAGCGCTTGATTGTGGCTACTAATCATGGTGGGGCTTGTGAAACTATTATAGACGGTAAAACAGGCTATTTAGTTGAGCCAGGAAATGTTGACCAACTTACAGATATATTAGATAAATTACTAAAAATATCTGATGCTAAAAGAAAAACTATTACTAGTGCTGCTAAAAAGCATATAAAAAGTAATTTTTCTCTGGCTACTATGACAAAAAAGACTATAGACGTGTATAATAGTATTCTAGGTCGTGAGCCCTTGCAAAAAGAGCCGAAGAAAGAAATAAAAAAGGAACCTAAAAAAGAACTGAAAAAGGAATTTAAGAAAGAGGTTAAGCAAGAAAAAAAGGTGGCACCCAAAAAAGAGGTGAAACAAGAGAAAAAAGCTGAACCGAAAAAAGTAGCAAAGAAAGAGCCAGAAAAAGTAAAAAAGGTTGCGAGGGTTGCTACTAGAAATAAACAATTGGAATTAATTGGTTAATTATGACAAGACTGCCAATATCAGCTTTTATCATCGCGCAAGATGAAGCTGATCGTATTACTAAGCCAATCTTAAGTATAAGGGATTGGGTAGACGAGCTGATAGTTATAGATAGTGGTAGCAAAGATAATACAGTAGAAGTTGCCGAGTCACTGGGAGCAACTACAGTATTTAATCAGTGGCGAGGTTATGGCCCACAAAAAGTATTTGGCGAAACTTTGTGTAAAAACAAATGGTTATTAAATATTGATGCGGATGAAGAGGTAACCCCTGAACTCCGTGATGAGATAATAAAACTGTTTGATAATGGTTTGCCGTCACTTGAAGCTTATTTGCTAAATACAAAAGTTATCAGTCGATTTGACGATAAACCAAGAAGATTTGCTCCAGGCCATGATTTTATAAGACTATATAATAAAGATTATGCGGGTTATAAAGATAGTACAGTGCATGATACATGCATATTAAAACCAGGAGTTAATGCCAAAGTTGGTAAGTTAAAATATACGCTTACACATAGGACATTCCGTTCGTACCGTCATGCTGTTGAAAAGATTAACAGATATTCTTCTATGCAAGCAGAAGATATGGTAAAACGTGGCCGTAGGCCATCATCTGCGAGAATAATTGCTGAACCGTTCTTTGCCTTCTTTAAAGCTTACTTTATAAGGAAATACTGCTTTTTAGGTGTGTATGGGTTTATCGAAGCTATTATATATGTTTTTGCCCGAACTATAAGGCTGGCAAAAGCTAGAGAATTATGGATAGAAAAAGATTTGCAAAAGGATAAATAACTATGAAAAAGCTTGCTATTATAGCTCTAATTGCATTAGCCGGTTGTGCGTTGTCTGGCAAACATGCGGAAAAAGCAATTAAGCCAGTTGTTATTAACGTTGATGCAAAAGCCCAAATGACAGGCTTTATTATCCTTGATCCTGTATCTACCGATCAGCAGCTTGTATATGTTGAAGTTAGTAATCAAGCTGAAAATGCTGTAGGTGTTGATGAAGCCTTAAGGGCGGCTGTACTAGAAAAAGGTTATAGGCTTACTGATGAACCACAAGAGGCCTATTTTATGTTTAAGATGAATATTACAGAGGCGGGCAATCCAGAAGGGGCAACTGGTTACGCAATTGTTTCTGAGGTGGAAATCTCGCAAAAGATTACCTCAACTAAAAAACGTAAGATTGTACGGAGCAAAAACTTCCGTGAGGAAGATGGCTGGCGTAAGTATACAACAAGTGCTTTAGCCACTACTAACCATGGCAATATGGGCTTTGCAGATGTTGAACCATCACTTACGACAGCATTAGTTAATAAAATTGCTGAAGTATTATAGGCCAGCGTGCAAGCTTTTATTGACAGTTTAGCAATATTCGCTAATTTACCATCTCTATTTATTTAGAATAAAAAAGGTTTACTATGGTTGCGAGCGCAGTTGAGAATTCAAGCGTAAATATTACGTTACCAGATGGCAGTGTACGCCAATATAATACAGGTGTAACTGGATTGGATATTGCAACCAGTATTGGTGCTGGTCTTGCAAAAGCTGCTCTTGCTATAAAGGTAAATGGTGATTTACGTGATTTATCTCGTGAAATTGAAGGCGATGCTGCTGTTGCAATTATAACCGGTAAAGACGCAGAAGGCCTGGAAGTAATACGTCACGATACCGCACATATAATGGCGGAGGCTGTACAAGAGCTATATCCTAATGTACAGGTTACTATCGGACCATCTATTGAAAATGGTTTTTATTATGACTTTGCTCGTAAAGAGCCATTCTCTACTGAAGATTTAGCTAAAATCGAAGCCAAGATGCAAGAAATAGTAAAACGCGATGAGCAAATTGTGCGTAAAGTAATGCAGCGCGATGAGGCCATCGAGTTTTTCAAAAAGAAAGGTGAAAAATATAAAGTCGAGTTGATTTCGGCAATTCCGTCAGGTGAAGATATTACATTCTATCAACAGGGTGATTTTATTGACTTATGCCGCGGGCCACATGCGCCATCTACAGGTAAGCCAAAGGCGTTTAAACTGATGAAAGTCGCTGGTGCTTACTGGCGTGGCGATTCAAAAAACGAAATGCTGCAGCGTATTTATGGAACTGCCTGGGCTAATGAAAAAGACTTGAAAGATTACCTCCATCAACTGGAAGAGGCTGAACGCCGCGACCATCGTAAGCTAGGTCGTGAAATGGAACTGTTCCATGTGCAAGAAGAGGCGGTTGGCCAGGTATTTTGGCACAGCAAAGGATGGACTTTGTACCGCGAACTGGAGAATTACATACGTCGTAAAATTGAAAAGGCTGGTTATATAGAGGTTAAAACCCCTATTCTGGTAGACCGTACTTTATGGGAAAAATCAGGCCACTGGGACAAATTCCGCGAGAATATGTTTATTTCCGAATCTGAGGAAAAACATTTAGCAATAAAGCCGATGAATTGCCCATGCCACGTGCAGATTTTTAACCAGGGTCTAAAAAGTTACCGTGATTTACCGCTTCGTATGGCTGAATTTGGCACTTGCCATCGTAATGAGCCATCTGGCGCATTACATGGAATAATGCGTGTACGTGGATTTACGCAAGATGATGCACATATTTTCTGCACTGAGGAGCAAATTAACTCTGAAACAGAATCTTTCTGTAAATTACTACAGGAAGTTTATGATGATTTGGGCTTTAAAGAGGTATCAGTGAAGGTGGCTACTCGCCCTGAAAAACGTGCGGGTACTGATGAAACATGGGATAAAGCTGAAAAATCATTGCAGGATGCAGTACGTCAGGCAGGGCTGGATTTCCAGGTCGCGCCAGGTGAGGGGGCTTTCTATGGCCCTAAACTAGAGTTCCACCTAAAGGATTGTATCGGTCGTACTTGGCAGTGTGGGACATTACAACTTGATTTTGTTCTTCCTGAACGTCTTGATGCTAATTATATTGGGGCTGATGGTAATAAGCACCGTCCGGTAATGCTGCATCGTGCAATACTCGGGTCACTAGAGCGTTTTATAGGGATATTGATAGAGCAATATGTAGGCAAATTTCCACTATGGTTATCGCCTGTACAGGCAGTGGTTGCAACTGTTACAAGCGATGCAGATAGTTACGCAAACGAGATAAAAGAAGCGCTCACTGCTGCTGGTGTACGGGTACAGGCAGATACTGGTAATGATAAAATTAGTTATAAAGTGCGTCAGTATTCGTTACAAAAGGTACCTGTTATTATAGCAGTTGGTAAGAAAGAAGTAGAGCAAAGAACGGTTTCAGTAAGGAGATTAGGCTCTGAGGCACAAGAATCTCTTGCTTTTGAGCAACTTATAGCTAAAATACGCGCGGAGGCTATGCCTCCCGCCTAAGAAACAAGGAATCTAAGAATTAGGAACTTTAGAAAAGTTTCTTAAGTTCTTAGTTCCAAAGTTCTAGTGTTTTTAACTTAATAAAGGAGTTCTTAAATAACTTACAAGTCTTCAGATAAACTTCCAAAAGCCAACGAACGTATAGAGGCGCGTGAAGTAAGATTAATTGATGATAAAGGCGAAATGCTAGGAGTAATTCCTACAGATGAGGCCATAAGAATGTCTAAAGCAAAGGGGTTTGACCTTGTTGAGGTATCGCCAGGTGCTGAGCCGCCTGTATGCAAAATGCTGGATTATGGCAGGTTTAAATTCGAGCAGCAGCGCAAGAAAACCGATAATAAAAAGAAACAAAAAATCGCACAGCTTAAGGAAATTAAAGTACGTCCAACTATTGATAAGCACGATTACGATGTTAAAATGCGTAGTGTTGATAAGTTTATTAAAGCCGGTGATAAGGTGAAAGTTACCTTACGTTTCCGTGGCCGTGAAATAGCTCATGCTGATCTTGGCATGGATTTGATGAACCGTATAAAGAATGATGCTGTTGAAATTGCTAAAGCTGAGCTGGAGCCAAAAATGGATGGTAAGCAGATTATCATGATATTGGCGCCGAAGAATAGCTAACGTAACATATTAGCGCATTAACATATTAGTATTGCTAATGCGCTAATTTATTACTTCTCTCTTGCACACTGTCCCTCCGCGATTTACAATTACTACATAATAACCTGCCACGTAGGCCAATATGTATATATATCTTCCAATTGCAGAAATGCCGGTAAATATCTTCCTGATATTATCATTAGGATCTTCCTGATATTATCATTAGGCGGAGTGGCTGGCGTGCTTTCTGGAATGTTTGGCGTTGGCGGTGGTTTTTTAATGACTCCTTTCCTTATGTTTATGGGTATCCCGCCTGCCGTTGCAGTATCAAGCTCTGCCAATCAGATAATAGCTGCATCTTTTTCAGGATTTCTTGCGCATTTACGCCGTTCCAATGTTGATTTAAAAATGGGCATGGTTGTTACCATTGGTGGACTTATTGGTTCATCACTTGGTGTAGTTTTGTTTTCT
>JAJONM010000039.1 GCA_021323415.1 Rickettsiaceae bacterium
TGAATTAGAAAATCATTCCCAAGTTCATTTAAAATATTACAAAATTCTTGTGGCCATTTCTTCCTGGTTGCAAAAGGCAGCGTAACGCTCCAATCAAATGTACAAAGATACAACCATCCATCATGCACACACATGCGCCAGAAATATCCGGCAAACCAATTATCAAAACCATCTGCCCAACCCGATAGTGGTTCTTTATAACCATCCGGGGTTTGGCGGGCAGTGCCTACTAATAAATCCCAACTGCCATCGAGGTGAATCCTTATCAGCTCTGATGCCGCTGGACCAACCTGGTTTTGCGTATCAATGCCGCCGCCTTGTATTCCACCACCTATATATAACGCACCTTTAAATGGCAGCATGCTCAGCACGCACTGGTTTTCAGCGCCACGATAAGCGCCGCCCTCAATAATCTTTTCCCATTTATATGGTTTCTCGCCCTCCATTGTAGAGCGCCAAACCTGATAGCCATTTAAATTGAGGGTCCCTACATAGAAATAATCGCCAAACCCAACCATCTCAAACACTGTTTTATTGTCTTCATCGCCAAAGCCATATTCGCTGACTGCTTCCCATTTTCCATTTTTAGGGTCGCTACTTTCATATACTATAGAGTGTGATGCTACATTGGGGTTACCACCGCGTGAGCCAGATGGCGTAGTATATAATTTGCCTTTAAATTCAGTAACAGTCCGAATGGCCGTAACCGGTAAACCCATCAGCCCAGGTTTACAAGTTGAGGTAAAATTTGTGCCATCTTCAGTTCTTAGAATTAGAGGTCCTGGTCCTGCCGCTGGTGACCATGTAGTTACATATAAAGCATTTTGATAAACCACCATACAACGATGACCAAACGACTCAGGAATAGTCTTTCCGTCACTTCCTATAATATTAGGAGAACGTAAAACCATCTCCCATTTCTTATTAATAGGGCTGTAACGCCATATCTCAGAATTGAGTCCCAAATCATATGGATCTTTCGGGCATTCTACCGGCCATGGGTCCATGCCAATTGGCAGACGTTTCCTCATTAACGCAAAGTTACCCCGCGTAGTACCTACATATAAATATCCTTTAAACCAGGCCATTGAATGAGCGTAAGCGTTAACACCATCGCCAAAACCGTTTTGAGCAACGAGATCGAAATCTCTTTCAGATAGTCCAGGCCAAATTCCTAAACGGTTTTCACGTGCAAGGCTCATTGCAGCGCCTCCACTTTTACCGTGGAATAAAAAGTATCGCAGTGTGATTTTACCAAATCAGGATAGACGCGGGGGAAGAAATGCCCGGCATTTTTTATAGCAACAAACTCCGCATGCGGCCATAAATCTGATAAGTAATTACCACTTGTTATTGCTTGTGATTTGTCGCCATACATCAACAAACTCGGGCAGATTATTTTTTTTAGACTTTCTGTTGTTAACTTATCATCTGATACAAACTCTGCACCAGCAGTAGTTTTATCCATTAGATACAACCAACTTTCCGCTGATCTTTTATTATTACCGCCAAATATCCATTCGGCCCAGGGAAAGCTCTCTTTAGAAATTTGCTTATCCGCAACCCGAAGCCTTGCAACTTCGGTTAACAGCTTATAACCAAAATAAGGGTCATTTACGTCAAGGTTGATGCCGCATTGCTGCAACGAACTTTGCAGAACAGGGTTATTAACACCACCATTTTTTCTACATGAGCTAATATGCGTATCAGCTATAACCAGACTTGCAACCCTAGCCGGATTAGAACAAGCAAAATTAATTGCAACTGCGCCACCAAAACTATGTGCCATAATATGCGCTTTTGGGATATTTATAGTATCAAGCAATATACCTAAATCATTTGCCATGTCATAAGAAGCATAACCATTCTCAGTTACGCTAGATCGACCATGACCACGCAAATCATATAATGTGACACGATAAAATTCAGAAAAATATTTGGCATAATCAAGCATCCAAAAAGCCATATTTGCCGCAAGTCCATGCACCATAACCAAATCTTCTGCAACACCAGTTCCTTTATATGCAAGCTGCATATGGTTTATTTTTACATTGTTGATTTCGGTTATGGGCATTGTGTTCCTTTTCTTAATCTTACAGCCAATTACCCCTTTTAGGAGCGTCATCCCCGACGTTAGATGAGTTAGAAAATCTTACTTCAAGATTTTCTGCAACGAATCTTACGAGCGGGGATCTCATGCATTTATTACCAGATCCCCGCTCGTAAGTCTCGTAAACGCTGTCTAAGAAGACAGCTACTCGACTAACGTCGGGGATGACAACCTTGAGATTGCTACTCAGCGTATCCTAAAGCAGCTAGCTGACGCATCAGCGCATCCTTCTCCTCACCTGACATTTCATCAGTCGAACCATGCGAAGGAGGATTCGTTTTCGCTCCTATTACTACCGGATTTTGCGTCAGGTATTCATCCGCAAAAACTACTGTTGGCACTACACCTTCAAAATCTTCCGGCACAGGTAAGCCAAGGCTGTAAAGCAATGTCGCCGCTACATCCACAATATTCCTACGCTCTATTTCCACGCCTTGTTTTATGCCTTTACCAAAAGCGATAAACACACCGTCCGGGTGATGCGTTCCGATCACTTCATCAAGTTTTTGTACAACTGGCGATGCATCTTTTATCGAAACAAATCCATGGTCACGGAGTGTAAGCGTCAAATCAGGTGCGTTTTCCATCGCACCACCAGCGAATACTTCTTCACGGGTATGCACTGCTGTTATGATTTTTTCGCCGTTGCTATCGGTAAGGTTATACAGTTCCTCTATTAATTTTGTGCGGAAAGCATCGTAATCATCAGCATTAATTCCTGTATCATTCCAGCCGTTTTTCACGCGGATAGTAATACCATTGCTCGAAGGAGTGCGGCAATATGCTGTAGTTTTTGCCAGATCAATAGTGGCAAAGAAACTGCTGGCTTTATCTTCCGATGCTTCTTTATATTTCAAATAGCCACTTTCTTTGAGGAATGAGTTAATGTGCAGCACATCTTTTTGCGCCGTAAATCCATGGTCGGATGCCATAAATACCTGCACATTATCGCCTGCTGCTGTTATTAAATCCCGCACATGGCCATCTAGTTGCGCGAAATATTTAAGTGTAAGTTCACGCATGGCTTTGTGATAATCACTGACATTATCATGCTGTAAATCAGGGTCGATAAAGCGCCAAACCTGGTGCTGCAGTTTATCAGTGCCATCAAACATTACCGCAAGTAAATCTGGCTGCTCAGTAGTTAAAACATATTTTGCCACATTGAACCATTGCTCTTCACGCGGCAGGTGGTAAGTTACCCAATCCTGGCGTTCCTGGTCAGTAAGGTGCTGAATAGCCTGCTCTTCTTTTTCAAAATCCCATGCCAACTCTTTTGGATCGAAACCAGGCAAATCTTCCTTTAGCTTGCTATAAAAATCCTTAGGCTGCGTATTGCGTTTTAAATGCTTCCAAGGAATAAACCCCGGTAGGATAATTCCATTTAAATCACGTGGCGGAGGTGCAGTAAAAGGTAAGTTTAGCGCCGCTATTTTTTTCCCCTGGCGACTGGCAATCGACCAGATAGTTTCAACCTGACAATCTGTTGCACTATATAACTCAGTATAAAGTTCACCGTTTACTTCGCTGCTTTTTAGGAAATCATACAGGCCATGGTTACCCGGGCTGCGGCCAGTCATGAGCGACACCCATGCTGGCGGCGTAAGCGGGTTAGGCGTAGAGCGAAGTTTGCCACGCACACCTTCTGCAAATAACTTCTTCATAAATGGCATTACAGGATTGTCACCTGATGTAAGCGCGTTTAATATGGTGAATGTTGAACCATCCATCCCGATGAATAATGTACGAATTGTCATGCTATTTTCTCCATTAATTGTTGCGCTTTATAACGCCGCCTCTAGCGTTCGTCATTGCGAGACGTGGCAATCCATCTTTATTTTAGTAAGAATGGATTGCTTCTTCGTACTCCTTTCAGTCGATTCATCGCAATGACGACCTACATTACTTACATTGCTAAACTTTTAGCCTCTACGGCCAACTTTCTTATTACAAATACAATCACCTGACCTAGTTTCAGGTCATCT
The DNA here is from genome assembly GCA_021323415.1 of Rickettsiaceae bacterium. Lineage (GTDB taxonomy): Bacteria > Pseudomonadota > Alphaproteobacteria > Rickettsiales > UBA6187 > JAJONM01. Next base: position 4,096 of record JAJONM010000039.1, read on the forward strand.
TTATATTTTCCGTCTTCCATTACCAAATCCTGGAATTTAAAATCCACAGAGTTGTAATACTCCTGTATGGCGGCGAAAAGCTGCATTGTGTCGGATGAGTTAAATCCGATATCGCCCTTCAGCATAGTTTGCGTAGTAACTTCAAGGTCAATTCCCCAATCATCGGTAAAGTCTTCTACCAAACCAATCACTACTTGTTCTACTGTATTTGCACTCATTTTTCCCTCATAATTAAATTACGCCACTGCAGGAAGGGGTTTGTAACCCCTTCCTAATATTCATGTCTTCTTTCAATAAGGACATGAACATGTGGACTTACGTAACATACCCCCGTCCAGCGATAGACCTATATTTAGGCTACCATCTCATCAACCGCAGTCGTTTCCATAATAACCACAAATGCCTCACTATCACCTGCTTCCAAATGAATAGCAGGCGCTGAAATTAATTCATTCGTCCACCAACCATCTACATAGGCCGTATCATTTTCAAAACCAACTATTACATCAGAAGGATAAAGCAATTCGCCAGTTTGCTGGTAAACAAAATAACGCACCGCTTCCTTTATGCACATCCGGCTAAACAACCACTTGCGTTTATCCCCGTTGAATACAAGCCATTCTTCACGCTCAGTATGGCTAAGGATACTATGCGCTATAATCCGCACAAATATTCCTGCAGATTGAGAGCAGAAACTTTCATCTAAATATTGTAGATACCAACTAAACTCCTCTCCTTCAATAGGGTTGCCTATCCAACCATTTAATGGGTCATGGCGGCAGCGGTAAAATTCGTTTGGCACTGGAAAGAATACATTATTAAATCCACCGACACGAACTAATACATTACCACTTCCATCAACACATTCCATATTCCAGCTTTTTACATTAATATCACCGGAGTAGCTTCTGGCATTTAATGTAAGACCCTCTAAGTCATTAGGGCAATTTGCGTATAATTCTATGCGTTCGATTTTACTTGGGAAACTGTTAAAATCCGTACCTGCTTGCTGAGCAATCCAAAATGCTGATATTTGGCTTATGGCATCCATCAGCACCGGATTTAGGATTAATTTTGGCGTTACTCCCTCTTTAAGAAACCCTTGCAAACTAATATTTGAAAGCGTGGCATCAATGCCGTTTTCATTCCAACCTTGCACGTGTTTTATACTTTGGAAAATCGGTCCATGGAACATTCCATGCTGATATAGTTCATACTCGCCCGGCCAGTTATAATCATTATAGCTATCCAGCTCTGGTAAGTTTTGTAATGCGAAATTCTTCTGATCGAATGTAAATTTCGCGCTCATAACCTTGCTGCCAGCATATAGCACTTCGGCTTCAAATGTGTTTTCATCCTTTTTCGTAGCACTGACTTCAAGAAAAACTTCGCCTTCATCAAGTGCTATCCAGTTAAAAGTCTGAACATTTTCAATTATTGTCAGGCTATGATTGCCAGCAAGAGTCGAACAAGCCTCCGCCATTATTTCCAGCGTCACCATCAGCGGCACACAAGGTAGGCCTCGTAAGTCGGGATATGCCTCCGACACTGTGCCAGATAAAATATGGTCTTGCAGGAAATTCTGTTCATTCACATTTAACCTGCAATAGCCGAGAAAACTATTATCTGATGATTGTTTTATTTCAGTGAAGAATGGCAAATCAGAACTTACAGCAAAACTACCCTCCGATCCCGCGGCAAGCCGTGAAGATAGAGGTTTAATTGCCGCTACTAATCCCGGTGTTACTGCAAGACGCGGCATAGTGTTATGCAAAAACACACCAACTGGCTTTGGCTTTGCTAAGTTATTAAAATCAATTATGGATAAATCCCGCTCGGCAAATAATTGTACCAATCCCGCTTTATTATTTACATAAAGCTTGGCCATTAATTGTAGTAACTGAGCAAGTCCACTGCCAGATTCAACATTACTAGCCTCAATCAAACAGTTTTTTCCACGTAGGATTTGCTCAGCAAAAGATGTAAGTTTGCCAGATGGCCCAACTTCAATAAAGTAATTCACACCATCAGCGTGCATTGCTTTTATTGTATCTATAAAGCGCACAGTGGTTGACCATTGCTCTGCCGCCAGTTGCTTTACACCATTTGCGTCTTGCGGAAATAATCCGACAGAGGCGCAGGAATAAAGCAGTACTTGTGGAGTGCCTAAATTAATATCATTATAATACCGGGCAAAAGCTTGTTGCATTGGAGCAAAGGCTGGAGTGTGGTAGCCGCGGTCAAAAGGCAATATTTCGCAAATAGCGCCATTTTCCACCAGAACACCAAATAATTTTGCGATGGATTTTTTATCGCCAAACACAATCGTCTGAGTCGGACAATTTTCCATTGCTATATGGATATTGCTGTCCTCAATATGTTCAAGGATTTGCTCTTTTGAAAGAAGCGCTATCGCCATCAAACTGCCAGTAACTATCTCGCCTTTTTGCTCTACTTCTTTGTAAACAAAATTTAATTTGCGGATAAAGTCACCCAATTCTTCCAAATTTTTATAAGCCATAGCGCCAGATGCAGCCAGCGCCGAAGATTCACCGCTGCTATGCCCTAGCATCACATCAGGCTTTACACCTAAATATGTAAGTAACGAATACATCGCCTGCCCTGCTATAAACACAGCTTCAGAACCTATATCCATACTATGCAGCTTGGCATTTAACTGCTCACGTTTTTCATCAGTTAATTCACTATTTACTGGGAAAATAATGTCTGTACGTGTTGAGCCTTTACTCTCATCATATAACCCGTGCCAAAAATCAAACCACTGGCGCACTGGTGCAAAATGCATCGCCAAATCCGATAACATATTAATATATTGCGAGCCTTCACCCGGAAACATAAAGGCAAGTTTGCCATCAACTGGTTTGTTGCTGAAAAACACGCCGCCCTTGCCAAGCAAAGGCTTATCGCTTTTTTCCAGGCGTTTTAAGGCTTGCTCTATTTTATAATTTAAATCAGTTAAATCCTTAGCAATTAATACCAGGCGGCATTCACCTTCGCTTTTTTGTTGCCATAGGCTATATGCTATATCGCTAATGCCTACATCATCACGCTGCTTTATGAAGCTAGAAATTTTGTTTAACTGCGCTTTTAAACCATCAATATCTGTAGCTGCAAAAACGCACAATTCCACATTCCACGGCGAGCATTTTAAATGTTTATTTGCCGCAAGCGGCGCTTCTTCCAAAATCGCATGGGCATTCACACCACCAAAGCCAAACGAATTTATCGCCGCGCGGCATGGTTCACTTTCTTTACTAATCCACGGTTTTACCGTGTTATTTACATATAGAGGCGTTTTATCAATGCCCAGTGCCGGATTTACTTTTTCACACAAAGTAGGCGGCAGTATCTTATGATGTAGCGATAGACACATCTTAATAAAACTGGCCATACCAGCCGCTGGGATACAATGGCTTATCATTGATTTCACCGAACCGATTGCAACGCTGCCATTCTCGCCTATGCGCTCACCTAAGATATTTTTTAGTGATGCTATTTCTGTTTTGTCACCAAGCGCAATGCCAGTGCCATGCGCTTCAATAAGGCCAATCGTTTCTGGGTCTATACCAGTTGATTCATATGCACGGCGAATAGCTAAAGTTTCACCATTTTCACTTGGCGCAAGAAGTCCAAGGCCACGTCCATCACTGGATTGCCCAACTCCATGCACAACGGCATAAATCCTATCACCATCTGCAAGTGCATCTGATAGACGCTTTAGTACTACAATACCCAAGCCCTCTCCTAGCAAGGTGCCATCACCGCCTTCTTCAAACGGACGCACTTTGCCACGTTTGCTTAAAGCATCTAGCATTGTGAAAATCATTGATACTTCTGCAGGGAGTGAGGCATTCACCCCACCTGCCAGCATCATGCGGCTGCTGCTTTTTCTGAGTTCATCAATAGCGGCATTAATAGCTAAAAGCGATGACGCACAAGCAGCATCAATTAAATAATTCGGACCGGTAAAATTAAGCCGGTTTGCGATACGCCCAGTCATAACATTTGGTACTTCGGAAGGACACATATCGGCGTTAAATTGCGGTAATTGTTGCTGCAAGGCTTGCCTGATTTTCTCCGCCTGTTGTTCATCCATCGGCATTGCTGCTTGCAATATTTCCATAGTCTGGTCGATAGCGATACTATGCTGTGTCAGGTTAACCTGTCCGCGGTGGTAATAGGTGCTATGACCCAGCACAATTCCTGTGTCACGGTGGTTATAATCCTTGTCAAGATAATGCTCTCCTGCATCCGCCAAAGCGCGCTTAGCCACTTGTAGGGCAAGTAATTGATCCGGTTCACCACCATCTACTGAATTTGGCATAATGCCAAATTCTTTCGGGTCAAAACGGTTCAGATCTTTCAAATAGCCACCTTGCGCCGTGGTAATGCGGCCTGATTGCAGATAGCGTTCCGCCTCCCATTCTGGCAATGGTTCACCGATAGCGTTTACACCATTTAAAATATTTTGCCAGAACGTTTGCACATCCTTAGCACCGGGGAAAATACACGACATCCCAATAACGGCAATCGGCTCTTTAGCTGCATCGTATTTCTTTACCATTTACGCCGCCGCCTTTTTTATTCTAACATTTTGACTTACAATATGTTGCATGCCTTCAATCAACAAAACAACTTCGCCATTGCTATCTAAGCAATAAATATTGGCCGTTAAGGAATCAGCTTTTTCGCTGGTTACAATAAATTCCATAGTAAGCCGTTCCGGCAATTGCTGAACAAATTTTTCTACCCGTTCAAACTTTACTGGCAGAGCCATTACATCGTACGCGACGCTCATCCATATTACGCCAAGCTGTGCCGCCGCATCTGTTACTGCTGGATCAATCGACCATTTTTCCTCTGAATCAGTTTTTAGCAAGTCATCTTGCGATGTAGTTTTCACAACACATTTTATCCCCTGACTGGAGAATGAATTGATGGATTTTATAACCTGAAATGATACACCGTGGAACAAATGCTTATTATATGCATCTTCTGCTGTAATATTCCTTACTGTTTGCCAATTGGCTTGTGGCTTTTCATCAGCAAATGCAACAAATCCAGAAGCAATATTTATTGTGGCGCCATAATGCGGCACTGGCTTTTCATCAGCTGAAATGATTTTTACTTTTACAGTATTATTACCATCCATACCATGCGATGTCTGCACCATCGAAATAATCAGTGGATACTCCTCTTTATTTACCATCACGCCTTTGAATAACTGCGCGTTAGTGATTCCGGTTACGACCTGATTACCCCAGGTTTGAAGAACCGCGCGCGACATCATCTCCATCGCAACTGCCATTGGCAACACCGGATTGCCCTCGATAATATGGTCTTGTAAGTATGGTTGGTTTTTATTAATACTAAATTTTATTCTTATTTCACCCTTTGCCAAATTTTCTATCTCTGGGTTAATCATTAAATCCTGGCCTTTAACTTTAGCTATCGCTGCTTCCTGCTCTTCCCATGGAGCCTGACCGCAAATAATTTCCACACCGTCATTTGCACTAAATTGTTTTCTGAACAATTCGCGGCCAAGTTCAGCATGCACCAAGTATACGCCCTGTTTAGCAAATTTTGCTTCGGTTGCTGCATTTACCATGCCAGCCCCAAATTTTGTTTTGCCCCACGGCCCCCAGCAAAGCGCACTTACTTTTACATTTTGCCACTTAGCCTGTAATTGGCAGCAAATGCGGTTCATAAGTTCATTAGCAGTGGCATAATTTGATTGACCGCTATTGCCGTAACGTCCTGCAACTGAGCTAAATACTGTAAGGAATTTTAATGTATCTGCTTGCAGATATTTCTGCAAATAAAGCAAGCCCATAACTTTGGTATCTACCACTCGTGACCAGCTTTCTGAGGTAATATCGGCTAAATATTTATCTTCGATAATTCCTGCACCATGTACTACACCATCAATTTTTTTGTACTTCTTATAGATAGCAGAAAGCAGCTCAGACATAGATTTTTCATCTGCTACATCTACAGCGTGATATTCAACTACCGCACCAGAATTTTGGAAATCAGCAATGTTATCCAGCATTTCACGCGCGGCTAAAACACTATTTGCTTTTTTACGCGCTTCACCCAAAGTTAGAGATTCTGTTTTAGCAAAATATTTGGCAAGTTCCTGCTCAGTTGCAGCAGAATTATCACGTAGTGCTTTATCTTCTGTTGGAAGTGGGCTTCTGCCTGTTAGAATAAGCGTATTTCCTGGTACTGCCAATTCACGCAACACTTCAGCAGTTACACCACGCGCACCGCCAGTGGCTAGAACTATAAGATTTTTTTCTATGATGGCAGGAGCGTTATCAGTATTGGTAGTCACAGTTTTAAATATTGTCCTAACACCTTTTGGATAGCCAACTTCGATACGGCCACCATATACAAGCTCATCAAATATTTGTTTAGCCTGTATATTAGAAGTAATGGCAGAATCTAAGTCAACCGCTTTACCGTAAATTTTTACCTGTTCTTTGCATAGTGATTTTATCAGCCCCACTGCTCCGCCTTGTAAAGCAAGACCGCCCTCACCCCAACCCTCTCCCGCAGGGAGAGGAAGATTTTGTCTACGCGCAAATAAACCACCAAGCTGGCTTGCCGCAAGCACATGAGCATCCTCTTTTAACTGGCTGCTGAAATGCTTTAATATTAAAAATAGTGATTTTTCATTAGTAAAAATCTGCTGTTGCCAATCACCGTTTTGTCCCCCTAGAGGCGCAAGATGCACAACACCGGCCAGTGATTCAATTTCGAGCGCTGCAAGTCTATCATTTAGTACATTTTCATCCTGCAAATCTGTTATTGCGCGGACATTACATCCTTGTTCTGTAATTAGTTTTGCAAGATTTTTTGCGACTTCATTATTGCCAGTAATAATAAAATCGCCTTTAGTTAGATTTTTTGCACCTATTAAAGCTTCTGGTACAGCAGTCATCTCATAACGAGATTCGATAAGCCGAGGCAAGTGACGAATGTTTTCATTCGTCATATTCGCTCTCACCTCGGCAAAATTAAAATTTACAGGGGTTTCTCCAGCATCTGTTAATATCTGCAACATTTTTTCTAGCGTGATTGCTGTGCTTAGTTTGGTTTTACCATTATCGCCTAATGATTTCGCAACCGCTGGAAGAGTTTCCAAAATTGCGCTGACGATATCAACTCGTTTAATTGAATCCACACCCAAATCCGCTTCAAGGTTTTGGTTAAACTCTATCATATCTGCTTCATAACCGGTTTTTTCAGTTACAATTTTCAGTATAATTTGTTTTATATCAATCTTACCTTGCTCTTGTTCAGCTGTTTTTACCACGCTTAAAGTTGGCGCTTTAGCAGCAACTGGCGCAGGCGTTGTCGCAGCTCTTTGTGGCATTGAGATGGCTTGCGGCATTGGCGCAATATTACGTGGACGCGGTGCAGGTGCTGCGACTTGTCTTGGTAGAGCCGAATCAAGGCTCACTCCTAGCTCTGCTAATGCCACATCGCGAGCATTATCTAGCTGGCGCGCCACCAAATCAAAATAGGCGCGGGTGATGGAATTATCACCCTCATCATGGTTTCTCATATAAGTCGTTCTCCTGTTATTAGTAATATTGCGTCTAAGCCCAACAGCATTTTCCTGTTTTTTAGTTTTTGTAAGATTCACTGCAGAAGTAGCAGTCTCCAATGTTACGCCAATTTGTTTCACTGGCTCGCCCACACGCCTTGCACCACTTCCATTTAACAGCCACGCATGTTTTGGTATTTCCGGAGTACGTTCACTGCTGGCATCAATACAATCACGGCCTGTAAATAATGCATTCACATCAAGGCTAACACCTGCACACAGCAGACCAGAAAATGCGTGAAGCATTCCTGTTATGCCGCGGCCTTTATCATCAAAGGCAATTGCGGTATGTGGTTTACCTCCTAGGATTTGACCGACTAATTTTGTCAGCACATTTTTAGGGCCAAGCTCAAGGAATACCCTGGCTCCGTCTTCATACATCTGCTCGATCTGTTTTACAAATTCTACAGATGCCACAAGATGCTCAGCCATCGCTACTTTGATTTTTGCGATATTATTATCATGTGGTTTGGCAGTATTATTGGAATAGACAATTCCATCACCTTCTTGCCAGTTCAAGCTATCTATTACTTTTGCTAAATCGCTTTGAGCCAGCTTAACATAAGGAGAATGGAATGCCGCCGCCACCGGAATTTGCACCACTGACTTTCCAGCATTTGCCAGAATCTCTGACGCCTTGGCAATTGCTTCTTTTGAACCGGAAATAATTATTTGTTCAGGCGCATTGTGGTTAGCAATTACTACGTCAGCAATATCTTGAATTGCAGATTCGACATCCGCGCGTGCAGATTTTACCGCTGCCATAGTACCAAGCTCATCACCTGCTGCTTTGTCAACAATCAAGCGGCCACGGGATTCTGAAACTTGCATCAAATCAGCAAAATCAATTTTGCCAGCAGCATACATAGCAACAAATTCGCCATAGCTATGACCGGCAAACTTATCCGCCTTCAGGCTAAAGTTTTGCATTAACTGCCATAAAGCAGCTTCAACCGCCCCTAAGGATGGCTGCGCCACATCAGTATTTTTTAGCTGCTCTTCGGCTAATTTCTTAGAATCTTTATCATAAGCCCCACGAGGGAAGATAAAGCTGCTTAGGCTTTTGCCAAAACGCAGCTCAAATGCGGTTGCTAAAACTTTATCAGCCTCTGATAAAGTTTCAGATACTATAGGGAATGCAACGGCAATATCAGAAAGCATTCCTGTATATTGTGATCCCTGCCCTGAGAATAGTACCGCAAGTTTGCCGGATTTATTCCCGGAATGATAAGCAGACTTAGGCATCTCATCATTTAAAACGGCGGTAATATCTGCATTTAACCCTGAAAAACTTTCAGCGACAATCGCTATAGTCTCTGCATTTGCATTATATGACTTTGCCAAAGTGAAGGCTAAATCCCTCAAGTATATATCAGGGTTTTGCGCTAGTAGATTTTGGGTTTGCGCAAGTTTAGCATTTATCTCTGCCTTATCTTTGCCACTCCACAAGAAAAGCTCAGCTGTCCATTTGTCACTTGCAGCACTTTGTTTCCAACAGCGGTATTCGCTAGTGTATTCTTCCATCACCACATGAAAATTCGTTCCGCCAAAGCCAAACGCACTGGTTGCTGCGCGGCGAGGGTTTTGTCCGGATGCAAGCCAAGGCTCTGCTTTATCCAGCAAATAAAGGGAAGAGTTTTTATCGCTTAACACATGGTTAGGATTATTTACAACTCCATGTGGTGGTAAAACTTTGTGGTATAATGCCAGAGACGCTTTCATCAGCCCAGCTACACCTGCCGTGGCTTTGGTGTGGCCAATCATGGTTTTGACTGATCCAACCACTGCCTGCCTTGGCAATCCACCACTGTTTTTTATCAGGCTTGATGTGCTTTGCAGTTCTGCAGTGTCACCCGCGACTGTTCCTGTGCCATGCGCTTCAAACATTCCAATGGTGTTTGGTGAAAATCCAGCTTGCTCGTATGCACGCTCCATCGCGCGCAATTGACCTTCAGGTAGTGGCGCACTCAAGCCTTTGGCTTTTCCGTCACTTCCGCCACCTACCCCTTTGATTACCGAATAGATTCTGTCTCCATCACGCTCGGCATCTTCGAGGCGTTTTAACACCAGCATTACAATCCCTTCAGAAATTACAATGCCATCTGATGATTCATCGAATGTACGGCAACGGCCAGTTGGCGATAGCGCCTGAGTCTGACTGAAACACATATAACCAAACGGCCCTTGCACAGTATCTGCACCACCTGCAATTACTACATCGCTTGTACCGTTTTGCAATTCCGATACTGCTTGGTATATAGCACTGAGCGACGACGCGCATGCCGCATCGGTAGTATAATTTACACCACCGAGATTCAAACGGTTGGCGATACGACCAGGCACAACGTTAATCAAAATTCCGGCAAATGTATCTTCAGACCACTGGGGCAAATTATTTGCTATATTTTCTGGTAATTGTCCAACAAAACGCGGCAGTTCAGAGCGCAACCCATATTGCATCCCAACATCGCCAGCACCGCCACTTGCACCAACAATAACAGATGTGCGAGCGCGAAGAACCGCATCATTCATATCAAAACCAGCGTCTTCAAGTGCAGCACTTGCAACCTCCAAAGCCATTAGCTGCATAGGGTCTACGGATTCTATCGACTTTGGCGTAATGCCATATTTCATTGGGTCAAACACCATATCATCGATAAAGCCACCCCATTTGGAATAAACTTTATCTTTGGCATGACGGTCTTCATCAAAATACAAGCGCCAGTCCCAACGGTGTTTTGGAACTTCAGTAACGCTATCTACTTTATCTAAGATATTCTGCCAGTATTCTTTTGCGTTCTTTGCACCTGGCAGTGCACAACTCATACCAATAATAGCTATATCCGCTGGCCTAGCATTTCGCACTTGCGATTCATCTTTTGCAAAATTATTGCATTTATCATCTAAGAGTCTTTTCGCCCCGCCGGTTACTTGTGCATGTAGTTTTGCAATGGTTGTCACTTCCCTCCGCAGAGGAACAACTTGCCCAAGCATATACATGCCGCCTTGTTTCTGGTCATTATCATTTACCGCAACCAACTCACCTTCTTCACCTTTACGCATCACACCTTTTGAAGCCATGCGTAATGTTCCCATAATTAAATCGTCAAGTTTTTCGCGGACTTGATCGATTGGTATAGTAGATTTATATTCTTTGCGGGTTTTGAAAAAATTGGCTGCAAAAGGGGTATACGCACAGCGACTGGCATGGCCTGGGCCTGATTCAAGATTTACGGTATGTTGACATTCCACCACCACTTTCTGGAACTGATCAACTATTGCTCCCGATTCTACAATTTCTTTAGTGAATAGGTATGCGCTACCCATTATAATTCCTACTTTCACATTCTTTTGGATGAGTGGAGAGATCATCACCTGCAATAGCGCAGAAGAATATTCGTCATGTATTCCACCCGCGAAGATACACTGCACTTCGCTGCCATCAACACCGCATTCGTCAAGACCAACTAGCAGTCGGTCAATCATGGTACTCCACAATACGAAACTGCTTAATGGGCCTATATGCCCACCACATTCACGCCCTTCAAAAATAAAACGCCTTGCGCCGCCTTTTAAGAAATTGGCCAGCAAATTCGCAGATGGCAAATGCAGGAATGATGGTATGCCTTGTGCTTCGAGCGCCACTGCCTGATCAGGCCTGCCACCTGCGATAATCGCGTAATTTGGTTTAAATGGTAGTGCGGCATTAATCTGCTCTTCAAGTAATGCCGGTGGTACAAACCCAAGCAGTCCAATACCCCACGGTTTTTCAGCCAGTAATTTTTTTGCCTGTTCCAATAATTTTGTTACTTGCTCACCTTTCATAAGTGCAAAGGCAAGCATAGGAAGAGCGCCACCTTCGGCCACAGAATTAGCAAATTCGGCTGTATCTGAAACACGGGTCATTGGTCCCTGGGTCATTGGTCCCTGTATAATTGGGAATTTTATACCCAAACTTTGCGCCAGTTGGCTGTTTTCTATTAGTGGCGGATTTGCCAGTGTTTTTTCGGCGTACGTTGATACCGCGGTATTAACAGCTTTTATGAGCCTGGCGACATTGCCGTATTTTTTGCGGTAGGCTTCTGCAAAGCAAACATCATGACCAACTGGAAGTAACCCATCTTGTGGTGCAAGCCAGCTTACACCAGTTGATGTAACTAATGCTTTTAGCTCATCAATCGGCTTTCCTTCGCCATCTTCGGTAAATTGTTTAGCTGCTTTTAACTGTGGGCGGCTTAGTATACGGAAATAATCACCTTTCTCTCCATCACCAACTGCTACTGTTTCACTGCCCGAAAGTGGCGCTAATAATTTTTGTAAACAAGGTGCAAGCGGACTATCTTCAAGCAACAACACCTGGCTATCAAACACGCCACCTGCCACACCCATAGCAGCGCAGGCAGCGGCCACATGCGGTGTCATTCCACCTCTTACATATAACGGTAAATCAGTTTGCTTTGCCCATTTTTGTAAAAGGATAAAACTACTTTCTTCACCGACATAACCGCCGCTTTCATTACCTTTGATAATTATGCCATCAGCTTTTTTGAAAGAATCAGGGAAATTACCACCAGTACATTCAATGAAGGTTTTAGCTTTTACTTTGCTTAAATATTGATCAGCATTATGACTATCTATAATCAGCCATGCTAGATTACTTTTTAGATACGGATCTAATTTTTTTATATCGATATTAAGTTCGCCAAGCTTTAGGCCATATTTGCCTTTAGCATTCTTTTCCATTGAATCAAGGCAGTAGAAGATATTATTTTCGATTCTTTCAAGCTCAGCGTTTATCACCCCAACTCCGCCCGAGCGTGTGGCGGCGATAGCCAATTCTGCGCCTAACAAAACGGAAGGAGAATAGACAAATGATATAAAATCAGCAGACACCGCAATTCCTATAAAATTAAAGCCTTTGATTTGCTGTAACAAATCAAATAAATAAATTTTAGTTTTTTGAGACTTCCTTGCATTTGGGGTATATTAGAATTTATAGAATTGTACAAGCAAGAGTTTAATAACTTACTTATTTTTCTAGTTTTTGCAACAATAGCCCAGTAAATTTCAAAGATGTCATACCCGGCATTAAACGAGTCAGAAATCTTTTTTCTAATATTTGTGTAACGAATCTTATAAGCTGGAATTGCGATTATTTAAATGACAAAAAATCTTAAAAAATTTTTGATTATCTACTTACAATAATTTTGAATCTGCATTATATATACGCCAACACCCACTATAGTTGAGATAGGTAAAATGGCCATAGCTACAACACAAGAAATACTAGATTTTTGGTTTGCCGAAGAAAACAAACATAAATGGTTTGAGAAGGATAGTGATTTTGATTCAGAGATTACTAAAAGATTTCTCGCTACCTATAAAGAAGCAAAGAAAAAATACGATCCACTATTGGAACACACACCGCAGGATATGCTGGCTACGGTAATTGTACTTGACCAATTCCCTCGCAATATGTTCCGTGGGAAAAAAGAGGCTTATGCAACTGACGTCTTAGCACTGAAAATTGCTGATGATGCCATTAGAAGGGCTTATGATAAAGAGCTGAGTGCAGAACAAAGGAAATTTCTTTACATGCCGTTTATGCATAGTGAAGATATTAAACACCAACGATATGCAGTAGCATTGTTTGCCCGTTTAGGTGATACTATTTCTGCCGAGTATGCAAATCAGCACAAAGGAGTAATTGTACGTTTTGGCCGCTTCCCTCACCGCAATAGCGCCCTTGAACGTAAGTCGACTGAAAAGGAAATAAAATTCCTGGCAGAAGCTGGTTCGGGATTTTAAAAAATAAAGGCCGAAATAATTTCAGCCTTGTTTTAGTTTAATGTAAACTAAATCCCGATTGCGAATCACGTTCGCTGCGTTCTTCACTAGCTCTGCTACTCCAGCTTTTTGAAATATTAGAACCACGTATTGTTGCGCGTTCTTTGTCAGGTAGTTTTGTATAATCTTGTACCTGGCCATTATCAAATAATTCAATCTCAGCATTTTGGCCATTTACCGGCTTATGAATTATCAGAGCGTAACCTTTACTTTGTAGGTTTTTATCCTCATTAATACTTGAAGTTACAACTTCAAAACTACCATCCTCTTTAACTGCATAATATTGACGGTAAGATTCAGGATCTTCTCCTTTAGGAACAACAGATAATGGAGCATCCCAAACAACAACCCTTACATATCCCTCAGCTTTTACTTCATCAACAAGTGAGTCTGTGAATTCTTTACTTAAAGCCCTATTTTTTGTGTAAGCAATTTTCTCGTGACGTGCAATTTGCGATACTTCATCAGCTTTTTGCGATTGTAATGGAGTGTTGCCTTTATCAATTGCCTGTTCCAATTCATGCAAACTTTTTGCAAAGGATCTACTAGCTCGTCCTTTTTTATGATCTATAGGAGATATAACTTCTTTCTGCGAAGGCTCTTCATCTTTAGAATTTCTTACAGAGAATTTCTTTTCACCTGGCTTACTATCGCTATATCTTTCCCTACTAGATTCTTCAAAACTTGTAGATGAAGATTTAGCATTTTCTTCATCTGATATGCTATCTGTTTCTATTTTTCTAGATACATGACGCTTAGAACTACTTACTTCTTCCTTTTTAACGCTTTCAGAGCGTGTAGAAGCTTTGCTATCAGATTTTTTAATTTCTTTTTCTTTAATGCTTTCAGAAATTATATCTTCATCTATCACATCAATTTCAGGCTCATTTTTCTTAGCAGTATTAGGTTTATTTTTCTTTTTAGATAAGCCCAGTGCCTCAGCTGGTGATGCAAAATGACCTCCTCGTAACTCTTCTTTTATACCGTTTACTACAAATATAGCGGCACCAGCTAATGCACGTCCTACAGTTTTTAAGCCATTACCAATTTTTTTAGCTGCATTAGCTAAAGGTGATACATCACCATTTGCATAGCCATCAGCGACAGAACGCTTTGGCTGTTTCGTAGATTTTTCGTCTTCCTTCTTCATATTGTTTATATATGCTTTAGAGGCACTAAAATCTCCAAATCCTTTAGTAGTATTCAACTTCTCTTTATCAGCAGATTTTTCTGTAGGATCATTAGTTGTGCTTTCACTATGCGAAGATACACTATCTTCATACTTTTCTTTATCAGGCGATGAATTAACTACTGCTTCCGGTTTTGCTTTCTCTGCAGAATGTGATTCAGAGCCACTTGAAGACTTAGAAGATGGTGTATCTAATTCCTTTTCACTAGATGAAGCTTCGTCTCTCTCATTAGACAAAAATTGTGATGCCTCATGTAGAGAATTATTTACTTCATTTTCCCAGCTGGCTTTACTACTACTTGATACTGAAGCACTAGATCTAGGCGCCTTTTTCTTGTTGTCCCCACCTTCCAAATAATTTAATAATTCTTCCAGTGAATCTACCACTTGATCTTCCGCTTGACTAGCTTTAGCTTTAGTAATAGGTTTTTGTTGCAATTCATCTATCAATTCTTCTGGTTCTGAAAGTGATGGTGCTTCTTTATTGCTATCTCCACGTTCCAAATCAGCATATAATTGATCAAGTGCATCTAAAGGTTTGCTGTCAGTAGCTTCACCAGACGGAATTTGTTGCAATTCATCTATCAATCCTTCCAGATAATCAGGAGAGAATTGAGTTGTACCAGTATTGTTCTGTATCACATTTTGAAGTTCTCCCAACTGGAGAATAGCTTCATCAGCATTACTAATTTCTAACTCTTGCGCAGAATTGCGTGCTTCCTGTAACGCAGATTTATCTTCTGCATCAGATGCGGATAAAGCTTCATCTGCTTGTAAACTTGCAGAGCTACTTCTTCTCGACGCCAACTCATCTTCAAACCCACCTAATAACTCTTCCATTTCTGCAGCAGCATTACTTTTTCCACTATCTTTAGAATTGGTTGATTTTGTAGTGGTAGATGGAGAACCCTCACCAGATGATGAGGCTGCATTTGATTTAGAGGACGAGCTGCTTTTCTCAGAAGAACGTATAGTAGGTTTTGCTACTGTCAATCCATCCTTAAATATATTTAACTTGCTGCTGTCGCTAAGTATTTCAATTGCGGCATAGTTATCAGACTCTAGTTTTTCTAGTAACGCTTTAACTTCTTTATTTTTTAAAATATTTTGTACTGAACTTTCACTAACCGCACCATAAGTGTTTTTTACTATTTTTCTTGCGTTTCCGGATTTATCATCTTCAAACGATACAGATGCATCCAAATTGATATCTTTTCTTGAATTTTCTATTCGAGAGATAACCAGCTGAAGTTGCTTACTATCAGCTATCGCCAAAGGGTGTTTCTCTAAAATAGCTTTACCAATAGCAGAAGTAAGTTTTGCTCTCATTTCTTGCTGTAGTTGATTATTGCTATTCTTTCTTAATCCATCAAGAGCTCGTAATCCAGGGCTATGCTTTATTATATTTTCAGGGTTTTCAATTGCTTCCCATACATCAGCAAGTTTTAATTTACTTTCTATATACTCTTCTATTAATTCACTGCCTTTGCTATTAGATTTGGAAGTTTTTTTATATTCCTTAACTTCTTTATCAAATAGCTTTTTTGTTTTATATCCAAATTCTTTTACAACTGGCTTAAGTTCCTCTCTCACAATTGCCATTACAGATTTTGTTACTTCTTCTGCTATTTTTGCTTGAGTATTCTTCTCGGAAGAAAAGGTAAAAAATACAAATGATTCAGCACAATTAAGTGTTTCATTTACTGTAGTACTTATGTCTTTTTTACTATTTTTTGCCTGTATGCTGTCAGCAATAGATTTAGCTAGCGGGTTCAGACTAATGCGACCTTTATTAACTTGTGGCATTATTAAATTAATTTGAGAATCGGAACCCTCAGTAATTAATTTTTTTATATGCTCTATGCTATTTGTAAGCATGTTTTCTTGATCTTTCATTTCCCACTTCCATTTTTATACATTTTGTTGCATGCAAAACATTATAACAAAAATACGTTAAATATCCATTACAAAGTCGTAACTTATATGTGTTCTTATTATTTTTGTCGTTTTTTACTAAGGTCAGTTGTTTTTTTCTAAAAATATGCAATTTGCACGCGCAAATAAAAAGGCCGGAAATAATTCTCCGGCCTTTTTCGCTATAATTATCCTTTGTAATACCCGCTAGAAGACCTATTACTTACAGCGTCCTGCCATTTAGTTTCTACGCCAGAAAGCATTTTATCTTTGGCTTTATCATCTAATTTAGAATAGTCTTGTGCCTTACCTTCCGATAAGACTTCAATCTTGGCATTTTCACCTGCCACAGGTTTATGAAGAATAATCGCTTTTGCATCTTTATCAGCACCAAAAACTTCAAAACTACCATCTGGTTGGACCTTATAAAATAAACGACTTTTTTCACCTTTTTCAGTAGGATGATCCCATACGATAATTGTTACTTTATTGGTTTTTTCTTTCTCAGTTAAGAAATCTTGTGCATCTTTTATTGCTTCAGGATCCTTACATTGTACATATGCCAGATTTGCTTCTTTCGCCGTTGCAACTATTTCATCTATTTGATTT
Source organism: Rickettsiaceae bacterium (assembly GCA_021323415.1). Lineage (GTDB taxonomy): Bacteria > Pseudomonadota > Alphaproteobacteria > Rickettsiales > UBA6187 > JAJONM01. Next base: position 21,291 of record JAJONM010000039.1, read on the forward strand.
CCTATTTTCCGCACCTGCGCAGGTGTTCTACTAGTTGCATTTTTAGTAATCTCACCTTGCAACCCATCAAGGCTTTCTCTTAATGCTGTTACATTAGGTTTTGATGAACGTGATCCAGTAGATATTGCAATAGGGATCGGAATTGATTCCAAATTTATTGCAACTGGGGCTGGTATTTCTTCTGATGTAGATGATGATGACCTTGATGAGCTACTACTATCTCCGCTACTTTCTAATTCACTTTCACTATCAGTATCACGTGATGCTAAACTGCCTCTCTTCTTTGCTTTTACCGGAAAATGTTCTTTACATAATTCAATTTTCTTAGAATTGTCTTCTTGCAATTTTTTTAGCAGTTCCTTCACTTCAGAATTTGCTATTATTGCCCTTGCCTGATCCTGAGTAATATTTTCAATCTTGTCTTTATAATCCTTCGGATCTTCCCCTTTATCAAAAATTTGAGATTTGCTTTTTATTAGATCAAAAACATCATTAAAGTTCTTTGGTGTAGCAAGTGCAAATGGATACTTTTCCAAAATAGCTGCCAGCAGCTCATTACCCATTTCCTTTTGCATCAGGTTAAGACGCTTTAAGAATGGATTATTCTCAATCTCTTCTTTATCCTCTTTACTAACCCCTTCTAGCACTTTAATAATGGCTGTATGTTTATCTTTTTTATTTTGTATTTCTTCATTAAAGAAAGAAATATTAAAGTAATCTGCAAAGAGATTGTTAGGATTTTGTATTCCTTCTAAAATGCCACCACTGCCTTTTAAATGACCAAGTACTTTGCCAAATACTTCATGCTCCAGGTAATATGCTACTAACTTCTCGCCTTTTAAGCCTATCAGTCCTCTATGTTCCGAATTCTTCTTATTATCCTTTTGATAGCCCAGAGCATATTGTTTTAGCTCTTCATAATCGTCTTTAGGATAACGGCGTTTCGCTAAAGCCTCACGAAAAGCATTATGGAAAAGGTTAGTAACGCCTTCCACTAACATCTCCTTTAATAATGCTTTTTCTTTTTTATCGACTTTATCTAAACGATTTTCTATAAGATCGTTAACCGGCCAATCTGCAATTTTAGGTAAAGCACCCGGTTTTGGGCTTACAAAAATATTTGAATGCAATTCACGCATTACAGTTTCAAGTGACTTACCTTTTGCATTTTTTAGCCTAAAAGCAAGGGCGGCTGTATATCCACCACCACTTATCATATTTCTGCTATAATCCTCGGTAGCTGCAGTTTGCTTACTGCGTCCATCAAGATACTCTTTTTGCTCTTTTGAGAAATTTTTTCTATCATTAAAAGCTCTAAAATTATTGGCCAAGTTTTGTAAAAGTGTTGGCATATTAGTTAACCTGTTCTTTTGTTACTTTTCTAATATACCAAGAAATAGTTAATAATTTGTTACACTCGAAGTTTTTTGTAATGTTTTAAATAATAATTGGGCTAGCGTCATCCCCGATGCCTGGTTTTGTTAGCCTGGAAGACGTTACAAAATCGGCGAGCGGGGATCTCGTTGTAATTGGCACAGATCTCCGCTCGTAAGATTAGTTGCAAAAATCCGATAGTTGAATTTCAAAATGAGGCACTACCATTCATTCCAGTTATTGTACAAAGAGCGAATTTTACTGTATGATCCAGGAAATCTGGGAGAAATCATGAACCATACACAGGAAATCCGCTATTCGCGCCAGCTTTGCCTGCCAGAAATTGGTAAAGCAGGACAGGAAAAATTACTAAAATCAAAGGTCCTGGTAATTGGCGCAGGCGGGCTAGGGTCGCCGCTATTGCTATATTTGGCCGCATCTGGCGTTGGCACTATCGGCATAATAGATGATGATAAAGTTGAGCTTTCCAACCTACAAAGGCAGGTTTTACATGAAACAGGCGATGTAGGAGTTGCCAAAACACAAAGCGCCCGCGATGCTTTATCCGATTTAAATCCTGATATTACAATAACTTGCTGTCAAACAAGATTAGATGAAGGCAATATCGACAACATAATAGCTAATTACGATATTATAGCTGATGGCAGTGATAATTTTTCCACCCGTTTTTTAGTGAACGACCGCTGTTTTTCTCATGGAAAAACCTTAGTTTCCGCCGCTATACAAGGTTTTACTGGCCAACTATCTACTTTTAAAGCACATTTAGGGCAGCCACATCCATGCTACCGCTGTATTTATCCCGAAATTCCGCCTCGCGATACCGCACCGCCATGCTCTGAAACGGGCATATTGGGCGGTGTTGCAGGGATAATGGGAACCTGGCAATCAATAGAAATTATCAAGGAATTAGTTGGTTTTGGCGAAAGCCTGTCTGGATCACTAGTAATATTTGACGCACTTACTTCTACAAGCCGCAAGGTAAAAGTCCGCAGGAACACTGGGTGTTTGTGCTGTGCTAATATCCCTGCAATGCGCTCTGTGAAAAGCTAAGATTCGCCGCCACCGAAATACGTTCTCCCTTTCCTTTAAACGGCATAACATAATGCTTCAAATAACTTGGGAACATAACAATCGTGCCAACTTCCGGCGGCACCATAATACTTGATACCTGGTTCATTATTGGAAATACGCCTGCACGGATTCGCGGGTCCATTAGCATTAATTTACCTGCATCTTGCGCCTGGTTTTCATTATATTTTGGTTCAGTTACATAATAAACTGCACTAATATTTGCCCGTGGATGCAAGTGCGGTACACTCCAATCACCCTCCCGCATTACCATCGACCACCCACTAATCGACATAGTAAAATTCTTCACCTGATTAATTGGTGTAGAACTTTCGCTTTTCCAGAACGATTTTAAGTAGTTAAGTGAGTTATCGGTAAGTAATTGTTTCAACTCTTTCACTGCCCAGTTATCGCTTTCTAACAACTGCCTATCTGAATGGTGACCTCCGCGGATAGAACTATTTGTCAGTGATTTTGCCTTATTTTCACCATCGAGTATAAATCTTTCCAGCTCATTATTCATTTTGCTGATTTTATCGCCTGTATGGGGCATTACATATATAACAGTAGGAAATACGTTAATCGCGCCACCTTTTCCATTATTTACGGTGATTTTCTTATCTTTCGGTTCTTCTAATATTTGAGTAGTCATAAATACTCCCCCTTATTTCTTGATAATTCTTCATACCATAAACAATTGAAATCACACAATAATTTATATACTGTTACAGATAAGTACTAAATATAATACAAAATTAATCATTTCTTAATACATTTTTAGCATAATTGTTACATATACGAATGTTTAATGTAACGGAAAGTTAGATATGTATATCAGAAAAATTACTCTTATTCTCATCAATGCAATAATTTTATCATTACTTGCGAACACTGCTAATGCGAAGCTTTTTGGAGCTTCAGCTAGAGAAAATAGTGACTTAACCGAGTTTCCAAAATGGATATCAGTAATGCAAAGAATAAAAATAGAAGAATATTCTTGTAATAAGAATCGTAATTGTAACTTGCAAAGTTGGTATAATTTAATCAGAGAGCAAAAATCTAATCCTGATAAATTAGCATCAATTAAGGCCGTCAATCGCTTTATTAATGAAATAAAATATGTCGACGATATAAAAGGATGGAATGAGAGTGATTACTGGCAAACCCCTTACGAATTTTTTAAAAATGGCGGTGATTGCGAGGATTATTCTATAGCCAAATTTATTACATTGCTAAAAATTGGTTTTAGTAACGATGACATGCGCATAGTTATATTAAATAATGAACGCGTTAAAAATATACATGCTGTATTAGTAGTTACAATAGATGGAAAAGACTACTTACTAGATAACCAAATACCAATAGTAGTGGAAGCAAACGACATTCACTACTATAGTCCTATATATTCCCTAAACGAAACCAGCTGGTGGAGATACAACAGTTAAATATACTACAGCTCTTGCGCGGGGAAGCCTAACCCTAGGCTTTCCCAAAAATTTTTCACTTCTTTTATAGTGTTTGCAGCCATCTTTTTATATTTTGTTCCAAAGTCAGCTTTAGTTGAATCTATAAATTCTTCAGGCTCAAGGTTGACCCCAAGTTTATTAAATAGCTTTTTGCTATAGCTAGTCATTGATTTTTGTCCAAACACAACTATATCGGCATTAGGCATTGCAGGAATTCCAGCTAGAGCTAACTGAAAATGATAGCGTTTCCAATAACCAAGGAAAACCTCGATATAGTCCATTTGCTTAACTTCATCTTCAGTTTTTCCTCTGCTGATCCAGTCATCCATAGCCCAGCGCTCTATTGCACTACGAACTGCAAACTTACCATCTTCTGGGATACCGCCGCTTTTATCCAGTACTGATCTTATCATCGACAGTGGATGACGTAAGGTAATTAAATAGTGAGAATTATTGCCAAATATTTCCTGCACTAACGGAAAATTATAAACAGCCTTAGTAAATTTCTTTGGAACAACAATACCGCCGTTATAAGCCAGCTTTCCATGTTTTCCATAATACATCTCAACCATAGTCAGAAATTCAGACAATTGTAGCAGACTGTTAGTGTGTACATTGCCTTTATTTTTAAATGCTAAATGGGCTAAATGCGGGAAACCATCGTGAGCAAGGGAATTTTGTACCTGGGTATAATCAATATCACATGCACGAAACAACTGCTTTGTAAGATATGTACCACCTGTACGAGGAATACCTACAATGAAAAAAAACTGAAATTTCTCGATACTCTTAATACTATTTAGATTGCCAGTTAAAATTTCTTTAAAGAACCTGTAAGAACATGTAACTAACTCTTTGCCAGTATCATTTGCAAGCACAAGCTTAGCTTTATCCTGAATACCATCAAACCTACCAGCATTATCTGTTAGGCTTTCTTCTTCCTGAGCAAACCATTGGCCAGCATGATGACCAACACCATTTAATGAGCAATGCAAGAATTCAATAAAAGCAGGAGATGCAGGCAGTTCAAGATCTGTAAGCTTTAGAGTAAGTCCCATATATCGCCTTAAAAAAACAAGACCTAAGAATTATGGAACTAAGAATTTAAGAATATTTTCTTATTTTCTTAGTTCCTAAATTCTTAGTTCTACGTAAACTAGAATGCCTGTTTCAGATTAATGTAGAACGTATCGCTAGACACATTGTTAGCTGTATAGTTACCAACAGGATGTGCCCAATCAAGACGCACTGTAGTATCTCCTGCAGGTAAGATTTTCGAAACAGCTTCAAAACCAAGACCCGTACTATATATATGAGTATCTTGTACAGTACGTGCAACTCTAGCATTTACTGCACCGCCATCAATAAATGGTCCAGCTTTGAAAGTAACCTTATTTACTTTTATCGGCAACACATGATCATATTGTAAAGTAAAGTTGTAACCTGCCTCACCAACTTCTTGTGAAACATCAAAACCACGTACGCTGCCATATCCACCGATAGCAAATAAGTCAGAAGAAAGTAGTGCTTCTGAAGCAACTTGCGCAGTACTAAAAATCTTTATAGTGCCATTATCGCTAAGTGGACGCCAGTTTACTAATAAAGTTGGCTGCAGAATCCAAGCCTCCTGATCACCCATAGCACGTGTAGCAAAAAACTCTCCTTTTTGGCTAGCACCAAAAGCGTCTATACCCTTAGATAGTTTGGCAGAAGTATAGAAAACGCCGTTATTAAAACGTTGCAGATACGATGTTTCTCCGAATAACTTACGTAAATTATCCTTTGAATCCTGTATATCTGCCAGGAAAGATTCATGTACACGGCTCTCATAACCAAAACTAACACCAACTTGACGATTACGAGTATTTACTAATTTATCAGAAAGAGCCAAACTGTAGCTATCAGTTTTACCACTAGCCTTTAGAAGCTCTAATCTATGGCCGATTTCGTTTTCACTATGCAAATAAGCAGCATCAAAAGTAACTCCTCTAAATCCGATAGGAACAGAAGTACTTACTCCAACATCCCATAACTCTTCATTTGACCTATGAACATCAAGAGCTATTTTTTCACCTAATTTTAGTAGATTACCTTGCTCGAGATGCGCTGACGCAACAACCTTTCCTGTATATGGGCTACCATAATTATTTACACCAACATAATTACGGTTTTCTTTAGTCTTATCTATATTAACATAAAGATCAGTTTCGCTGAATTTTTTGCCC
>JAJONM010000040.1 GCA_021323415.1 Rickettsiaceae bacterium
ATTGGTTACACAGTTTGCTGGAATGTATGGGCTGATTTTGACTTTATAGGCATTAACATGTCTGGCCCTAAATCTGCATGGTATAATGGTAATTTATTTGCCCACTTGTGGGATTTCAGGTTCTGGATGCCTGATATCAGTAACGATATGTCCAGTATCTGGATGGATGTAGATGGTAATGGGGTACGTGGAATAAATGAATTCGCATACCGTTACACTGATTTGCCATATTTTGATCCGGTATATGATAAGGCTTTAATAGCAAAATATATGACTATGTTTAATTTCATCAGTGTAGTTGATGTACTCATATTTATAGCTGCTATTTTCCTTATGATGAACTTTATGGACTTCATCCCTTCATTATCTGGTGCGTTAAAAGGTGGTATGGGTGCTGCTGATTCTGGCAGCATGTTTACAGGTGGCGGAAAATTATTTGGTACTGCATTTGGCGCAGGAAAACAAATCGCATCCGGCCTGTTTACAACGGCAAAAGGTGGAGTGAAGATTGGTAAATACGGCCTCAATACCAAAGCGGGTCAAAGAGCAACTAATTCTATCAGAAGAGGCTTTTTAGCTGGGGGAGCTGGTATCGGGCATGGGGCACAATTGGCTGGTAAAAAGATAGATGGTGGTATTTCGTCTGCTGCAGAAAATTTTGAAAGTGCAGCAGCAGATGGAAAGTTACGCCTTGGTAACAAAAACGCTTTAACAAAAGGTGGCGCAGGTGCTCCAGTTACGGGCGGATCAGGTGGTGGTTCTGCTGGGGAAGAAACTCAAGTAGAAGAGCAGATTGCAAAAGACTTTAAATCAAAAGACGCTCTTGATGTCGGTGCTAAAGAATTGTACAAGACTGAACTTTCAGGTCTTGATATTAGCAACAAGAGTGTTAAAGATACCTTGGTTAACACAGTAGATGCAGCCAAAGGACTTTCTGGCGCTCCTGCTACTTCTAAAGTTGAAGGAGTTACAGCGCGCAGGGATGATATAACGGCCAGGGCTGATCTTGCCAAAGCTACCGCTGATACGCTTAGGTCTGCAGAACAAGCTAAAGCTGCTGGACGTCCTGAGCCAGATAAACGCACATCAGATAGCTCTACTTCTTCTGCGTCTAGTTCAGAAAATGCGGATGAACAATCACGTATTGCTGAACAGCGTCGTGCTGAACAACAACGTGCTGCAGATGAACAGAAACGTTTAGCAGATGAGCATAAACGTGCTGCTGAACAGCAACGTCTGGAAGAAGAAAGTAGACGCGTTGCTGCTTTACAGCAGGCTATACCTGCGCAGCAACCTACAGTTAGCCAGGCTGGTAATAATGATCAGGCGCAAAAGCAAAAAGCAGATGAAGCTAGAAAGCAGGCTATAATGGATAGAAGGGCTCAGCAGATTAAAGGTAAGGAAGCGGATATTGCTAAGTTAAGAGGTCAAAAAGGTAAAGAACAAGAAGTTGCTAAATTAGAGCAAGAAATATTTGTTCTAAGACAGAAGAAAGATGGTGACGAGTAAGTAGTAAAAACTTTTTACAGCTTAATTGACAAAGTAATTGCTGTTTATATATTGGTATCTGAACCTTATACGGATGGTGGTATGCTAAAGTATTTCTTTCTTGTTGTTGTATTTGCTACTTTAGCAGCATGCAATTCTGACCCTAATAAATATGAGTTAAATAGCCCATGTGTGAGCGCTGATTCTGGTGAGCATCACGGGCCATGCCAACGTCGCCCTGCCAATAAATGGCTTAGTTAATTACTGGAGGAATTTTCATATTCAGGCAGTAGGTACTTCTGGTACTTCTGGTGCTTTGGAATTTTCTTCCGGCGGTTCTTTTGTATCTTCATTAGCCAATTCATTTGTACTGGTTTCTTCTTGAATAGGTTCCACATTTACAGGCTCCGTCTCTGGGGTCTCTTGTAATTTTAATAAAGTGTTCTGGGCTGGGGCTGGCTGCATTTCTTGCAATTGAACGCAGGCATCTTTTGTGTGCTCGGTTAAATGGTGTAGGGAAGTTAGTATTTCGGAGCTGACTTTTTCAAGTAAAGCTATCTTTTTGCCGAGTATATCCAGGCGTTGTAATATATCTATGTCCTGTGGGTTTTCCATAAATAAAAAATCCTGATATTAGCTACCAGGATTATTTATAGCACGGAAAGCTTAATAGATTGTTAACTAGTGTAAGTTGTTAGTGTTAGTACAAGTTAATAGTTTTTTACTTGCACTAACTACTTGCACTTGCACTAGAATGGGATTTCGTCATCTAGTTCTTCAACAACAAACTCTTCTTTCTGTCCGCTTTGAGGTGCAGAATAAGAGTTGTTATTGCCATATGATGATGAATTATCTGAGTTGTCGTTAACTCTGTTATCTAACATAGTTAATGTAGAGTTGAAAGGCTGTAACACTACTTCAGTGCTGTATTTATCGGCACCGCTTTGGTCTTGCCATTTGCGTGTTTGTAATGAACCCTCTACATATATTTTTGAGCCTTTTTTTAAGTACTGTTTAGCGATACCAACTAAGGCAGGGCTGAATATTACAATACGGTGCCATTCAGTTTTTTCTTTGCGTTCACCGGTTGATTTATCTTTCCACGACTCAGATGTAGCAATAGTGAGATTAGCAATTTCTCCGCCTGTTTGGGTGCTTCTTATTTCAGGGTCTTTACCCAGATTTCCAATTAAAATAACCTTATTTACTGAACCTGCCATGATTGCTCTCTCTCACTTTAAAATTAATTCATCAATATAAAATACAATATAAATACATATGGCAATAAAAATCTATAGCTACCTAAATAAATTTCTATAGCAAATGCAGTATTTATAGCTGACTAATAACTTCCTTGCATACTGTCTTCCTAGTATGTACAATGTGTTCCTTACAAAAGTTGTCAGGGAGTTGTGGTAATGGATGAGTTTATCAGGGTAGTTGGTGCAAAAGAACATAACCTTAAGAATGTTAGTGTTGATATTCCAAGGAATAAACTCGTTGTAATTACCGGGCTTAGTGGTTCTGGTAAATCGTCACTTGCCTTTGATACTATCTATGCAGAAGGACAAAGACGTTATGTGGAAAGCCTTTCGTCATATGCGCGCCAGTTCCTGCAATTACAGGGTAAGCCTGATGTTGAATCGATTTCTGGCCTTTCTCCGGCTATTGCTATTGACCAGAAAACTGTATCGCGCAACCCGCGCTCAACTGTAGCTACTGTGACCGAAATTTATGACTATATGCGCCTATTATTTGCGCGTATCGGTATTCCTTATTCTCCGGCAACCGGGCAGCCAATAAAAAGTCAAAGTGTTTCTGAAATGGTTGATAGGGTTATGGAACTGCCGATGGATACTAAATTGTATATCCTGGCGCCCTTTATTAGGGGAAGGAAGGGGGAGCACAGCCGTGAGATAATTGAGTTAAAAAAACAAGGCTTTACCCGCTTTATGATTGATGGTGAGATGCATGAAGTTACTAACTTGCCACAAATAGATAAAAACAAACACCACAACATGGAAGTGGTGGTAGATAGGATTGCTATTGCTGATGATTTAGGCAACCGTTTGCCAAGCTCAATTGAAACCGCACTGAAAATTTCAGGTGGTTTGGTTTATGCTGATATAGTTGGGCTACCTAAAGATTACGAAGGTGAGTTGAAAAAGGACGAAAGGATTGTTTTCTCGGAGAAATTTGCTTGTCCGGTTTCTGGTTTTACCTTGGAAGAAATTGAGCCACGCATGTTCTCGTTTAACAGCCCTTATGGCGCTTGTACTTCTTGTGATGGTTTGGGTACTGAGGTGTTTTTTGATCCTGCCCTGATTGTTCCACATGATAATGTTTCGTTAAGTAAAGGGGCGATTGCACCGTGGGTCGTGTCTAATTCACGCCATGTTGATCAAACATTAGTTGGTTTGGCAAAGCATTATAAATTCAACCTTGATGTCCCGTTCCGTGATCTACCAGAAAATATCAAAGAGATTATATTCTATGGTTCAGGCGAAGAGTCGATAAAATTTGAATATGACGAAGGTTCACGTAATTTTACTGTTAATAAGCCATTTGAAGGCGTGATTAATAGCCTCAATAAGAGATGGAAAGACACGGATAGTACATGGCTACGCGAAGAACTTGAGAAATATCAAGATCTTACTAAATGTCATGCATGTCACGGACATAGGCTGAAACCTGAAGTTTTGTGCGTAAAGGTAAATGGTTTACATATCGGTGAAACGTCTGATTTTACTATTAGTGAGGCGGTTGATTGGTTTAGTAATTTGCATAAAAAGCTAAATGCTACCCATAATGCAATTGCGGAAAGAGTGTTAAAAGAATTAAATAAGCGCCTGGAATTCCTTGATAATGTTGGGCTTAGCTATTTGACTTTAAATCGTGAATCAGGGACTTTATCAGGTGGGGAAAGCCAGCGTATAAGGCTTGCATCGCAAATTGGGTCGGGCTTAAGCGGTGTACTTTACGTTCTGGATGAGCCTTCGATTGGATTGCATCAATGCGACAACCAAAAACTTCTTAATACTTTATGTGGCTTACGTGATTTAGGCAATAGCGTAATAGTTGTGGAGCATGATGAAGATACAATGCGCCAAGCGGATCATTTGATTGACGTTGGTCTTGGTGCTGGTGTTCATGGTGGAAATATTATTGCGCAAGGCACTCCTGCAGAAGTTATGAAAAGCAAGGAGAGTATTACTGGCCAATATTTAAGTGGCAAAAAATTTATTGCTGTTCCGGAAAAGCGCCGTCCGTGGAGTGAGAAAAAATCGATTAGGATAAAAGGTGCACGTGCTAATAACTTGAAAAATATTGATGTTACGCTGCCGCTTGGGGTGTTTACCTGTGTAACTGGTGTATCTGGTGGTGGTAAGTCCAGTCTTGTAATTCATACATTATATAAGGCAATAACCAAAAAACTAAACGGCACGAAAGTAACGCCGGGAATGCATGATTCTATCGCGGGCCTTGAGACGATTGATAAAATTATCGAAATTGACCAATCGCCGATTGGCCGTACGCCGCGTTCTAATCCTGCGACATATACTGGCGCATTTGGTCCAATACGTGATTGGTTTACTAATCTGCCTGAATCAAAAGCGCGTGGATATAAGCCTGGTCGTTTCTCGTTTAACGTAAAAGGTGGCCGTTGTGAAGTGTGTCAGGGTGATGGTCTAATAAAGATAGAAATGCACTTCCTTCCTGATGTTTACGTTAACTGTGATGCATGCCAGGGCGAGCGTTACAATCGTGAGACGCTGGAGGTGAAGTATAAGGGGAAATCGATTTCTGATGTTCTCGATATGAACGTTGAAGAAGCTGATGAATTCTTTTCTAAAGTGCCAATAATTAAAGAAAAAATGGAAGCCCTAAAAGAAGTTGGTTTGGGCTACATTAAGCTTGGCCAATCTGCAACTACCTTATCTGGTGGAGAGGCACAAAGGGTGAAGCTAGCAAAAGAGCTTTCAAAGCGCTCTACAGGTCGTACATTATATATACTAGATGAGCCGACAACTGGATTGCATGCTGAGGATATTGGTAAACTTCTTAAAGTTTTACATACACTTGTAGATGCTGGAAATACAATTATTGTAATTGAGCATAACCTCGATGTTATTAAAACTGCTGACCATATAGTCGATATTGGTCCGCGTGGTGGTGATAAAGGAGGGAAGGTAGTTGCGATTGGAACCCCAGAAGAGGTGGTTGCTAATAAAGATAGCGTTACTGGCGAATACCTTAAACCGTATCTGACAAAGAAAACAAAGACAAAAGAGAAGGTGGCTTAAATAAAGTGTTACACTTTATCCTTAGATCGGGGGTGTACCCCCCGATCTTATATAAATTAACCCCTTGCAATATTCTCCATTCTTGGTGCGGACTTGTCTTTACAGGTCTGGTCGGCAACTCTTTTTGCAACTCGTGAGGCAAAACTCGAATGTTGGGCGGTAGAACGCTGGTGTTCCTCCGGGTGATTGCTTATCGAATGGAGTGAGGAGATGCCGGTGCCATGATGGGCGATTGCGCCGCCCTCATAGATTCCGTTATGTACGCTATGCAGCTCTAGTCCTGTTGTTATATTGCCGGTACACTTTGCAACGGGAAAAATTGCATTTGTTTGATGGCTATGTTGTATTATCAGTTTGTTGTTATTGCTTTTATCCCAGATATATTTTTCTGTGATAGCTGAATTATCAGGGTGTTGGTATAATATATATTTATTGCCGTTTTTATCGATTCCATTCTCTATTTCTTTATAAAAAGCATATCCTGTTGGTAGCGGTTTATTGTTGTACACAGCCTCTACTAGCAGTGCAGCATCTGAATGCGAAATGACTTTGCTTTGCTGAAGCATGGCATGTGGAACATCCATTTGGCCAGCTGGAAAACTAATCGGCTGCAGGCTTGGCTCTACGCATTTTTCTATATCCGCTTCAGTGATGCTTGCTTCTTTTAGTTTTTCTGCGGTAGTTTTCATTTCAGTTGCAAACGTAATAGAATCACTGAACTGCATCCTTATTGCTTTGAACGATCCTTTCGTCCTGTTTATAATAATACTCGCCAGCTTTTTATAATCACCGCTGCATAATTCTTCACCGTTTTCCAGCTTGGCGTATATTGCTTCAGCCTTGAGGTTAAGCTGATCAAGAATTTTTAATATCTTTTTGCTGTCGATGTCATTTGATGGGGAAGGGGAAAAGGTAAATTCTTTTCTTAATATGTCAGTAGACCACTTTGCCAATTGTATATTGGCGTTGTCACGTGATGTTCCCGTACTTGCCAGAAAATCCCTAATTTCGTTTTTGTATAATGCAAAAAAATTCTTTGCTTTAAAGCAAGGTGTTGGTTCAAGGTGGCTGCCAGCGATATCGTTGCCTTTGAGCATTTTAACTAGCAAATCCATCTGTTTATCAGGGGATTTGTCGCGGTACTTTTTATCGTTTACTATATGGTTTAGTAGCGATAAAAGTTTTGCCATTGCAAGCCTATCAAGGCTTTTGTCGTTGGCTAAATCGAGCTTCTTAATAATTTTCTGGTGAATATTTTTGTCTTTCTCATATTCATGGAAAAGATTCAAAAGATCGAATTTCTCTGTATATTTCTTGCTGTAATCGGTTATCATACCCTTGAAATTTTTTTCCCGTCTCATAAATACAATGCGCGAGCTAACAGCGTAGCCAGTCAGTCCGGTGCCAACAGCAGAACAGGTGAGGGTGATGGGCAGTCCGGCTCCTGAAACACCTGCAAGGGAGCCTATAGCCATAATAATTTGGGCGACAGCATTAATTATGCCGTATTCAAAATTAGTTTTTCTTTGGTAGTGATGAAGCCTTTTCATTACTTCTTGTACATCTTTTCCAGATTTTAAGTCGTCTGCATATTCTTTAAAGCGCTCTATATGCTTTTCCAGAAGATCCATTGACATCTTGCCTTCGCGCGCTTTATTGATGCTGAAGCCGACCATTGCTGCTTGGCCGATAAAGAAAATCATGCCGGTTATGCTGTTTAGTGCAGTCGAAGCCAGGTCAAACCCTGCTTTGGTAGCTGAGTCCGCGGGGTTCGGCCCCAATATCTCCTGCTTTAATATATTATTAAATGCTTTGCCGGCACTGCCTGCGACGGCTGCAAACATGCCGCTCATGCCAAGTGCACCAAGCCAGCCCCAGTTTTTTTCCAGCTTGGCAATCAGCTCTTTGTTACGGATTGTTTCGTACTGCAATATATTATAGGCAAGCTGATCAATACTGCTCATGCCCGCTGGCATCGGGGCGAAGGCGGGATTAGGAGTTTTATCATCAAGTTTAATCCCAAATTCTTTTGCAATGAACTGCCTTACTGCTTCTGACTGAGAAGATAATTGACGCAAGTTTGCTTCTGTTACGATGCGTTTTTGCTTTGTGTTCTTATATCGTTCGCGTCCTTCTTTATAATCCTTAATCATGCCCTTAACCCCAGGCCAGATAAGAACGTCTCCACCCACAAGGCCAAAGAGCAAAGCGTATGGCTGAAGTTCTGGTGGTAGTGGTTGAACTGCTGCACTTAAACCATCATCTATTCCATCTACCCCGTATAATTTTCTCCAAATTATTTTGATTTTATCCACTTTTTTTGAAAAAAATCTTGTTATAGGGGTTGTTGGTGCTTGTGGCGCTACAGTGGCTACATCACCGGTGTAATCATGATGGTCATCATTATAATCTAATAATGACTCATAGTTATTCCGGAGGGATGTATCGTATGTGGTTTTCATGAAATTTTTTGCAACTAAGAATCATTATTAACTCTTTGTGCGTATCTAATACACTCTTAGAAAATAGATGTCAAGCAGGAGTTGTCATGATTATGCACTGCTTGCTACGTTAGAATGCTTTGCTAACTTGTTGAAATATAGATATTTGCGGTGTCTGTGGCCTGGATGGTGGCCTAGGAAAAGCTTCTGTTATTTAGGTTCTGGGTGCGTTTTACCATATCAACCCAATTTTCTATGTTTGGTGATATGTCGGATAGATTTGATTTTCCTTCTCCTTGTTCAGCTATAGCATGACCTTCGTACCTACCATTGTGAACTCTGTGGATCTCAATTCCGGTAATATTATTATCGGTATGCTTCTGTAGTGGAATAATTGCGCTAGTTTTGTTGCCATATCTTATAGTTAACTGGTTATTTTTAGATATGAAGTATGTTATGTTTGCACTTGGGTTGCTATCAAAAGGATCGCTGTAAATTATTAGTCTATTTCCGTCTTTATCAATATTACGGCTAATTTCGTTAAATTGGGTATAACTTTTAGGTGCGTGCTTTTTTTCATAAATAGATTTTGCAATGTCTTCTGCTTCATCTTTCTGTAATAATTGGTTAGGATTTAATGTTCTTTTTATAGGGGGGGTATCATAGGAAGGAGATAATTTTTCACATATTTCTACAATATGAGAAGTGCGTACTATGTTATCTGCAAGGTAAAAGCGTATAGCTTTAAATGATGATTTACCTCTTTTAGCTATATTGATTGCTAAATTTTTGTAATCTTGTGCATTAAGCTCGGAACCATGATTTATTTTTTTGTACACCTTGCTATCTTGCATGTCGAGTGATTCTAGGATGTCGTTTAGCCGGTCCCTGGTCATGTAAAATGGCTTTTTTTTAAGTTCAGTAAGAGAACATTTTTCATTGTTCAGGCATCTTACTGCGCAAGAAATTATTCTTTTATTTGCTTCTTTGTTAGGGAGTTCCAGAAACTTTTTTAATTCGCTTTTATTTTCCCAATAAATTTTTTTTACTTTGGACCCTATAGTTTGTTCTAAACTGCTGCCTTTAACAGTGGGCTTCCTAAAAGTTACCCATTTCTTTCCTTGCTCTATATCATCTTTGCTGGAAAATTTAGGTGAAAACCAATCTGTTTTGCCTTTTAACAGGGTTTCTATTTTAGAAATTTTTTCATCGGCAGAGAGTTTTTTGTATTTTTTATTATTAATCAAACGGTAAAGTATAGTAAGCGATTTCATTACAGCTAGCTTATCAGTGCTTTCACCTAATCCTTTGTTTAATTCCTTTAAAGTGCTGCTGTAAATATCTGGTTTGTTTTTATATTTTTTAAATAATGCTAATATGTCATAGTTTGTTAAATAGTCCTCAGCGTATTCTGTTGCGACTCCTTTATATTTTTGTTCTTTGTACTGGTATATTATGCGTGATACTGATGAGCCAATGTTAAATGGTAATGATATTAGTGTTAATGGAAGTGAAGCTACTACACCGGCCACAGTGAGACCAGATATAGTGGCTGCAGTTGAAAGAGCATGGCCAATAAGATTGACAATACCATATTCAATGTTTCTTTTTTTAACGAAGTGTATCTGAGTGTCTATAATTTCTTCGATGTTTTGTTTTTCAGTAAAGCAACCAGGGTATAATTCAAAAGTTTTTCTAAGGTGCGCTCTATTTTTTTTAAGCAAACTTTTATTGATAAAGCCCTGGTGAATTTCACTAGACGCATAAACTAGTGCTGCTGCATTGCCTAATAGAAATACTCCGCTGGCAATTTTTCCAACATTACTAATTGCGGTTCCTAAGGCGCTCCCTATAATTCTTTTAGCATCTGGGCTTATTAAGCTCCCTATTTGATAGGTTGTTTCACCAACATTTAGGACATTTCCTCCAAGTACACAGGAAATGTCTAGAATTCCAGTCCAGTCACAATTCTTACCTGTGTTGGTAATTCTTTTTTTTTGTTGGAGAGTTTCAATTTCTGCTAAATGATACGCTATATTGCTAATTCTATGTTGTAGTTCAGAATTGTATGAACTTGTTAACGAAGAATTGCTGCTTAAAGACTGCTCCCATTCCTTTGATTCCTGGTATAACCTTTCCAGCTTTTCCATATTATTGTTAATTTTATATAGCATGCCTTCATGTTGTTTGCGGACCTCTTCATAAGTTTTGTAAACGCCTGCAATGTAAACGCTTAAAAAAGTAGTAATAATTTTTAGAATGGTAGATTTATCTGCAGGCCTATCTGTGATAACCGGCATGGCCTGGCCTCGGATTAAGATGCCGTAAGGATGATAATGTTTGTCAGAATCGTAGACTGTTAATGCCGGTTCGCCTATGAACAGGTGTTTCTTTTTAGGTTTTCCATTACTGCCTGATCTTGTCACGGCTTAGCCTTGTTGAGGTTGCCGCAGTAATTTAGAGGTGTTTGTATAAAAATTCAGTCTTCAATACATAAGGGATTATAAGTAATATATTTGATCGTATGGCATAGACATAAGGAAGTGCTATGTACAACGTAAAGCTGCTTGATTGTTACACTATAATGTTAGAAAAATGCTGCTTTTTCCCTTGCTAGCCTATCGCATCTCCTGTATTAATAATCCTCTAAATTAATTTATATGATTGGATATTAGAGTGAGCGAAGTAAAAGCCATAAGAGAATCGGAAATTAGGCCTATTGCTATTGAAGATGAGATGCGTAATTCGTATCTTGATTACGCGATGAGCGTGATTGTTAGCCGTGCGATTCCTGATGCGTGCGATGGTTTGAAGCCAGTTCATCGCCGTATTTTATTCGCCATGAATGAAAGTGGCTGTGATTATAATAAACCTTACCGTAAATCAGCCCGTATAGTGGGTGAGGTAATGGGTAAATACCACCCGCATGGCGATTCGGCGATTTACCAGTCTATGGTTCGTATGGCGCAGGATTTCTCTTTACGTGTTCCGCTTATTGACGGGCAGGGGAATTTTGGTTCGATGGATGGTGATGCTGCGGCGGCGATGCGTTATACCGAATCGCGCATGGCGAAAGTTGCCCATACTCTCCTTGATGATATTGATAAAAATACCGTAGATTTCCAGCCAAACTATGATGGTTCTGAGCGCGAGCCTGTTGTTCTTCCTGCTAAATTCCCGAATCTTTTGGTCAATGGTGGTGGTGGTATTGCGGTTGGTATGGCAACTAATATCCCTCCGCATAACTTAGGCGAAGTTATCGATGCCTGCCTTGCCTATATTGATAATAATCAAATTACCGATGAAGAGTTGATGCAGATTGTGCCGGGTCCTGACTTCCCAACTGGTGGAGTTATTCTTGGCCGTACTGGTGCACGCAATGCAATCAGGACTGGACGTGGATCAGTGGTGATGCGTGGACGTGCAATAATTGAAGATATTGCAAAAGGCCGCCAGGCGATTATTATTTCTGAAGTGCCATATCAGGTGAATAAAGCTTTAATGCTTGAAAAAATCGGCGAGTTGGTGCGTGATAAGAAAATCGAAGGCATTTCAGAAATGCGCGATGAGTCGGATAAGCACGGCGTTCGCGTAGTTATCGAAACTAAAAAAGATGCTAATGCTGATGTAATCCTTAACCAGCTTTATAGTTACACTGACCTGCAAACGTCTTTTGGCGTAAATATGCTGGCGCTTGACCGTGGTCGTCCGCGTTTGATGAATCTGAAAGACGTACTAATTGCATTCAGCAATTTCCGTGAAGAAGTTGTGACGCGCCGTACTGCATTCCTGCTTGGTAAAGATAGGGATAGGGCGCATATTTTAATTGGCCTTTCTATTGCTGTTGCTAATATTGATGAAGTGATAAGGGTTATTCGTGCAGCACCAGACCCTACAGTTGCGCGTGAGCAGTTATTAGCCCGTGCATGGCCGGCGGCTGATGTTAAGGTTCTGATTGATTTGGTGGATGACCACAATAATGTTGTGGCAGATGGGGAATGCTATTTTACAGAAACACAAGCGCGTGCAATCTTAGAGATGAAATTATCGCGTTTGACTGGTTTAGAGCAGGAAAAGATTAATTCTGAACTTGCTGAACTTGCTGAGCATATTAAGGATTATCTTGATATCCTGCGTTCGCGCGATCGTATTTTAAGCATTATAAAACAAGAGCTTACTGATATAAAAACTGAGTTTGCCACTCCACGTAAAAGCACTTTTGAAGAAAGTGAGTTTGAAGTTGATATTGAGGACCTTATTCCTGTGGAAGACATGGTGGTAACCGTGACTATGGGCGGATATATCAAACGTGTACCTCTTTCTACTTACCGTGCGCAAAGGCGCGGTGGAAAAGGCCGCTCTGGAATGACTATGAATGACGACGATGCAACAGTTAAGGTGTTTGTGACTAATACACATACACCTATGTTGTTCTTCTCTACGACAGGAAAAGTATACAAACTGAAGGTTTATAAATTACCTCTCGGTGGTCCAAATACAAAGGGTAGGGCGCTTGTTAATATATTCCCGCTGGAAAAAGACGAGACTATTAACGTTGTGATGCCAATGCCTGAAAATGAGGATGATTGGGATAAGCTAAGCATCATGTTTGCTACAAACCATGGTACAGTGCGCCGTAATGATTTGTCTGATTTCAAGCGCATTCAGGCTAATGGTAAAATCGCCATGAAACTCGATGAGGGCGATAGGCTGATAAGCGTGCGTGTATGTGCGGAAGGTCAGCACGTTCTGCTTTCAACTGTTAACGGCAAGTGCGTACGTTTCCCTGCAAATGCGGTGAGAGAGTTCAAGAGCCGTGCATCAACAGGTGTACGTGGAATTAAACTTGAGCCGGGCAACCAGGTGATTTCAATGTCAATTTTAGATGGTACTGAGCTGACTGAGACTGAAACGCGCGATGTCTACCTGAAAATTCCTGTGCCAGTTCGTATGAAATTGAAAGATGCGTTGCTTGCCAAAGAGCTTGCTGAAGATGCTGATAAAGCTGAAAAAGAGGCGGTAGTTCAGGATGTTGCTAAAGATGTTCAAAGTGAGCTGCCTATTGACACAATTAAAAACTGGGCGCGTCATGAGCAGTTTATTATGACCATTACTGAAAATGGTTATGGTAAGCGCAGTTCGGCTTATGAGTACAGAACTACTAATCGTGGTGGTTCTGGTATTGTGAATATTATTACATCTGAGCGTAATGGCAAAGTTGTTGCCAGCTATCAGATTGAAGATACTGACCAGTTAATCCTGATCACAACTGGTGGCAAGCTAATCCGCTGCCCGGTGCATGATGTGCGTGTAACTGGCCGTAATACTCAAGGTGTGACAATATTCAAAACAGCAGAAGGCGAGAAAGTTATCTCTGTTGCTAGGATTGCGGAATCATCTGGGGATGAAGTTGAGGAGACGGCAGAAGAAGAGTAGGAATTGAGAAATCTTGTAGGAATGGGTTTGGAACTCATTCCTCATGTTCATGTCCAACTCAACTTTGTACATGAATGTGTGGATGGGGTAAGATACCCGTCCAGCGATAGAGACGGCTTAGGAAGAGTAATTGCTAATGACAAATAAAAATAAGCACGTAGGGGTTTATCCTGGTACTTTTGATCCTATCACTTTTGGGCATGTTGACATTATCAAGCGTGCGGTAAAGATTGTAGATAAGTTGATTATCGCAGTTGCGGCGGATACGTCTAAAACACCGATATTTTCACTTTATGATCGTGTTGAAATGGTTAAGCAGGATATTGGACCTTATACCAATGGTGTGGAAGTTGAGGTGGTGGGCTTTGAGGGGTTGCTAGTAAATTTTGCAAAAGAGCATGAAGCCTCCATAATTATCAGAGGGTTACGTGCTGTTTCTGACTTTGAATATGAATTTCAGATGTCGGGGATGAACACAAAAATGAACCCTGAAATCCAGACTGTTTTCCTCCCGGCTTCCGAATCAACCCATTTTATCGCATCACGCTTTGTTAAGGAGATTGTGCGCCTGGGTGGTGATGTGGATGGGATGGTTTCTGATAAGGTTAAGAAGCGGCTGGTGAAATATTATAAGTAGTAGCTAATTATTAACAATATAGCTCTTGCATGACGATGATAAATTAAGGGAGGCTTTCATTTTGCCTCCCTCCTGTTTAATTATAATTGGATAACATCACTTTCGGCATTGTCGCGCACCACTTTTGCTACATATTTGCTGCTAAGTGTGAAATGGGCATATGACTCCATACAAAGCGGCCGCTATCATCAAAATCATTAGGGGAAAAACCTAGAGGGATTAATTTTTCAGTTTGAACTTTGGCACCTGACATAAGTAGCTGTGCTATAAATTGTTTATGATCTTCACTTATTGTTGTTTCACAATTTGAAACAACATGTTCTAACTTTTCCACTGCGTAATTCAGAGAAGTTTTTCCATTTCCATCTTGGGAGTTAACATCCGCGCCATTCTTTAGAAGTATATTTATATCGCCAGCAAGGTCACACTTGGTTACAAAATTATGCAGTATGGTTCTTCCGTAAATGTTTTGTGAGTTAATATCAGCACCCTTTTTTAGGAGTAGATTGAAACAATCTAAGCCGAACTGAGTGAATTTGCTAAAATCTGTATGGCGAGTCATAAGAGGAGTTAGGGGAGTATCCTTATAAGAGTCCTTTGCCTTAACATCAGCGCCTTTTTCTATCAATAGCTTTATGGCATCTAAACCGTGTTCTGCAAATGGTAACATACTATGAAATGCATAACTCAGGAGAGGTTCTCCATTTTGTTTGGCATTAACATCCGCACCTTGCTTTATCAGGGCGTCTGTTTCGTTAATGTCACACTTTTCTAAGGCAGTGAATAATTTATCATTTAAAGTAGGGTGCTCTATTTCAAAAATTTTACTTTTTTCTTCCTTGGTAGCATCGTAGCCTTTTGATATTAGCAGCTTCATAGCTTCTGCATGTTTACTTTCCATTGCCAACATAAAAGGCGTTTTGCCACGGTAGTTTTTAGCATTAATATCAGCACCTTTTTCCAGGAAATAAATTATGTTATCCAGATCGTTAGTGTCAGCGGCTACATGCAGAGCGGTTTTACCACTTCTACCCTTAGTATTAATATCGGCCCCCTTGATTATAGCGCTTACCACCCAAGGGGTATGATCACTATCCATGAGTTCCTTATTTAACTTGTTTTGCTCATCCTCGGTTAGCTGGATTTTATCTTTACTCATGTTTTTTCCTTTGTTATTTTTT
>JAJONM010000041.1 GCA_021323415.1 Rickettsiaceae bacterium
TTATGATGTCTTTATTGCCGGTAGTAGTTACAAATATATCTCCAACTGGAGCAGCATCTTCCATCAGCACAACCTGGTAGCCTTCCATAGCAGCTTGCAGTGCGCAAATTGGATCAATTTCTGTAATCATTACACGCGCACCCTGGTTACGAAGTGAGGCAGCAGAACCTTTACCCACATCTCCATAGCCAGCAACAACAGCTATCTTGCCTGCAATCATAACATCAGTTGCACGCTTAATACCATCTACTAAGCTTTCGCGACAACCATAAAGATTGTCAAATTTTGATTTTGTAACAGAATCATTTACATTAATTGCTGGAACTTTCAAAGTGCCAGCTTTCGCCATTTGCACTAAGCGATGTACACCAGTTGTTGTTTCTTCCGAAACACCTTTTATATCCTTTAGTAATTCAGGATGTTTTTCATGGATTATTAATGTTAAATCACCGCCATCATCTAAAATCATGTTTGGCTTCCAGCCATCTGGCCCTTGCAGGGTTTGCTCAATACACCATTCGTATTCTTCCTCGGTCTCACCTTTCCATGCAAATACTGGTATGCCTTCTACAGCTATTGCCGCTGCAGCCTGATCCTGCGTTGAGAATATATTGCAAGAACTCCAACGTACAGCAGCACCTAAGTGAGTCAGGGTTTCAATCAGCACTGCAGTTTGGATTGTCATATGCAGGCAGCCAACGATACGCGCACCTTTCAGCGGCTGACTGTTGCCATATTCTGCGCGCACAGCCATAAGGCCAGGCATTTCAGTTTCGGCGATTTCGATTTCCTTGCGTCCCCACGTAGCTAAAGATATATCAGCAACTTTATAATCGTTAAATTGTTTGCTCACTGCTTGTGCTGTCATAGTCTACTTCCTAATAAAATTATGAAAGTGTTCTACATCCCGATTAACATAAAGTAAACAGAGAATTAAAATCCATCCAACTTGCAATCGAAAAAATCAAATGTATTATCAACTTCACCTGCCGAAAGGCAGGGTAAGTTAGGAGCAGGTCTTCTTCTTAGTCTGTCTTCTTGGGAGAGTCTGTTTAACCTTTATTTATGGAGGAAAAATGTACTTCGAAAAGAAAGCCGGACTACTAACGATAGTCCGGCTGGTCTTGAAGTTGGTCTTAGATATTCTTGAATATCTGGATTAGCTTTAAGTATCAGGGGGTGTCTTACGTCCACAAAACTAGGACATCCTCTCCTACTACATATTATAACAGCCAATTGTACAAAAAGTCAAGTGTAACGTATATGATTGAACTTCGCCTTACTACCCGCCTAACACAATATTGGCAACGCATTAGGAAAGATGCTGATGTTCCTGCCATGAACGTTTTTAATTCCCAGATGGTACATGATTTGTGGGGTAAGTGTATCGTGCTTAATGTAACGCGTGAAGATGGAAAAGCTAACTATTATTACAAGTACATCGGTGAGGATTTATCGGATGTATTTGGGGATAATCTGGTGGGCCAAAGGGTGAAAGCGCAGCTGCATTTTTTACCAGCTAAAAAAATGTTAGAAAACTTTGATGATATGTTACAAAACCCGCGTCCTAAAAACCTAGATGGTCAATTCGTTGATCAAAACAACCATTTGGTAAAATACCGGTCATGTATTTTACCGTTTGGTACCGATAAACAAAATGTGACTAATTTTGTGATTGGTATTTCGTGGAATAGTTTTAAGTAGCCTAAGTAACGGAAACTTACTAATATTACGAGTTACGATGTTGTTCTTTATCTGAAGAAGATTGACTTCGTTCAGCAAAAGTCCTGGAAGTTTCTTTTTGAAATTTAGAGGAATGCGTGGGTGAATCTGACTTACTCTTTTCATGACTAGTAAATGAGATGCTTTGTTCTTCTGGCATATGCTTTGTGACAAAAGTTTGCACACATTTTTCCAGTCTATTTATGGATTTGCTATCAGGGGTATAATGGTACATTGTTATCTTTCTGCCAAGTTTACTGTTGGGATCTTTTTCCTTGTAAGACTCGTAATTTTTCACGCAGTGCAAAGCACATTGATCGCATAAGCGTTCAAGTTTTTTGCGCCCCTCGCCTTGCTCAAAGAGTAGCTGAGTTTTTTGGTCATCTAACCCATTATCTGTCAAAAGCTTGGTTATTTCCTTTTTAGCAGTTATTAACGTATCCTTATTCTTTAAACTAATGCGTAGGCTTTCTAAAGCACTATATTGTGCACGCCATAAAATTGATTGGGCAAGTGTCTCTACGGTTACTACTTCTGGCAATGGGGTGCTGTCTTTTGGACCAAAATGATCATATTTTTTTGGAGATTCGCCTAAATATCAGCATACATTAAAGCGGTATTTCCACTATTATTAATAGTATTTAGTTCTGCTTTAGCTTTTATAAATAATTGTACAGCTTTTAAATTTCCTGTGGCTGAAACTATAATTAATGGAGTATCACCAATTTTTGTTTTAGCATCAATATCCGCTCCTTTTGCTAGAAGCTCAGAAATAGCCCCCTCATTTCCACCCAAGGCTGCAATATGAAGCAAGGTTCTCCCTGAATGGGCACCCGTTGTAATGGCATCTTTTGCAGTAATACCCTGCTTTCTGAAGAAAGCCACTGTCTTTTGCGCACAAAAAAGCACTATTTCATGCGAATCATTAATAAATGCATAATCAAAATATTCAATAAACTCTTCGGTTTCTTTCGCAGTTAAAAGGGAATTGTACAGTTCTTTTACTGCTTCCAAATCACGCTTATCTATAGCTTCTTTTAATTTCTGCTTCATTAACGCATTGTAACATTAATATGTTAACAAATGCTTAATAAGTAAGATTTTTGAGTCTATTTTGTTATTGGCATTTCGTGGAATAGTTTTAAGTAGAAGTAAGAACCTTATTTTTATTTATCCTGAGCCTTCAATTCTAGCGTCATACTGAATTTATTTCAGCATCCATCCATCAATAAAAACAATCCATTGATCTTTGATTACAGGACTAACAATAAAATGAATCTACAAAATATTTCGAACCTTAGATGCTGAAATAAATTTAGCATGACGCCAGCAGTGAGGCCACAAAATAAATTTTGAATTTATAACTAATAATCCACCTTAATGAAGTATAACCCGCAAGCCGGCGCGGTTGGACCAGCTTTTGAACGATCTTTCGCTTCTAGTATTTCTTCTATATATTCTGGCTGCCACTTACCATCACCGACAAACTTAAGAGTTCCTACAATGTTACGCACCATGTGATGTAGGAAGGATTTGGCCGAAACGTAAACTTCGATAAGCTCACCGTTTTGTTCAATACGGATTTCATCAATAGTTTTTATTGGTGATTTTGCCTGGCATTCTGAGTCACGCAGGCTGGTAAAATCGTGTTTACCAATCATATAGCTAGCAGCTTTACGCATTTTATCTACATCAAGCGCAACCGGCACGAACCACGCCCTTCCCTCATCCAATACTAAAGGAGTGCGACGATTTACAATACGATAAACATAATATCTTTTTATAGCACAATGCCTTGCATGAAATTCTTCACTTACTATTTCGCATCTGTTAATCGCGATTTTGCCTGGCCTTACATGGAAATTTATAGCTCCCATAACCTTTTCTGCAGGATATTCTTTTTCAAGGTCAAAGTGAATAGCAAGCGCTATGGCGTGCACTCCGGCGTCAGTACGACCAGCAGTATGGATGCGTACACCTTCACCGCAAAATTTCTCTATTGCTTCCTCAATGGACTGCTGGACAGATGGCGAGTTTTCCTGCCTCTGCCAGCCAGCAAAGGCGCTTCCTTCATATTCAACTGTGCATTTATAGCGGGGCATTTAGCTAACCAAACTCATATGGTATCACATGCCCCTCTATTACCTCTAACTTCGCTAAGAGAAGTTCTATAATAAAAGAGTATGGTAAATCTGGATTTACTTCTATAATTTTTGATAAATTAATACTTTGTGACATATTAGCTTCCTTTTTTGTGTAATACGACAAAAATTAATAAAAAGCAATATGTTATCTTTTAAAACAATGCTCCATATGGTCATTAACCATGCCGATTGCCTGCATATAGGCATACATAATGGTTGAGCCAACAAAGCTCATGCCGCGTTTTTTCAGGTCTTTTGAAAGAGCATCTGATTCCGAAGTTTTCGGCTGAACATCCTTCATGCTTTTAGGACGGTTGACTTTTGGTTTGCCACCAACAAAGCCCCATACATACTTATCAAACGAGCCGAATTCCTGCTGAATAGCGATAAACGCTTTGGCATTTTTACGGACAGAAAAGATTTTCAAGCGGTTGCGGATAATATCAGGATTGGACATTTGGTTTTCCAGTTCCGCATCGGTCATATTGGCAGCTTTCTGGACATCAAAACCTTTAAAGGCTTTGCGGTACCCTTCCCTGCGCTTTAGAATCGTATACCAGCTAAGCCCAGCTTGCGCCCCTTCTAAAATAAGCATTTCAAAATGCTTTTGGTCATCATGCACCGGCACTCCCCATTCAGTATCGTGGTAATGTTCATAGTCTGGTTTCTCGATGGGCAGCCATGTGCAGCGGAGTTTTTCTGTCATGGGAAAAATATACAAGATTGAATGAAGAAAGGAAGGTTTTGTTTTTGTAAATAGCCTTTAATATAGACGTCAACGCATATGTTAAAATTTTTTATTTTAATTCCGCGCTAAATTGCTATAAGGATGAGGAATGCTCCGATGGCGGAATTGGTAGACGCGCTAGTTTCAGGTATTAGTGACCGCAAGGTTGTGGAAGTTCGAGTCTTCTTCGGAGCACCAAGAGCAGTATAGCATCTTTTAGCTAGTACTGGTAAATTTTAATCCAAGTATTGCAATTAATAGCATAGCTAGAAACATGACACGCAATAATGATGCAGATTCATTAAACAAGACAATGCCAAGAACAGCAGCACCAAGCGCACCAATACCTACCCAAATTGCATAAGCTGTGCCAATAGGTAGAGTTTGAGCCGCTTTAGATAGCAGATACATACTTGCAGCTAATGTTGTAAGAGTGAAAACACTTGGCCAGAAACGGGAAAAGCCTTCGGTATACTTTAAGCCAATTGCCCAGCAGATTTCAAGCAATCCTGCCACAATAAGATACACCCACGCTATATTCATAACGACTCCTTCTTAGCTTACCCCTTATCGGCAGATTCCACCAAATAATAATGCCATTTTTTTAAGAAATATCATTTCTACTGAGAAATCAAAGAATAAAAACAGTTTCTTAATTAGTGTCTAGTATATACCAGACACTAATTAATTCAACTTTGCCTGGAGGAGAACTACTTATGCAGCCGCTTCCAATTCCTGACGTGGACCAAAGAACTCGAAATGTACCTGCGCAGGTGGCATACCCCACTTAAGCAATTTATGATAAATACTAATCATAAATGGTTGTGGGCCACAGAAGTAATAATCTGCATCACGCTCAGGAACAAAAGATTCAATTAGTTCAGCATCAATAAAACCAGTGCTTGCATTTACTGCACGTATCACACCAGGTTTTGCTGGATCACTATAACGATAATGTACTTTTAGCTTCGGATGCTTACTTGCTAATTCATCAATAGCGCCTTTGAAAGCCTGCACATCTTCATTCAAACACCCATGAATAAATACAATCTCGCGCTCAGGCATAACATCCATTGAAGTTAGCAAAATACTCATGAGAGGGGTAATGCCTACACCAGCGGCAAGCAATACTAGCGGGCGCTGGTGCTGCTCGCTAACATCAAGGAAGAACTCACCGCAAGGTGGAGCTATCTCTAACTCATTACCCACATCAATAGTATTATGTAGCAAGTTGGAAGTATATCCTTCCGGTGTATTTGCATCAGCTCCTACTTCACGTTTAACGCTAATACGGAACCAATCCTGTCCTGGCTTATCTGAAAGACTGTAATTACGCATGGTAGTCTGGCCATTAGGTGTAGCAACACGCACAGTAATATACTGGCCTGGTTTAAACTCAGGCAGTAACGCACCATCGGCAGCAGCTAAATAAAATGAAGTAATATTGCTGCTTTCTTTTACTTTTCGAATTACATTGAATTTCTTGAATCCTTCCCATCCGCCTGACTTTTTAGCATTTTCATCATAAATTTGCTTTTCACGGCCAATAAGAATATCAGCTAAGAACCCGTATGCCTCTCCCCATGCATTAACCACCTCATCAGTTGCCCCCTCACCTAATACTTCACGGATAGATGCCAATAGATTTTCTCCAACAATAGGATAATGCTCCGGTTTAATCATAAGTGAAGCATGTTTTTGAGCGATTAATTCTACCGCCCCACCTAACACTTCAAGATTGTCAATATTAGCAGCATAGGCAGTAATAGCCCCTGCTAGTGCGCGTTGCTGCTTGCCTGCAGTTTGGTGTGCAGGATTAAAAAATGGCGCCACTTCAGGATTATGCGAGAACATACGCTTGTAGAAATGTTTGGTAAGAGCCTCTCCGTGCTCGGCAAGAATTGGTGCAGTTGATTTTACTATAGCTATAGTTTGCTGACTTAACATAAGGAACTCCTTTTAAATATGTAGATAAAATACATATTATGTGTATAATGTTATTCTAGTAAATAGCAAGGAATTTTATGCGAAGGAATTTTTATGCAGTTAACAATTTTTACAGATTATGGTTTACGTAGCTTAATGTATATGGCGGTCCAACCTGAAAAAAAATGCAGCGTCCGCGAAATCGCAGAACATTATGGCATTTCACGCAATCATCTCGTGAAAGTTGTACACCACCTTGCAAAACTCGGATACATCACCAGCAGCAAAGGCAAAGGCGGAGGAATTCAACTTTCTTGCGATGCCAGTGAACTGAGAATTGGCGATCTGGTAAAAAAACTGGAACCAAATATGCATATTGTTGAGTGTTTCAACCGCGATACTAATACATGCACGATAGTTAGTTCATGCAATTTAAAGCATCACCTGCAAGAAGCGAACGAAGCATTTATAGAAGTGCTTAACAAACGGACATTGCAGGATACAATAAAAAACAAAGCCTTATTTGTAACAAAATCATAGTCAGGCATTTTGGCTTTTAAACCGTTGGACTACAACATGCTTTCCCTGTATATAGTCATTCCATGAAACAAACCACACAAGATAATGACGCCCCTAAAAAAGCCGATATAAACCAGCTTAGGCCAATGCTGCGTTATCTTACTCCTTATAAAAGGCATATAACCTTTGCGGTTATTGCGCTTGCAGTTACTTCATTTTCGGTTTTAGGAATCGGTAAAGGGATTGGATATCTGGTTGATAAAGGCTTAGGCGGAAATGACCCGCATATGCTAAACGTCGCATTACTGGCTTTACTGGGTATAACAACACTCCTTGCGCTTGGTACTTATGCTCGCTTTTATTTTATTACATATACTGGCGAACTGGTAATAGCGGATATACGCCGGGACATTTACAAACACTTGCTAAAATTATCGCCGCAATTCTTTGAAACTACAAAGTCAGGCGATATATTATCGCGCATTACTAACGACACATCGTTATTGCAAATGGTAGTCGGCAGTAGCCTTTCGGTAGTACTACGTAACTCTTTAATGTTCGTAGGCGGTACAATTTTACTAATTCATACCAGCCCTAAACTTACTCTAATTGTGTCTATTGTTGTTCCTGTTGTCGTTATTCCAATAATATTTATCGGAAAGAAAGTACGCCAACTCTCTAAAAAAGCACAAGAGCAGGTTGCTGTGCTTTCAGCACACGCAGAAGAGAGCATAAATGGCATTAAAACAATTCAGGCATTTGTAAGAGAAAGATTAGAAAATAGGATATTTTTTAACCACATAGAAGAAACAATTAATGTTGCATCGGAGCGCATAAAGCTAAGGGCTTTCCTTACGGCGCTTGTAATTATGTTTGTATTCGGCGCAGTTGGTTTTGTGCTTTGGATTGGTGGACATGATGTTTTATCAGGCAACATAAGTGCGGGAACTTTATCATCATTCATTTTCTATTCAATTGTGGTTGCAACAGCAACTGGCGCAATAAGTGATGTTGTGGGTGATTTGCAGCGTGCATCAGTAGCTGCGGAGCGGATTTCCGAATTACTCAACACCGAGCCATTAATAAAAGACCCAGAGCCAGCTTTGGCATTACCTAAAAACCTGATGGGTGATATAGAATTTAAAAATGTTAACTTTAGCTATCCATCGCAACCATCTAAATTAGCACTAAAAAACTTTAATCTGGATATAAGGCACGGTGAGAAAATTGCATTAGTTGGTGCATCTGGTGCTGGTAAGAGCACAGCATTCCAATTGCTCTTGCGTTTTTATGATACCGCCAGTGGCGATATTTCAATCGATGGGATTAGCATTTCCGACCTAAAATTAGAAGAGCTACGCGGATTGTTTGGAGTAGTCCCGCAAGACCCTGTTATATTCTCTGGCAGTGCTTATGATAACATCTTATTTGGTAATCCTGAAGCCACAGAAGCTCAAGTTAAAAAAGCTGCCGAAGCCGCCGCAGCAATTGATTTTATAAACAAATTACCAAATGGATTTGATACTTTCCTCGGGGAAAAAGGCGTACGTATTTCAGGCGGCGAAAAACAACGTATAGCTATTGCCCGCACTTTCTTAAAAAACCCAAAAATATTATTGCTTGATGAAGCAACCTCGGCACTTGATATTGAGAATGAGCAATTAGTGCAAAAAGCATTTGAAAACCTAATGGCAAACCGCACTACGATAATTATTGCCCACCGCCTTTCTACTATTCAAAAAGCTGACCGCATTGTTGTGATTGATAATGGCACTATAAAAGAAATTGGCTCTCATGATGAGTTAATTGAGAAGAAGGGTGTGTATGCGCGGTTGTTGAAGAAGTAGTAATCTTTTACCCTCTCAATAGAGACTGACTCGGACTAGTTTGGCATATGCGTTAGTATTGTCGTCATCCTGGAAGCCGGTTTTCTCCACGAACGATAATGAGTAGTTAGAAAATCGAGCTATCCAGGATGACGCTAGAACTGTTGGTTTTATTTTAAATTTACATCCCGTTAAGCAGATTAATTTTATTTTCCTAAAGTTTCACCTATTCCTTCTTGACATTCCTCAGTGTTAAATATTACTTAACATCCTTAATACCTTAAGGATGTACCTAAATGCCAAAACCAGTTAGTTTTACCCCGGAAAACTTACCCATCTACAATGCAATAATCCAAAAATTATACGGACTTGAAAACATAGTTATAAAAAATGTACCCGCCGGCATACAGAATTATAACTTCATCATTACTAAAGATGACAAACCACTTTATTTCCTAAGTATTAAACGCCAGAGCCAGGGAGAAAAAACTGATGAAGCTCATCAACAAAAGCTACTTGCTGTGCAAAAAGCTTTATCATCATCTAAGGAAGTAATAGTTCCAGAGATCGTCTCAGGCCTTAATGATGCACTGTTACAAACCATAGGCGAAACAATTGAGATTAATGGCACTGTCCTAGCAATCCCTGAAGATATAAAAGGCTTGAAGGTTGTTTTATATGGCTACATGAAAGGAGAGGAAATTTCTCCTGGTGACGCAAAACTGGTAGATTGGAAAGATATGGGCCAACAACATGGAAAATTCCTAGCTGCCGGAAAAAAGTTACTGCAGGAACACCCAGAGTTTAGAGATTTAGAAAATCCAGTATCTTTCACTAATCTTGGCAAGATGTTACTCGAAGCTTTTGCTTATGAACCAGAAAGTGATATTGATTTAATATTGAGTAAAGAAACGGAATTAAAAGAACATGAAAGTTTGGTTATTTCCTCCCTTAAAACCAGAATAGCTAAGGATGAGGATAAAAACGCGAACTCAGCTTTACTTGTTAAAGAGTTTATTAACAGGGTTGAAGGCGGTTGGTACGAAAATACATTACGCTCCTATAGCGAGCTAAAAAAAGTTTACGACACCTTCCCACCTATGGATCTAGAATTGCTGCATGGAGATATGCATTTTGGCAACCAGTTCGCCGGACAAGCCGGCATTTTTGATATGGATTGGATGAGCGCAGGCGATGGATTTATAGACATTTTTCAGCCACTTGTACTTAATGCAAGGGCAATCCAAAAAGCCAAATTGCCACATTTCTCAACAGAAAAAGCTGCTATTTATATAGAAGCGCTCGAAATGCACCGCCCGCTAACTGATTTTGAAAAAGATAATATAAATCTTTTAGTAGAAATGGCGCATTTTAGATCTACAGCCACCCGTTTAATATCAATGATTAAATCTGAAAATATTGCATCCATTACCAAAAGCCCTATTGAACTAACTGATTTACGCGAAAGATTTAAAAACGATTTTAAAAACATTAATTGCCTGACAGGAGAAATTATGGCTAAGTCTAAAATTTGCTTGATAGCAACTGAAATTGGATTACTTGATGAGCAAGCAGCCAAGGATGCTATTGCTGCATCTGGTGCTTTTTATCATAGCGCTAGAGTAATAGATGGAGAACTAACACTTGATGATGGCGCAAGCATAGAAAATTTAAAAGATGATAAAGTGCATTTTGTACATATTGGCAAACAGCAGTATCCTGAGACACTAGTTAAAATAACCGCAAATGGTGATTTCAGGGGCGTAATTGTTGCGCCTGAAAAAGTGCTACCAGCCGTGAAAGCTGAATATTTTGGCCGTTGTGGTTCAGGCGTAAACAATCTTCCAATAGCAGAAAAAGAAAAAGCAGACGAAAGATTTGTAGCGACAAATACACCAGGTGGAAATTCAGTAGGCACAGCATTTCACACTGTACGTAGCATACTAGAGTTAGCAGGTGATGATGGAGTATTTGACAAAAAAATAACTGTTGTCGGTGGCGGCCATATCGGTAAAAAAGTTGCAATTACACTAAATGCCATGGGGGCAAATGTAACCGTGTGGAACAGGAGTGAATTAAAAAATATCACACCGGGTATTACCTATCGCTTTGGCGATATAAAAAATAGCCTAAAAGGTGCCGAGATTGTTTCCATACATTTACCTGAAAACGTCCAAACAAAGGGATTTATTGGGGCAGATGAAATTGCCCTTTTAGCTGATGGCGCGAAAGTAGTAAACTTCGGCCGCCCAGCTGTTAATGATATAGCAGCTTTAGAGGCCGCTATAAAATCTGGCAAAATAACTGGCGTCGCAATCGATGGTGATTATTTTGGCCCAGGTGATGCACGTTCAGTGCTTGAGCCATTTATAAAAATGATAAACAGCTTAGATGATAACCTTCCTGCTAAAAAGAACATGCTGGCATTACCCCATATTGGTGGCGATACCGTCCAACAAGATAGAGAAAGAGTAATGATTGGCCAGATTAATCAATTTATTGATTTTGTTGAAAAAGGTATCGCGCATAATTTGCAATCACCAGAGAACACACTGCCAGATGGTATTAAAAAAGCAGCTGTAGAAGAAAAAACTGTTAGAGCTGTTAAAGAACCAAAAATAAAAAAATTATTGGAATTAGGCCAAAAACAAGTTCTTGAGCATTTAAAGAAAATAGTGGAAGAAGGTTTGCGTCCATTGCGTCAAATCAGTGATGAAACTTTGAGTGGCGCTTTATGTACTGGTACGGAAAAATTTAAAGAGCTTTATTGCCGTGATTTTTCAGGGCGTGAAATAGAGTTACCATACCTAACGCCTGATATTTCTTCTGCATTAGCGCAAATTATAGAAGAAATTGGGGGAAAGCCTGTACAAAAGGAACAGGAGAAGAGCTGGGCCAATAGAAGCGGCATTTCAGAGGCTGCTACTTATGCTGAGGCTGTCTCAGCTGGACAGAAGAGTATTGTTTTGTAGAAATTTATATATCTACAAGGCGCCACATACTCCGTCATTGCGAGAAGTAAGTGGGAGTGAAACGACCCGAACGACGAAGCAATCCAGCAATTACTTACATAAAAATGGATTGCCGCGTCGTTCCACTCGATATTGCGCTCCCGCTACATATCTCGTCGTCACTCCTCGCAATGACTAATACCATTAAAATATAATTATTAAAGATTAAGGACTTATTCTAAATTCTTAGCTCTAATTCCAACTACTGCTCTTCCTTTCTCTTTTTCCACTCACCCAGCTTTTCAACATCAATGCCGGCATAAAGGACACCTATCGGCTCATCGTCAGCCATAATCATGAAACTAAGTTCAACCTGGAATAATTCGGTATTATCATCAAAATGCAGGTCGCTTACGTAAGTTGCATAAGACCTTGCGCCAAAGGTTTTTTCCCATTTTGGCTGCTGTCCTTGCCAATAATTTTGACTCATAATACTTTGGCCGACATTCATACCCTTGTTATCGATAACAATAATCTCAGTATAAAGGCCATCGCTTTCTTCCTGAATTTTCTGTAAGTACTCAGAAAGCTCACCACTTAATACTCTTTTAATTAGAGGATGTTTACTTTTGCGCTTTTCAGCCATCCATTTAGTATCTAATATTTTCATATCAGTTACCGAAAGATCAGCATTCTTCTCGTTTTGGGCTTTAACCGCGTTGACGACAATATCTTTACCAGCCCAGAGTTTCATCTCGGTTGATACTAATGCTTCCAGATCTTTTTGGTAATCAGCGGCGTGGGAACCAAATGGAATGATTGTAAATGCAAGTAATAAAAACCTGCAGAGACCAAGACACTTATTTCTAAAACTATATACAACGCTCATTATGCTACATGCACCAATTAGCTATTACTTTTGCTATTTTGTAACTAATTGAGAGGAATTGCAATAAGAATCTAGATTCTGACTAACCATTAATCAAATTAACTAGAGCCTGCAGATCAGCCTTAAATTCGTTATCAGTTTCAGATAATTCCACAACCTTTTTTACAGCATGCATAACTGTGGTGTGATCCTTCCCGCCAAATTTACGGCCAATTTCTGATAGGCTACGCACTGTATGCTGTTTGCACAAATACATAGCAACCTGGCGAGGTCTGGCAATACATCTAACACGTTTCTCTGATGACATATCAGAAATTTTTATATTGAAGTATTCAGCGACTTTCTTCTGTATTTCAGCAATTGTTATTGCTTTTTCATTAGCACGCAGCAAATCAACAAGGATTTCCTGTGTAGTTTGCAGGTTGATAGATTTACCCATCAAATTAGAATGGGCTATAACTTTGTTTAATGCACCTTCTAACTCGCGAACATTTGACTTTATTTTGCCAGCAAGGAATTCAAGCACCACCTGCGGTATATCAGAATTCATATTGGCAGATTTTGATTTGAGTATGCCAAGACGCAAATCAAAATCGGTAGCCTTCACATCAGCAACCATACCCCAACCAAGGCGGGATTTCATGCGCTCAGTCATACCATCTAAATCAGCCGGAGACCTATCACCAGAGATAACGATTTGTTTTTTCAAATCAAGCAGCGCATTTACAGTGTGGAAAAATTCTTCCTGCGTACTTTCTTTACCACAGATGAATTGTACATCATCTATCATTAGCACATCTACAGTGCGGAATTTTTCTTTGAAAGCCATAGCTTCATTGCTGCGTAAGGCCTTAACAAACTGATACATGAATTTCTCAGCTGATAAGTACATAACGCGGCGCTTTGGCGTATTTTCTTTTATCTGCAATGCAATAGCGTGCATTAGATGAGTTTTGCCAAGCCCTACCCCACCATGTAGGAATAATGGGTTATGGCCAGTTACAATCTGTTCACTATCTGCAACCGCCTTTGCTGCTGAGAAGGCTAGTTTGTTAGAGCTGCCAACAATATAATTGTCAAAAGTAAAACGATTATCAAGTGGTGAGCCTAAATCTTCACTAAAATCAACAACCTCTACCAATGGCGAATTCTGAACAGCAACATCAAAGCTTTCAGTAGCTTTATTGTGGGTAGTTATAACTTTATTTTGGCTGTTTTGTGCTACTAATATATTGATAGAGCAAATCATATTGCTTTCACGGCGCCAAAATTCTTTTATTTTGTTCAGGTAGTTGTTCTGTATCCACTCACGGATAAACCTTGTTGGCGCTTGCAGCACAACTTCGCTGCCTTTCACATCTATAAAGGATAAATGACTTAACCAGCTATTGTATGTGCCTTCACCAAATTCGCCTTTTAAAAGGTCGCAAACCTTCAGCCAAACTGAATGAGCAGTTAAATTGTTGTTTTGTAGGTTATTATTTACTGCTTTCATTTATCTCTGCTCCCACGGAAGATTGCTTTTTTTCCACCCATTCTTATTTCCCCTATGCCCGTTTGCGTCTATGTCACCTTCAAAGCCCCCTAAGATATTATAACAATGCTTGTAACCATGTTTGGTCAATTCAATTGCAGCATCCAGCGAGCGACCACCGGTTTTGCACAAGAAGAATATTGGGTCTTCCTCGCCCAGTTTATTTTCAGCGACCACTTCGTCCACGAAGTTTTTATTTATCTCCATAGTTGGAAACTCCCTCCATGGAACGAAGATGGCCTGTTTCGAAATGGAAGTAAGATTTGGAGTACCTACTAAAGCCCATTCCGGAGCTGTTCTTACATCAACAAGAATTGCGCTTAAGTCACTACTTAAAACTTCCCATGCAGCATCTGGCGACACCTCTCCAGCACACCCTTTTGCAATTAAAGGTTGAAGTCCTTGAGATTGAAAAGTACGGTTGCCCATAGTAGTAAAAACCTATGCGTTTGCTTGTTATTATTCAATTTTGATTTTGAATCTAACTGACTCGTTATGTGTATCTCGTGAAGTTATAAATGCACAAATTCATCGCATGAGTAAACTACTTTTTTTTACTTTTTTTTATTAAAAGTTATTGACACTAAGCAGGCCTTGGATATGCCGAAGTTTGATAAAAAAAATAATTTTTTTACAAAAAAATTTTATCATGTATTGTGCACAAAAGTGATGTGAAAATGAATGCAAAAATTTGTGGATGAAATTTTTTATCCACAAATAATTTTTTAAGAAATTTGAAAAATTATTTAATGCTAAAACACAGTAAATACTATGGTGAAATGCATTTTTAATATGCAATTGTAAAAAATAAAACAGGTAAAAATGGCAGACGAAAAACGACTAAAACGCCTTATCTATCAGAGTGTTCACAGAGGGTGCAAAGAGACCGATGCACTGCTTGGAAAATTTGCAGCAAAACATCTCAATAATTTTAGTGATGAAGAGATAGATATGTACGAAGCTTTCATCAATGAAGATGATTGGGATATCTACGCATGGATGGTTGGTAACTTACCTTTTCCACAGGAGCATGATAATAAGGTGACGAGGATGCTGAGGGATTTTGATTTTGTGGGTGGGCAGAATTAGTCATCCTGGAATTCTAGAAAATCTTCTTAGTCATTAGATTTTCTTAATATCCAGGATCCAGGTTGATTTAAATATGTCATTTTTTCAAAATGGCTTTTTATTTTCACCTGGATACTGCGGTCAAGCCGCAGTATGACGTCATTATTTTTATCTAGTTCTTTAGAGAAAGTTTTTCTTGCAGCTTTTTCAATTTTTCGACAAGTAATATTCGATTCTGCGTGGTCTTGTTTTGTTCTAACGGCTTTATGTAAACACTTTGAATCGCCTTCGGTAAGCATTTGTGCAAAACCAGTTTTGTGCAATGCTCCGGCCAATGCTTTAACTTGTTCAGGTTGATTGAAAAGTGCAGCCACATCAGTTGCTATAACGCCGGTTTTATCTAATTTTTCCTGTATGATTTGATCGTAAGCCTTTTTAACCCTATCCTTAAACAGATATCTAACACTACCATCATCTTTTTGGATAACTTCAAATTGCTCGCAAAATTGCTGGTCAGTAAGGTTAATAACTTTCTTTATTTGTTCAACATTTCTAACTTCCGCTCCGGCAATTAATAGCAATTTTTCCACAGAGCTATTACAATCAATAGGAGTGAAGCCATGTTTCGTAACAACATTAGGATTAGCACCGTACTCTAATAACAATTTTGCCAATTCAGGATTCTTACCACTGCAAGCTTTAAAAATAGGAGTGAAACCATCTTTTGTAGCAACATTAGGATTAGCACCGTGCTCTAATAACAATTTTGCCAATTCAGGATTATTCCTATTACAAGCGCTATAAATAGGAGTGAAACCATCTTGATCAGTAACCTCTAAGTCTATATTTCCTTGCTCTATTAATGTAGTGGCTTCATTATAACATAGATACGCTATAGCCTTTAGCAAAGCCACTCCATTTGCTTTTCTTATATCCTGCTGTTCTTTGCTTAATATTGACGACATTTTCTAGCCCGATTTATAATTAAATTTCCAGTATTGTAACCATATCGCCACATTGCGTCAAGTTTTATTTACATATCTTCCCATCCCACAGGGAGAGTTATCGACAAATGATGAGTTTTTCAGTAAATTCAGCGCCGTTATTAGCTGAAAATCATTATAATATGCACAAAAACTTAAAAAACCTAAGCGCCAAAACCACCCTCTCCTCTCTTCCCGAAGGGCCGGATGCGCTTGTGCTTAGCCAAATAGCAAAGGATTCCTCCACCGGATTATTACACATCGCCCGTGATGATAAGCGCATGGAACATATGGTTTCCGCAATATCATTCTTTGCGCCAGACTTAAAAATTATAAAAATCCCTGCGTGGGATTGTTTGCCTTATGATCGTATATCCCCAAGCATCCACACTGCTAACCAAAGAGCGGAAAGTTTATGTGAGTTGATTAGCCTCTCGGCTGGCTCATCCCTTCTCCCGTGGGGAGAGGGACAGGGTGAGGGGGCGCCTACGTATCAAAATGCACAGGTCTCACATATTGCTACTGACTCGCCCCCTCATCCTAACCTTCTCCCCACGGGAGAAGGGACTAGAAAGAATTTAATCGTCATCACCACCGTAAACTCAATCCTGCAGCGCATTCCACCCGGCAAACTGCTGGCTAGCATGACGTTAAAAGCCAAACCCGGCGATAAAATAAACCGCGATGACCTGATCAACCATTTAATGAGAAGCGGTTATATCCGCTCCGCCAACGCTCTTCGGCGATACATTAGAAAGCATCCGCAATTTTGATCCGCTAACGCAAATCAGCGGCAACAAACGCGATGAAATAAGATTAATGCCAGCGTCAGAAATCATCATCGATGAATCAACCATTAAACATTTCCGCAATTCATACCGCAGCTTATTCGGCGTTACTTCCGATGACCCTTTATATAATGCTATTTCCGAAGGACGGCAACATGCGGGTATGGAACATTGGTTGCCATTATTTTATGAAAAACTAGAAACCGTTTTTGATTACCTACCTGGATGCGTAGTATCACTCGACCATTTAAGCGAAGAAGCCGAAGCCGAGCGTTTTGCCTTAATTGAAGATTACTACAAAGCAC
>JAJONM010000108.1 GCA_021323415.1 Rickettsiaceae bacterium
AAGTTGCAGTTGGTTTGTGAGCAGTCGGGGAATATTCCAAAAGGGGTGTTGCCTGCGTTTGTGTGGTAATATTAGGAATTAATGTAAAATAGGCTATTTATATTTATGCTGAGTCCTCACAGGTTGGCGTCATGCTGAATTTATTTCAGCATCAGGATATTTTGTAGTTTCATTTTATTTTTAGTTTAGTAGTAAAGAGTAAAGGCTTATTTGCATTGAAAGCTGGTTGCTGAAATAAATTCAGCATGACGCTAGAATCGAGGTCTCAGGACAAGCTCCTCATTGCATCCTTTATATAACATAAATATATAAATACATTTATGCTATAGCCAACTAAAAACTTGACCTTCTACCATTCTAACCTATTTTTAGGTATTGTTTTTTTATATACGTCAGCAGATTATTGGCAGTTCCAATATAACAAAAAGGCTTTTTAGTTGAAAACACAACTTGTAACAGATAACTCGAATAATCCACTAGTGGAATTACGGAAACTTGTTCAAGCAGATTTGGATAAAGTTGACGCGCTTATCTTTAGCCTGATTGTAAACAAAATAAGTTTAATACCTGAGATATCTGAGCATACAATTTCTGCAGGCGGAAAAAGGATGCGGCCAATATTGACATTGGCTTCATCGCAAATGTGTGGATATAATGGGTCGGCACATATCAGTCTTGCCGCTTGCGTTGAGTTCATTCACACCGCAACACTCCTTCACGATGATGTTGTAGATAAAAGTGACTTACGCCGCGGAGTATCTACTGCTAATAGGCTATGGGGAAATAAAGAAAGTATCCTAGTGGGGGATTTCTTACTCGGAAAAGCATTTGAGCTAATGGGTTCTGCGCAATCACTTGAAATATATCGTATTTTATCGAGTGCGGCAGTGGTAATCTCTGAAGGTGAAGTATTGCAGTTAGCAGCCACTGGAAATATTGAAGGTGGTGAAGGTAATTACATAAAGATTATTTCAGCAAAAACTGCTGAGCTTTTTGCAGCCGCATGCCAAGTGGGTGGTGTAATTGCCGCCAGTACGCAAAAGGAAGTGCAGGCCCTGCGTTCTTTCGGGCTTAACCTGGGTATTGCGTTCCAAATAGTTGATGATGTACTGGATTATTGCTCATCTGGAAGTAAAATGGGCAAGAATGCCGGAGATGACTTCCGCGAAAGAAAAGTAACTTTACCAGTGATCCTTGCATATAAAAGAGGCACGGACGAGCAAAAAGCTTTCTGGAGGCGCACTATAAGTGAAGGCCTCCAAAGAGATGAGGATGTAGAAACTGCTATAAAATATGTGATAGAAAACAATGTAATTACAGATGTAATTGCACGCGCTAATGAATATGTCGCAATTGCACGTGATGATTTAGATGCATTTCCTGATTCGCAAATAAAGCGCTTATTGATTGATGTACTGGAATTTTCTGTACATAGAGAGTTTTAGGCTTAAATAAACTTGCAAAAAAACAAATTTGCACCTAGATTACAAGCGCTGACGGTGGGCGGAATGCCTGCCTAACCTGGTCAGGCCAGAGATGGAGCAGCCATAAGTAGGATGTTTCCGGGTCACCGTCGGTATTAAATAGATATATTTTTACCAGTAACTAACCCATCTAGCTGGGCTATCCATTCTTTTGATAAAATTTTTAGCTCGTACATATTTTCATTTATAGCTTGAATTGTATTTGGCAACTGATTGAGAATTGAGCTTTTTCCAAATAAAAAGCCGCTATATATATTTTTATGCTCCTGCTTTGTCATTGCATTTTTATTACAAGATAAATCGAAAACAGTAGAAATAAAATCTCTAAAAAGCTCACTTGTTGGCGCAATTGAGCTATTCGATTTATTATCTTCATCTAACGCTTCACCAAGCCTGTTTTTAATCTGCTGCAATTTAATCTTACTAATTTCATGCTCGTTAAGCCAATCAATAAAAACAGTTTCTACAATTTGCCTCTCAGCAGGAGTAATTACTCTTCTAACTTTTAGATCATTAAAGGAATCGGGGCATAAATACATAACAACAGGCAATACTTCCAATACGTTATTTATACTATTAACAGAGGACAAATAATTATCCTTATTTTCATTTAACAGTGTATAAAGTTGTTTTTGTGCACTAATACTATGCCTTTTAGTATAGATAGAAATATTTCTACTGGCAGATATGCTGTCAGTATAATCTTCATGAATTACAGGCAATACTTTGTTTGTAAACTGACCTTTCATCTATCCTCAACAACGAACTCTTCTTCATAGACATAATTCTTTATTTCAGACTCATCTTCTACGGCCTTAACCTGCACAACTGATAAAGCGTCTTTACCTTTCATTCTTTTACTCATATATTAATAAATTATCTTTGTGCTGGTTTATACACCAAAAACATCACTATAGCAACATTATTGTAACAGGATTATAATATTTTGGCAGAACAACATCAGACCCCATACAGAGTATTAGCGTTAAAATACCGCCCGCAGAATTTCGATAATTTAATTGGGCAAGAAGTTCTGGTAAGAACAATTACCAATGCAATTAACAGCAATCGTATCGCCAATGCTTTTCTACTTACTGGTATACGCGGGGTTGGCAAAACAACTACAGCACGAATTATATCGCGTGTTTTGAACTGTATAGGCGAAGATGGCAAAGGTGGCCCTACTCCCGAGCCTTGTGGCGTATGTGTTAATTGTACATCAATTAAGGAAGGGCATCACCCTGATGTACTGGAAATGGACGCCGCCAGCCGTACCGGAGTTGATGATATACGTGAAATTATCGATAGCGTGCGTTATCTGCCAACTATGGCGCGATACAAAATTTATATAATAGACGAAGTTCACATGCTTTCCAAAAACGCATTTAATGCGCTTTTAAAGACTTTGGAAGAGCCGCCATCACATGTGAAATTCATTTTTGCTACCACTGAAATACGCAAAATTCCAATTACTATTTTATCGCGTTGCCAGCGCTTTGATCTGCGCCGCATCGATAACCAAACACTGGTAAACTTCCTGCAAGGCATTGCAGATAAGGAAAATGTTGCGATTGAACGTGGTGCATTGGAGCTGATTGCCAACGCTTCTGAAGGTTCGGTGCGTGATTCACTCTCTTTGCTTGATCAGGCGATATCCCATGCCGATTCTAAAGTAACCACTGAAATGGCGAGAGATATGCTTGGCCTTGCCGATAAAAGCAAAGTGATCGATATTTTCGATGCTATCGCCAAAGGTGATACAGGCGGTGCGCTTGCTAAGCTAAAAGAAATGTATGATGCCAGTGCCGATCCGATATTAGTCGCGCAGGATTTGCTGGAGT
This sequence comes from Rickettsiaceae bacterium, assembly GCA_021323415.1. Classification (GTDB taxonomy): domain Bacteria; phylum Pseudomonadota; class Alphaproteobacteria; order Rickettsiales; family UBA6187; genus JAJONM01. Next base: position 3,326 of record JAJONM010000108.1, read on the forward strand.
TTACCTATCTGGTCACCAAGCTTAAGGTTATGCCGAACCTATCTTTAACCGGATTAATACCTGAGAATGAGTATTTACGCGCCAAGGAAATGTCTGAAAAACTTTCCATGTCATATTTGACGCGCGCATGGCAAATGCTGCTGAAAGGACTTAGTGAGGCACGAACTGCGCCTGATAGTTTCTGCGCCTTAGAGATGGTATTGATACGTCTGGCACATATATCAGATGCCCCCTCACCTGCCGCAATGGTGAAAAATTTGCAGGAAAATAAGACTAATTTTGTAGCACCCGTGCAAGTGGCAAATACACATGCTCCCGAGCCAGCACCACAGAAGCCGCTGGCTGAGATAAAGAGTTTCAATGAGATGGTCGACTTATTCAAAACCAACAGAGAAACCTTGTTATACAATTGGTTACTGTCAGAAGTTAATCTTATAAAATTTGAACATTGCCGGGTAGAATTAAAACTGGCTAAGAATTTGGCCCCCGACTTTTTAAAGCGCGTAACGAATTACTTGCGCGAATGGACAGGGCAAAATTGGGTAGTAGTTTCTTCTAATGAAGATACTGGTTCTTCGCTACTCGAGCAGCGTGCGACAGAAGAGGCAAATTTAAAAAAACAGCTATCCCAGCAGCCTGATGTAAATAAAATATTGGAAACTTTCCCTGGTGCGTATATAAGCAAAGTGGAAGAAGTTGCGTAGACAGAATTAGGAACTTTAGAACTAAGAACTAAGGAAACAATAAACTTCCTAGATTCCTAGTTCTAAATTTCTTAGTTCTTATTTTAAAAAGGAATAAAAATGAACATACAACAAATGATGAAACAAGCCCAGCAGATGCAGAAGGCAAAGGCGAAATGAAAAAGCTAAGTATCGATAAATCACTAATCGACCCGGAGGATTCTGAGACACTGGAAGACTTAATTCTGGCAGCATTTAATAATGCGAAAAAGGAATCTGACGCAGCGGCAAATGATGCTATGTCTGGGGCTATGGGCGGCATGGGTATGCCCGCTGGGTTTAAGCTGCCGTTTTAATTTGCTTTAAAACGAGTCGGAGTAAAATTATCCACCAGCTGTCGCCCCGCACTTGTTGCGGGGTCTTTTTTATAATTAGCGAATAATA
>JAJONM010000042.1 GCA_021323415.1 Rickettsiaceae bacterium
ATCATCAGTTGACGTTGCAGAGTTAGATGATGATATATTTGAGCTTATTGCTAATGAAAAACGTTTAATGCCGCATTTCCATATATCGCTACAGGCTGGTGACGACATGGTATTAAAACGCATGAAGCGCAGGCACACTCGCCAGGATGTACTGGATTTTGTGGATAAAGTCAGGAACTTACGACCTGAATCCGCTTTTGGTGCCGACATAATCGCAGGTTTTCCAACCGAAACAGACGAAATGTTTAACAATACCCTAAACCTTGTACACGAAGCAGGCTTGCAGTATTTGCATGTATTCCCTTATTCATCACGTGCCGGGACTCCAGCTGCTAAAATGCCACAAGTACCTAGTCCCAAGCCATTGTAGAAAAAGAATATTTTGCAAGAGGTGAGGATTTTTCCGCTATACGTTTACTTTCCCCTGCTAACCCGGGTGACATCATAAATGTAAGTATAAAATTTGTAGATAATGGATGCTTAGTTGGATAGCTGGAGCTTGCCTTCTTAAGCCAAGCCCCAGCTTCAATTATATCACCGAATCAACTGTCATAATCTCTACAGCGTTCTTAGAACTACCTTCCTGGCTACCAAGTGCCTGAACACTGATCCTTGTGCTATCAAGACCGGCCTCTATCATCTTTGTACGTATAGCAATAGCACGTTTTAATGACACACGACGCGCAGCGTTTAAATCACCATCATAAGCATAGGCATAACTAACTACTTTAACTTTCTTAGTAGTTGGCGTTACTTGCTTAACAAAATCTCTGATTTTTCCTTCATCAGAAGCTGCAACATTTAAATCGCTTGCTTTGAAATTAAGATTCAAAGAAATTTGTTTATCAGATTTGAGGTTATCAGGAGAAAGAACCTTATCTACATCAGGCAATGCCGCCAACTTAGGTTCAGGCAACTTTTCTGCTGGCTTAACAACATCTGGCTCAGAAGCAGCTACAGGCTTATTATCAGGTGATGATACCGGATTAGTTTTTTCTTCTTTTACAGGAACTTCATCCAGCTTAACATCACTGGTAGCTTCAGGCTTAGCATCATTTTTGTTAAACGCTGGCATCCACTCCATAACTGAAGACACAACAGATTTTTTCTCTTCCGGCTTTTTAATTGGCGGTACCGGGGCAGAACTTACTGCCAAAGGAGAATCTTTCGGCGCTTCTGCAGGGGCCGGAGCTACTTTTGCCTCTACCGGAGCAGGCACTGGGTTTTCAGCTTTCTTTTTAGCATCATCTAAGACACGCTTCCATTCTTCTTCACTAACATTTTTGTTAGGAGGGATTGCTTTTTCATCTTTTTGCTTTAACTCAATCATATCTGCTAAAGGTGGAATTTCCGGCTCTTTAGCAAGCTCACCATTTTTCACCTCTGCAGGTTTGTTAGCAACAGCAAGCTTATCCAGATCCACTGGCTTATCCTCGGGCTTAGCAGGAAGTGCAGCTATCGGATTTTCTATCTTATTTGGTAGAATAACTGGCTGCTCGTTAATTAATTTTTCCAAATCTTTATCAGATTGCGGAACATTTTTTTGGAAAGGTTTCGTCTCTTCGGACATTACTGGCACCTTCTCAACAACTTCTATTTCCTCAATTATAGGCTCATCTACCGGAACCAGATATTCATTCTTAGGAGGAAGCGCTTTCTGAGCAGTCTCTATTGGTTTTTGTGGCTCTTTTGGAGTTGGTGCACTTACAATTTCACGGTCCGAACTTGGCAGTATCTCTGGTTCTACTTGTTCTTTTTTATTTCCAGCAAAGAAAGCATATACTTTATCCATAAAAGATGGGGCTGATTTATCTTTGCTCTCTACAGCAGGCGTTTTTTCTGCAACTACGCCTACAGGCTGCAGATCAGGAGCTTCACTCTTTGTTGAAAGTGCAGATTTTTTATCCTTGGCTGGGTTTAGGTCTATCACCTCTTTTACACCCACTTCAGGTTTTTTCGGCTCTACTTTAGGAGCTTCAATTTTTGCAACTTCTTTTGGCTCAATTTTTATTGCCTCTGGTTTTGCAGGCTCGAGTTTCTCTCCAATTTTTATAGCTGGTTCTTTAGATGCTTCTTTCGGCTCAGCCATCTTTACTGAATCAAACTTCTCAATAATTTTTGTTGGCTCAGCCTTAGTTTCAGTTTTAGCTTTAGGAGCCTCTTCTACGATCTTTAGCTCTTCAACTGGTTTTACAGGTTCTATCCACTTTGGCTCCTGCTTAATTTTTTTCACTGGAGCTTCTATTGGCTTTGCCTGTGCAATTTTTTTATCTTTCTTTGTAGATTTTTTTGCCTTAGCTTTCTGAGTCGGTTTCTTTTTGGAAGGCGTCTTTTTCGTAACAGGCTTTTCTGCACTGCTAGAACTTGTTACCTTTGTTTTTTCTTTTTTCTTAGCTCCTTTAGCTGCAAGTTTAGCTTCTTTTTCCGCCTTTTTTTTCGCTTCTAATGCTTCTTTTTCAGCCCTCTTTTTAGCAGCAGCAGCTTCTTTTGCAGCATTTGCTTCGTCTATCTTTCTTTGTTTCTCATCAGCTTTCAACTTTTCAATCGCACCAAAATTCACTTCAACAGAAGGAAGTGCTGGGGCATCACGTAAAGATCCCGCTTCTGCCGAATACGAAAATAGCACCACCGCCGTGCCAACAAGTAATTTAAGTTTTACATTACTATTATTATTCATATACGTAACCGGCCAAAAATTTATATCAGCTATATCATTAAAGGGAATGACAATAAAAACAAGATTTTTTTATAAGTAATTGATTTTTTTCTTTTGCCGTAATCTTAAGAAAGGCTTTAGTTTATTTATTCAGAAATTTTTTTGATAAGTAGTGGATTTAAATCACTATTTGAAGCAACTATAGTTCTCGTTTCAAACATTTTGTTTGTACCGCGAAAATCGGAAACATAACCACCAGCTTCTGTCATTAATAGCACACCAGCTGCTATATCCCATGGATAACCGCCACTGTGAACAAAGCAATCAAGACGGCCAGCTGCAACATATGCAAGAGCTAAAGCAGTTGAGCCAAGGCACCGTGTTGCCACAGCTTCTCCCGAAACCTTACTAACACTTTTTATATCAGTAGAAAACGAACCGATAGCAAGCAACGCTTCAGAAATTTTCGTACGCGCACCTACACGAAGCCGCATAGAACCGTTCACATGACCTGATTCAAGCCAGGCCCCCTTGCCTTTTTCTGCCCAGAATGTTTCTTGTAGTATCGGCGATTCGGTTACAGCTGCAATAATTTCCCTTCTGCCATTAGGGTATTTTTTTTCAAGCGCAATAGTGGTACAAAAATATGAAAGGCCATGTAAAAAATTTGTAGTCCCGTCAAGCGGGTCCATAATCCAGCGGTATTCGTTGTCCGTTCCTTCAATCAAACCCGATTCTTCCGATAGAATCGAATACTCAGAATAGGCTTTTTGTAACTCTCTAATTAGAATTTTTTCTGAACGAAAATCAGCAGCCGATACAAAATCACCAGGACCTTTACGTGATACTTGTAAATTTTCTACCTCGCCAAAATCACGCACCAACCCGCGCGATGACTTACGCACGGCCTCTAGCATAATTGTTATAATGGGAGAGTGCTGCTTCATTAATCTTTAGCTCTTTCAACATAACTGCCATCAGCAGTTTTAACTACAATACGAGTTCCTACTTCAATAAAAGGCGGAACCAAAACGCGAGCACCATTTTCTAGAACCGCAGGCTTATATGAAGATGCCGCTGTTTGACCTTTTACTACCGCATCAGCTTCCGTCACTTCTAAGATTACATCTTCAGGAAGCTCGACAGCAATCGGATTACCTTCGTGACTTACCACTTTTATCATCATTTCATCTTTTAGGAATACTAAAGGCTCACCAGCCAGCTCAGCACTAACCTGCATCTGCTCATATGAGTTCAAATCCATCAAAGTTAGGTTATCACCATCTTTGTACAAAAATTGATATTCTGTACTTTCAAGACTGGCACGCTCAACATCCTCAGCAGAACGGAAACGCTCGTTTAACTTGGTACCGGTTTTTATATCTTTCATCTCAACTTGCATGTATGCGCCGCCCTTACCAGGCTTCGTATGGGAGATTTTTGTTACCACCCACAATTTAGCGTTATGCTCAAGCACGTTGCCTGGGCGGATGGAGTTGGCATTAATCTTCATTTTACTCTCATAATAGATTTTGCAATCTGTGTAAAAAGCCTAATTTATAGGGATTTGTCAAGGGGAATATATAAACTGGAATCTGGAATCTAGTTTATAAGCAATTCTCTGCGTTCTAGATTCCAGATTCTAGATCATCCATATCCACATCATCCTCGGAAACCATTTCACCCTTAAATGATGGACCAGGCTTATGAACAGATTCAGGATCGCCAGATATGAGCGGGTGCCAACTATAAAGGTCTTTTCCTTCGTAGATAAGTCTATAGGCGCAAGTTTCAGGCATCCAATATATCTGATCGATATTTTCCGGTGTTATTTTCCAGCAACCTGGTACATTAGTTTCACGGTTAGCGTAATCTGTGCACTTACAAGTTTCCATATCTAAATAACGGCATGCTATATTACTTTTGACAGCTTCGCCTGTATCTTCATCCTCAAAATGAATCAGACAGCATAGGGCGCAGCCATCGCATAACGACTCCCATTCTTCTTGAGTCATTTCTTTTAAGCTTTTCTCTTTCCAAAATGGTTTTTGTGTCTGCACTTGAATCTAATTTAATTTTGCTGAAGATATATATTTAATAAAGAAAACAATCAACAGCACAATTTTGCTAGTGCACATTGTTAATTTATTAACTTTTTAAACTTGCAAAAGCTTGTTTAACGTTATATAAGCAGAACAAACCTAATAAGTAGGAAAAAAATGAAAGCATTATTTAAACCACAACGTGATAATCGCGATAATACTGGAAATATTATTCTTCCAGGAAATTATGGCAATGCCATTTTCACTAAAATACCATTCCCAACTCTAGCTAGAAATGAGAAAAAGGACATATATACTGTTTTACAATACACACAAAACAAAGATGATTCCTACGAAGTTGTATTGGCCTCCCCACAAAGCCCTACTCCTGTGCAACCTGGCCATCTGGAAAACATTGTTATATACAATATTAATAAAGATCTGGAAACTTTAGACTCTGTTAAAGTATGCTCAAAAAACCATGATTTAAATATTAGATACAAGGGTGAGAGTTATACAAAGAATGATGAACGCGACATCTTCGACGGCAGCAAGCTAAGAAAAAAAGTAGAACTATTTAACAAACCTGTATTTACTCCAAAACAAACGCAAACATTAGTTCCTCTTCCTCCTGAAGCACAACCGATTTATTATATTATATCACCAAAAATGGAGCAGTTAAGCAGTGCACCTTTAACCAGCAGCGCTTCAATTGTTACTGGCACGCCAGTAACGCCACCTCCAGGGTCACCATTATTACAACGTTCTGCTACTATTGCATCTACAGCACCATTTCCTTATATTTTACCTGGCGCCTTAATGCAATCTCAAGAGATTGCATTTCCAGTTCCACAAGGAAGCGGCTGGCCTCCAGGATATACCCTAAATAACCCTTATGGCTTAAATAGCGTATCTTCTGACAGCAATCCAGGTACGCCAATACAATCGACGCAAATAGGGCGCAGAGTAATCTCTCCAACTTCCAGCTCTGATTCTAGTGATTATCCACCTGCAATTAGTATATCTTCATCTGGTGCGCCTTTTATAAAACCTAGATCAAGCAGTCTTATTCGTAATATTTCTAGTGATAGGTCTTCGGATAGTTCTCCGCTAAATTCACTGCGGACTCCTTCGCCAAAAAAGATGAAATTCATTTATCCTTTTACTACACCATATATCAACAATAATTTACCAGGCGAATATTACAAAGCATTAAGCGAGCTATTTAAAGAAGATGCAAATTATACACAAGATCAACAGTATGAATTATATAAAAAAATAAAAACTTACATTCCAGACGACCAAAGGTATAAATTTATAAAAAGATTTAGGAGTGAAAATAATCACCTAAAGCTCCTATTCGCACATCCTGATTATCCTAAAGACAGTGAAGGCTTTTTTAAAAATGCCCTTGTATGCGAACTGGATGAAAAAAGCGAAAATCTTATTTCGGTTTCAAGTTATGGAAATGCAAACTTTACTATTCTTACTTTACCAACTCAAAGCGAAAACTGCATCTATTTTAGCGACACAAAACAGATGCAAGTAGCCCCTACAGATGACATAGAAAAGATTAGCAAAAAAGCACTTGTGGATACCCAATCAGAAGAGATAAAACAACTAATAGAATCTTCTAACCGGGAAGAGAAAAGCTCGCCTTACAGCTCAAGAAGCAGCGGTAGTAGCAGGAGATATTAAACGTTTCAAGCGTAATAAATTTGCAAATTCCAAGGTTTTGGCTTATATGGAATCAAGAATCTTGAGTCTGGAATCTAGAAATTTTCAGATTCTTGATTCAAAATTCTTGATTCAAAAAAGGAAAAACCATGTCAAATACCATAGAAAAAGCATTAGCATCAACCGCCTGGCCATTTATTGAAGCGGCCAAGATACTCAAACGTATCGATGGTAAGGTTCCGGCTAAAGGATATGTGCTATTTGAAACTGGTTACGGCCCTTCAGGGTTGCCACATATTGGCACCTTTGGAGAAGTTGCACGCACAACTATGGTGCGTAAGGCGTTTGAAACAATCGCACCGCACATCCCTACCCGCTTGTTCTGCGTATCAGACGATATGGATGGGATGCGTAAAATCCCTGATAACGTGCCACAGCGCGAAATGCTGGCCGAACATTTGCATAAGCCACTAACTTCTGTGCCAGACCCATTTGGCACACATGAAAGCTTCGGCCATAACATGAATAACCGCTTGCGTAATTTTCTTGATACTTTCGGTTTCCAGTACGAATTTAAAAGTGCAACCGAATGCTACAAAACCGGTGTGTACAATGAAAAATTATTAGAAATCTTAAAAAAATTCGATGCTGTGATGGCTGTTATGCTGCCGACCCTTGGTGAAGAGCGTCAGCAGACTTACAGCCCATTCCTGCCAGTTTCGCCAAAAACTGGTAAAGTGCTACAAGTTCCAACGCTTGAGCGCAATTTAGAGAAAGGCACAATAACTTTTAAAGATGAAGATGGCAGTATTTGTGAAGTTCCAGTAACTGGCGGCCATTGTAAATTACAGTGGAAACCTGATCTCGGAATGCGCTGGGCCTGCCTCGGCGTTGACTTTGAAATGTATGGTAAGGACCATCTGGCTAACGCACATCTATATAGTAAAATCTGCGAAATTGCAGGCGGTAAAGCTCCTGAACAATTCATGTTTGAATTATTCCTGGATGATAAAGGTGAGAAGATTTCAAAGTCAAAAGGTAATGGACTTACTATGGATGAGTGGCTACGTTATGCCCCAACCACTAGTCTTGCATATTATATGTATCAAAATCCGCGTAAAGCTAAGCGTCTGTATTTTGACGTAATTCCAAAAGCAGTTGATGAATATCTGACTTTTCTTGGTAAGTTCCCTGAGCAATCAGAAGAAGAGCAATTTAACAACCCTGTATGGCATATACATGGTGGCAACCCACCTAAGCTGGAATCACCACTGACATTCGCATTGCTGCTGAATCTGGCAAGTGCATCACATGCTGTTGATTCTTCTATTTTATGGGGCTTTATCAGCCGCTATGCACCTGGTGCCACCCCTGAGAATTCTCCACATTTAGATGAGCTGGTAAAATATGCTGTGGTGTATTATCAGGATTTTGTAAAGCCAACCAAAAAATACCGCTCGCCAAGTGATAAAGAACAAAAAGCAATGGCAGATTTAGCTGCAAAATTACGTCAGTTACCTTCTGGCAATTCAGCTTCTGATTTGCAAAACGCCGTGTTTGCAGTAGGCAATGAGCATGGATTTGAAAATTTACGTGACTGGTTCCAGGCATTATATGAGGTCCTACTTGGCCAAAGCCAGGGCCCACGCTTTGGTTCGTTTATTGAGTTATATGGCAAAGATGAAACGATTGCACTTATTGAACGCGCATTAAAAGGCGAGGATTTGGCAGCGTAAGAATGCATGTGCAATAGCACATTCCTTATAGTCCCTTCTCCCGTGGGGAGAAGGTTAGGATGAGGGGGCGGAAACAGTTAAAAGAAGGGACAGCCTTTATTTTTAATTACCATCGCCCTCCTCGCCCTACGGGAGAGGGCTTTGAGGAGTTCGCAAGCTCACACTTTATTAAAGGAATAATAATGATAACCATTTACCCATTCAACTCCCTCGGCGGCCACAAGCTCCCATGGCTAGATTCAAAATTTCATTTTAGCTTTGCTGATTATTATAATCCTCAGCGGATGAATTTTGGCAAACTACGAGTAATAAATGACGATATTATAAAAGCGCATACCGGATTTGATACCCACCCACATCGTGATATGGAGATTATAACTTATGTAAGAAGTGGCGCAATCAGCCATAAGGATAGTACAGGCAATTCCGGCAAAACAATAGCTGGTGATGTACAGGTTATGAGCGCAGGAACTGGCATCAGGCACTCAGAGCAGAACCTTGAAGATGACGACACAACCCTTTATCAAATATGGATCGAGCCACACACTAAAGGAGTGCAGCCAGGCTGGGATCAAAAACAATTTCCAAAAGAATTATGCACTGATAGTTTGAAGCTGCTTGTTTCAGGCAGAAAAGAAGACCAGGACAAAGATGTTCTGCATATAAACCAATATGCATCAATTTATGGCGGCAATATAGCAAGCGGAACCACCATAGAACACAACATTAAAGACCAGGCCTATATCCTTGTATCAAAAGGCAAAATTAACCTTGATGATAAAGAGTTAAAAAAAGGCGATGGCGCTGAAATTACTAATCAAAAGTCGTTAATAATAACAGCACTAGAAGATGCAGAAGTGCTGGTTATTGATGTTCCTGCATAAATCATTTTATAAATGAAAACGCAGGGATTTCTATATCCCTGCGTTTTTTTTATACGAAAGCTTACTTCAACTTAGCAACTTTTGCCTGAACTTCCGTTAGCTCTTTTTTAGTTAACGGAATTAAACCTTTGCTAACCAGGTAACCATCTTCACCGATTGCTTTAGTGCTAGCAAGTTCGTTAGCAAATGCACCAAGACCTTTTGTTGTTTTTACGTGTGAGTTCTTAACATATACAAACAGAGGACGTGATACAGGATAAGAACCGCCTACAATATTTTCAAATGTAGGCTCTACGCCATCTATAGAAGCACCCTGAATTTTTGAGGCATTCTCTTCCATATAGCTATATCCAAAAACTCCGAAAGCGTGCTTATTAGCTTCAAGCTTTTGAACGATTAAGTTATCATTTTCGCCAACTTCGATATACGCACCATCTTCACGTATAACCTGGCAAGCTTTCTTTCTTTCATCTTTATCAGCATATGCAGCAGTAAATTCTGGCAACTGCTCACAAACTTTATCCATCACGAGTTCTGCAAACGCATCCCTGGTACCAGAAGTTGGAGGTGGGCCATAAACTTCGATTTTTGTAGCAGGAAGCGATTTATCAATATCACTCCATAATTTATTTGTGTTATCTACTAGCTTTCCACCCGCAGGAATTTGGCGCGCAAGTGCCAAGAATATCTGTTTTTCAGTTAGGCTAATTTTTTTCTCACCTGTAGAATTGGCAAATACAATTCCGTCAAAACCAATTTTAATTTCAGTAATATCTTTCACACCATTTTTTGTGCAAAGTTCTTTCTCACTATCTTTTATCGCACGTGAAGCATTAGCCATATCTGGAGTATCAGCACCATCTCCAGAACAGAACAATTTAAATCCGCCACCAGTACCGATTGATTCAACAATTGGAGTTTTGTTTTTTGTTGACTTACCAAATTGTTCAGCAGCCGCAGTTACAAAAGGGTAAAGAGTAGACGACCCAACCGCCCTTATTTGATCAGCCGCACAAGCCGACGTGCTATATATAGCCACCGCTGTAGTCATTAAAGCCAATTTTTTCAACATTTTTCGCTCCGTTTGTTAGTTGTAAAAATTTCTATACATTTATCCATCTTTCTGGTATTATGGAAAGATTAATGTGCTTTATAGTGCTTAATTTATAAGGCGTCAATTATAATTTTATAATAATAGAAATATGAAAACTTCAAGTATAGTAAAATCTTTTATAGCCCTCGGGCACGACTCGCGACTCGCAATATATAATTTGTTGATGACGAAAGGCGAAAATGGCATCCCAGCAGGAGAAATTGCCAGCACACTCAATATACCAGCAGCGACATTATCTTTTCACCTAAGTCAGTTAGTAGATGCAAAGTTAATCGCCCCGCGCCGTGAAGGCCGCACAATTTATTATTCTGTAAAGTACAAGCGGGTTAAGAAATTGGTAGAGTATTTATCTGGGTATTTTGAGAAGAAAAAGGTAGAAGAAGTGGCTAGTGAATAGTCGCTAGGATTTTTCAATAAAAAAGGCCGGGAAATATCTCCCGGCCTTTTCATTAGCTATCAAGTAAAAGCCACTTAACTAGCCTTAGCAATCTTTCCCGACTCCAAATCCTTTCTAACAACTTTAGCGGACTCAACCATCGCAACCAGAGCAGGCTCAACCTCTTTCCAGCCACGGGTTTTTAGTCCACAGTCAGGGTTAACCCAAAGCTGTTCAGGCGTAAGATTCTTAAGCGCTAAACGCAACAAATCTTCCATTTCCTTCTGGTTTGGAACGCGTGGGCTGTGTATATCATACACACCAGGCCCTATTTCATTAGGATACTTAAAGCTTGAGAATGCTTCTAGTAACTCCATTTGTGAACGCGAAGTTTCGATAGAGATAACATCAGCATCCATATCAGCAATCGCTTTAATGATGTCATTAAACTCAGAATAACACATATGAGTGTGTATCTGCGTAGAATCAGAAACGCCAGACGCAGTAATACGGAACGACTCAACTGCCCATTTTAAGTAGTCAGCCCATTCGCTACGACGAAGTGGTAAACCTTCACGAAGAGCAGCCTCATCAATCTGGATAATTTTAATTCCAGCTTTTTCAAGATCAACAACCTCATCACGTATTGCAAGACCGATTTGCTTACAAGTTTCAGAACGCGGCTGGTCATCACGCACAAAGCTCCACTGTAATATAGTTACAGGACCAGTTAGCATTCCCTTCATGTATAGTTCTGTTTGTGATTGAGCATATTTAGCCCATTCAACAGTCATTGGCGCTGCACGTGAAACGTCACCGAAAATAACCGGTGGTTTTACGCAACGCGAACCATAACTTTGTACCCAACCAAATTTAGTGAATGTAAAGCCTTCTAATTGCTCACCAAAGTACTCAACCATGTCATTACGTTCATACTCACCGTGCACCAGAACATCTAGGCCAATTTTCTCCTGGAAGCGGATACAACGCGTAGTTTCTTCTTTTAGGAACTGGTTATATTGAGCTTCAGTCAGCTCACCTTTCTTAAATTTAGCACGCTGAGCGCGAACTTCTGCAGTTTGTGGGAACGAACCAATTGTTGTAGTCGCAAGCAACGGCAGCTTTAACTCTTCGCGCTGGATTTTGGCACGCTCAGTATAAGGAGATTTACGTGTAGCCATATTAGCATCAATAGACGCAACTCTTTGTTTTACAACATTATTATGAATACGACTTGATGTCTTACGAGTAGCTTGTGCTGCAGCATTTTCTTCTAAGAAAGAACGAACTGAAGCTTCACCATCTTTTGTAGCTTTTGCAAGAACAGCGATTTCTTTCACTTTTTGCTCAGCAAATGCTAGCCATGACTTAATTTCAGTATCTAAAGTTGTTTCGCTATCTAGCGTTACCGGAGAGTGAATTAATGAACAGCTTGGCGATACAATAACTCTATCAGCGCCTAGTTTTTCTACAGCTTGTTTAATAAGCTTTAGGGAATTAGCGAAGTTATTTTTCCAGATATTACGGCCATCTACAACACCTAGTGATATAATTAACGAGGCCGGAGCTTTTGCCAAAACATCAGATAATTGCGCTGGAGCACGCACTAAATCAACATGTAATGCATCAACCGGAAGGTTAATAGCAGTATCAAGATTATCTTTTAGCGCACCGAAATATGTAGTTAATTGTAGTTTAACACCTTTAGCTTTTGCAGCTTTAGAAAGTGCCTCATAAGCAGTTTTGTATGCCGTCAGAGCATTTGCATCTAAATCTAATACCAAAGATGGCTCGTCAATCTGCACCCATTTTGCGCCAAGTGTTGCAAGATTACTGATAATCTCTTCATAAACAGCAAGCAATTTAGGCAATAAATCCAACTGGTTAAACCCTTCGTCGTGAGTTTTACCTTGTAACAAGAACGTAACCGGCCCAACAAGTACCGGACGCGTATCAACACCTAAAGCTTTAGCCTCTTTATACTCATCGAAAATCTTAGCTGAAGAGATTTTAAACTCTTGATCACGTGAAAATTCAGGCACGATAAAGTGGTAGTTAGTATCAAACCATTTAGTCATTTCCATTGCTTTTACGTCAAGGCCATTACCTTGCGCACCACGTGCCATCGCAAAATATGTATCAAGGCTAACATTACCGCCTTTATGGCCATAACGGCTAGGAACTGCACCAACTAAGGCAATCAGGTCAAGAATCTGGTCATAGAATGAAAAATCATTCGACGGAATAACATCAAGACCGGAATTTTTTTGATATTCCCAGTTGCCAGCACGTATATCTGCCGCAACTTTCTTTAGCTCGTCCTGGGTGATTTCACCTTTCCAATACGCTTCTACTGCGCTTTTTAACTCTCTTTTAGCTCCAATACGTGGGAAGCCTAAATTTGCTGCTAATACCATGCTTTTTCCTCATTTTTCAAAAACAGACGGCCTTTATATACAGTTACGAGGAAAAAGGCTAGTAATAAATGGACTTTATTATAAACTTCCCTTGCTATTATGACGCGTTTATGCCACCAACCTCTTAAAATTTTAATATTTAAAAGGTAATTATTGTGTCAAAGGGCGAAATCGAACAAAGAAATAGCCCGAAAATTATAAAATAATACAAGCTCCAGCTTCATCACTAAGTTGGCGTTTTTGCAAAACTTTGCGAGCATAGGTTGGGTTTATAATGCCATCATCCGAGCTATTAGCGCCGGAGGGTTTTTGTGAATCATTAGATTTTTTTCTCTCATTCTCAATAACACTTGAATCTATTATTGTCTCCTCTACCTTATCGATGTCATAATCCTCGCCAGAGAGATTTACTATAATACCTTGCGGACCTTCTGCGCGTGATTGCGAAGTGTTAGTTCCATAATCAGTATTTTTTACTGTAACAGGAGTATCTTCTGCTGGCTCCATAACATCATCATCCGGACTACTACAACTACAACTCATTCCCCTGCATGAGTACACAGACCAAGCAGCAATTGCAAGTAATAGCACGCAAGTTCCTGTCGCGGCTAAAATATCATACGTGGTATTGCCATATATATCAGGAATATTAGGCGTTGGCACTGACACATTACTTGGTGTAAATATTGGCGTAGTATTATTAATATCAGGTAAGATTTCACGCATATTTTTCCTTTCTTGTAATTTTATTGGCTCTATACATAAAATATACTTACATTCCAAGTCTTTTTAAGTAACAAATAGCTAGCAATTCTCTACAAAATGATTTAGAGAATAGAAAACCTATATTTTAGAGATCATGGCAAAGTTTATTTTTATTACCGGCGGAGTTGTTTCATCACTTGGAAAAGGGTTGGCTTCCGCGAGTTTAGGTGCATTATTACAGGCACGTGGTTACAAAGTCCGCCTGCGCAAACTCGACCCTTATTTAAACGTTGATCCCGGCACTATGAGCCCAATACAACACGGTGAAGTTTTCGTTACCGATGATGGAGCTGAGACCGACCTCGATCTAGGCCACTATGAGCGTTTCACTGATGTAACCTCACGCCGCGGCGATAACGTTACTGCTGGAAAAATCTACATGCAGCTCTTAACTAAAGAGCGTAAAGGTGAATATTTGGGTGGTACTGTGCAAGTAATCCCGCATGTAACTGACCTTATAAAAGAATTTATCATAAGCAATACTGAAGATGCTGACTTTGTATTATGTGAAATCGGCGGCACAGTTGGCGATATTGAAGCCCTGCCCTTCTTTGAATCTATCCGTCAAGTTGGATATGAACTTGGGCGTGGCCGCACAATATTTGTGCACCTAACATTATTACCATATATTTCAACAGCTAAAGAACTGAAAACGAAACCGACCCAGCACTCAGTAAAAGAACTGCGTTCAATCGGTATCCAGCCTGATATATTATTATGCCGTGCTGACCGTGAAATTCCTGAATCAGAGAAAAAGAAAATAGCACTGTTTAGCAACGTTCCTGAAGAATGCGTAATTTCCGGTCTTGATTTAAAAAGCGCTTATCAGGTGCCAATTGAATATCATAAAGAAGGTTTTGACACCCAGATATTAAGGCACTTTGGTTTACCTTATGAACAAACGCCTGATTTATCAAAATGGGAAAAACTAGTTGAGCACGACTTAAACCAAACTAGTGAAGTTAACATTGCCGTTGTAGGTAAATATACCGCACTTAGCGATGCTTATAAATCACTTATCGAAGCCATTTATCATGCTGGCTATGCCAATAAAACAAAAGTTAAAATCCACTGGATTAATTCACGCAGCTTCCTAAAGGACAATTCTTCCAAAAAATTACAGGAAGTGCATGGCATTTTAGTACCGGGCGGTTTTGGCGAAGATGGTATTGATGGTAAAATTGCAGCCGCAACTTTTGCCCGTGAAAACAAGATTCCATATTTCGGTATCTGCCTTGGAATGCAGGTTGCGGTTATTGAAGCAGCACGTAGCCTCGCCGGAATGCCAGATGCTAACTCAAGCGAATTTGTCGAAGGCGACCAAAATGTAATCTGCCTCATGACCGAATGGACAAAAGGAAATGCAATTGAGCAACGCAAGAAGAATGATGACTTAGGCGGCACAATGCGTCTTGGTGCTTATGATTGTGCACTAAAACCTGGTTCGTTGATACAAAAAATATACGGCTCAAACATGATAAGCGAGCGCCACCGCCACCGTTATGAAGTAAATATTGATTTCAAAGATCAACTGGGGAAAACTGGATTGGTATTCTCAGGCACATCGCCAGATGGAACACTCCCAGAAGCAGTTGAAAACCCTAACCATCCCTGGTTTGTAGGTGTTCAGTTCCATCCGGAATTTAAATCGCGTCCATTTAGCCCACATCCTTTGTTTACAGCATTCATTGGTGCGGCAGTCACGTGAAGCAAGAAAAAGGCTAAAACGACCTGACCTGGGTAGGTACGAAAGGATTGAACTGGAATATAGGGTAAACCTGGCGCAAAACAGGCAAAACGAAGCTTGTATGATTTTGTAGCTACAAGATACGAGGCACATTATGACCAAACACATAAAAATCGGCAAAGTAACAATCGGCAATGATTTGCCATTTGCCCTTATCGCTGGCCCATGTCAGATGGAATCACGTGACCATGCTCTAATGATGGCGGAAAAGCTGGTAAAAATGACTGATAAACTCGGCATACCGTTTATC
>JAJONM010000109.1 GCA_021323415.1 Rickettsiaceae bacterium
AACCTAAAACAAAACCTTCTTCATCCAAACGTCCTATTATTCGCGAAGAAGATGAGACGGTGGGAGAAATTAGGTCAGAAAGTGTCACTGAATCATTAGAAGCTGAATATGCTGTTTCATCATCATCTTCTTCTAGAGAAGAAGCTGTTAGCTCATCTGCAGCGGAGAGTTTGGCTCCGATAACATATACGGTGTATTGCAGTGTTACAGAACCAGATTCTAAAACGCATATAAATGCTGCAAAAACTCGTAAGATTGTAAGCGATGATTTGACGTATATATTTAGTGAGATAGAAAAAGGTAAATATGACCAGGTTTCCTTCCGCGGAAATGATTTATCAAAATTAAATTTTAAAGCAAATGATAAAAGATTTAGAGATAGGGTTAAAAAGGATGTAAGCAGTAATGGTGAGTTGCTGACTTATCTTATTGCTGAAAATGAAACTGTTAAAAGATTTGATTTTGGTGGCACTGGAGTGACAGGAAAATTTTGTGCTAGTTTAGAATCAAATATAAAAAGAAAATCTTCAGAAAAGCCGTTAAGTAAGTTTGTGCTGAAGCGGATTGAGTTTGGTGAAGATGATGCTACGGGCGGACCTAAGCTGTTAAATGGAGAACGTGGCGCAATTAATGATGCTAGAAAAGCCAGGGAAGAGTTTGCAGGGCAGTTGGATTTAATAAAGCAATTAGCTAAAGATATTGAGAAGGAAAAAAACATTTATAGTATAGAACAGTCACTGGAAGGAATTAGCTCTGTTGCGCTTAATACCCCTATGAAAATCGGTAAGTATGAAAATATAACCCTGCTGCATTATCTGGCATATGAATCTGGCACTAATGTTTTCCGTAATTCGCGTCACCTATATATGAAGGAAGTGGCTGAGAAGCTTCTAAATGCTGGCATTAGCCCTATTGTTAAAGATGGACAGGGACGCACTGCGCACGAATTGGCAGTAAACATAGGAAACCAGAGGCATTTCCTTGTTGGATACATATATCAAAATATGGATTTAATTGATTATCTCTTTGCGCCAACGCAAAAAGCTTTCGAAAGCCCATTTTACTGTGATTCGATTGATCTAATAAGAAATGGCAGAGTTAATGATATTGACTGGACTTTTGAAGATTTGAAGGAAAAAGATCGGACTATGAAGGGGACGAAGAAAAAAGATTGTGAAGGTTATTTCAAAAAAGTGTTAAATCAAGCAATTGATGATGTGCCTGTTAGAAACACTTCATCAAAATATTATGTAAATGGTATTGGGCTAGTTAAAAACACTGCAATACCAGAACCTGTTCAAAAGACTTCATTGTTAGAGTACGCTATTAGACCAGAAAGCTATCCAGATAGTGCTAGGTTCCATGCGAATTCAGCTAAGATTGCTGAACGGTTGATAAAAAATGCCGGATATTCAGGCAAAACATCTAACGGTTCTACTTTGCTCTATGCTTTATCGCAAACCGAGCAAGATGCGGATCTGATAAAAATCCTTATTGAGAAAGATCCTTTTCCTGGGTCGACTCTGCAAGAAAAGAATAAAAATGGCAAAGGGCCGCTGCAATTAGCGGCTGAAAGAAAAGGTAACAGTGAAGTTCTAAAAGTATTATTAGAGACTGGTAAATGCACAGATGATGATAAACAGGCGGCTTTAGCTAATGCTGTAGATAGTAAGTATGCTTCCGTACTGAATACTTATACTGCAGCTGGTAACAATAAACGTTCGGTAATACAGAAACGTGATACCTTTGCAAAGATGGTAACTGAATCGAAGACTGGTTTATCGCATAGTAAAGAATAAGTTTGTGGTATTTTGTGCCTTAAAAACGCTGAGAGCCGCGAAATGCCTGATTTTCAACCGCAGGTTAAATTATTTACATATTGACCTTTGTTGTTGCTTATGTTACAGATGACGAAATTTTGAGAATAACTAAAGAATACTAACTATAAAGGGAGTTATATAATGGCTAGAGGAAAATTAGATCAGGCAATAAAAAATGAAGATGGTGGATATTTAATACCAGATGCATCAGGAAAGTTAGTAGAATTTACTGAAATAAGCTTAGAACAAGATGAAATGCTTGAGATTAAGGATATTGCTGATGCGATTAAAAAAGAAAAGAAATTTGAAGATATTCAACAGAAATTAGACAACTTAGCTAAAAAGCTGGATGCAAATTACGCCCGCCTTTATCCAGGAAATACACCTGATGGCACTTTCAGTGTAGGAAAAAGACTACTAACTGTTTTGCTTAGCACTCCTATACAAATTGGTAAGCACGAGGGAACTACCCTGTTACATTATTGTGCGCATGAATCTGGTTTTTCTGTTAGTGGTGAAAGACACAAATATATGGCTAAAGTAGCCGAAGAGCTCCTTAACAAACATGCTGATCCATTGGTTAAGAATCCGAAAGGAAGAACTGCCAGGGAAGAAGCTATACATATTAGCGATAAACATGTAGTTTATTCAGGTAATTGGCAGAATAAGCCTTTAATTGGTACTATACATAGAAATGATGTACGTAGAAGAAATGGCCAAGGACATGAAAAAGGTGATGTTAAAAAGCCAAGTGAACTTGATAAAGCAACTCAGAAAAGTCTTGATCAAAAGTTTATAAATAATGTTATTAAAATTTTGAATGATCCTACTAAAGTAGCGCCGGATCTGGTGGAAACTTTCACAGAAGTGCAAGCAAAAGATCAGGAAGATTATAAGCATAAAAAAAGTAGTAATCCTACCAAAGAACATCATGTGAGGCATTTTGTTAACTTATTGCAGGATAAAATGTTTGAAGTAACTTTACCAGATGGGACTCCTTATAAAGGAACTATATCGCATATTGCTGTGGATCCTGCATGCTATGGAAGCACTGCTAATTACAAAAAGAAAGCAGAGACATTAGTTGATAAATTAACAGCACTAGAAATAGTTCCTAATAAACCAACTGATACAGGTGTGTTGCCGCTTCATATTGCAGCTAGCAACCCTGATGCTCCAGTTACTTTAGTGCAAAAAGTTGCAGCTGCTTATCCTAAGGCTAATTTTGTGCAAGACAATGCTGGTAATATTCCTGCGCATTATGCTGCAGCTAATTCTCAAAAATCTACTAATGCAGCTAATTTATATAAAACGCTTGTTGATGATTCAAGAGCTGTGCAACAATCATTGTCACCAGTAAAAGATGAAAAAGGACAGGTTAGAAGTATAGATGTTATTTTTAATAAAGCGAATATTACACATGATCAGCTTGCACAAAATCCTAGAGTATTAACATTACCAGCATCTCCAGCGCCTACTATTCCTCTAGGGACTAAGCCTTATGTTGCAGCTAGTTCTGGTGTGAATCCGCCACTGCCATCTGTAACTAGTACTGCTAGAAGAGCTTCAACGGGGGGAGCAGACAGGACAGTTCTGCTTGAGAAGGATGATTCTAGTTCTTCTTCTTCTGCAAAACCAAGTGTTAGTAATATTCCTGCTACTCGTGCTGCTAGTTTCCAACCAGCTGCTAGCCATGCTGATGCTGCACAAGTATCAAGAGCTGCCGGTGCTGGTCGTGGGCGTACTGTTGCTGATGATGCTGAGTCTAGTTTTGATAGTGAAATCGCTGTCTCGGGAGGAGGCAGCTCTTCTTCATAAGAAAGCTTATTACTTAGGTTTTTTAAAGTACAAAACCCTCACCTTATGGTGGGGGTTTTGTTATTTTGGAAGCTTTACCTTGCAATTATCTAACTCCCTTCCAGTGGGTACTGGTGTTGACTCCCCATAAAGGTGGGGTTATTCTTTTGTATAATGGTATTAACCCTATATTTAATTAACATGCGCCCGGAAATCCTGTACCCATTATTTGCCGATATTAGCAGCCTTGCAGGTGTGGGGGCGAAGACTAAGCAATTACTTGCGCGGCTTACTGGTGATAGGGTGGCAAGCGTTATATACAGTTAAGGATATGATCGATGGCAGCGTGGTTACAGTGGTGGCCCAGGTTGATGGTTATATTCCGCCGCATAAGGCGCATGATAAAAGCTCCCCGTTTAGGGTGCGCTGCTATAATGAAACTGGGTTTGTTAACCTGGTGTTTTTCCACGCCTACCCTGATTCCTTAAAAAAACAGCTGCCAATGGGGCAAAAACGGGTGATAAGCGGCAAGGTAGAACGCTTTAACGGTGAAGTGCAAATTCCGCATCCGGATTATATAGCGCCAATATCCGAGCTTGATAATATCAGGAAGGTGGAGGCGCAATATCCGCTGACCCAAGGCATTGGCCGCAAAAACCTGCTAAAAATCCTGAAGGATGCACTAGCCCGCGTGCCTGAACTGCCTGAATGGCTGGAGCCAAAGCTGATACAGGCACAAGGCTGGGATAACTGGAAGGCCAGTTTGTTTAAGGCGCATAGCCCGCAAAATCCGGAGGATATTGATAAGCAAAGCCGCCATAATACGCGGCTTGCTTATGATGAATTGCTGGCTAACCAGTTGGCACTGCTGCTGGTGCGGAAGAATATTAATAAAGCTGGTGGGGTTGTAATTAAAGGCGATGGACGCTTGTGCAACCGCTTGAGGGAAAAATTGCCATTTAAGCTGACTGGCGGGCAGGAGGAGGTGATCGCTGAGATTCTGGCAGATCAGAGGGATAGTACCCGTATGATGCGGTTACTCCAAGGGGATGTTGGGGCAGGCAAGACTGTGGTCGCGCTGTTTGCGGCGCTAAATGCTGTGGAGGCCGGAAAGCAGGTGGCGGTGATGGCGCCGACGGAAATCCTCGCAAGCCAGCATTATAACTGGATAAGCAGGGTTACTGAGGGGATGCCGTGTAAGGTAGAACTGTTGCTTGGTAAAACCAAAGGGAAAGAGCGTGAGCGGATACTGGCTGAGCTGAAGAGCGGTGAGGTTAGTATCGTGGTGGGTACGCAGTCATTGTTTCAGGAGGCGGTGGAATTTGCTGATCTGGGACTGGCGATCATTGATGAGCAGCACCGCTTTGGTGTGGAGCAGCGGGCGGCTTTGGCTAAAAAAGGTGCGGCTGTGGATGTGCTGCTCATGACTGCAACGCCGATTCCGCGCACGCTTACGCTTACTATGTATGGTGATATGGAGTGTTCGCGCCTGACTGATAAGCCTGCGGGCAGGAAGGAAATCGATACACGCATAGTGCCGGCTTCGCGTATTAACCATATTGTGGAAGGACTGTGGCGGGTGATTGATAAGGGTGAGAAAATCTACTGGATTTGCCCGCTGATTGATGAATCGGAAAAAACAGATTTAGCTGCGGCAGAGGAGCGTTTTGCTGACTTAAACAAGATATTTAAAGGGCGTGTTGGGTTGGTGCATGGCCGTATTAAAGGCGAAGAGCGCGAAAAGGTGATGCTTGATTTCCGCGATGGCGATATTGATATATTGGTGGCAACCACAGTAGTTGAGGTGGGAGTGGATGTGCCGGATGCTACAGTGATTATCATTGAACATGCTGAGCGTTTTGGTCTTTCGCAGTTACATCAATTGCGGGGCAGGGTGGGCAGGAATGACAAGCAATCGACCTGTATTTTGTGGCGGCAGAGCGGCTAAAAATCATGCGTGAAAGCAATGATGGGTTTTACCTTGCGGAAGAGGATTTGCGTCTGCGTGGCGGCGGGGATTTATTGGGGACTAGGCAATCTGGTATGCCGGAGTTTAAGGTGGCGGATTTCTACCATCATTTTGATTTGCTTAAAGCTGCCAATGATGATGCGAGGTCGATAATTGCTAATGACCCGGATTTAGCTAGCCCGCGTGGGAAGGCGCTGCGGACGCTGCTTTATCTGTTTGGGTATGATGGGCAGGTGAAGGTGGGGTGAAATTGTGTAGTCGATAGGAGCTATAGTTCCTTCTCCCCTAGCAGGGAGAAGGAGGTTAGCATGAGTGTGCGGAACTAGAGCTGGAACTAGAGCCGCGTGAGCGGCCTGAACCAGAGCTAGATACACTATGTGCACGATCTGACCATTTATCAGGGAGTTCTTCAGTATGGTTATCAGTTTTATTTAACGCTTTTTTTAGGGCTATAGCCAAGCTTTGAGTCCATTCGATACTAGAGCTAGAACTGGATCGTGATATAGATGATCTGGAGGACTCTTCATCATTGCTTAGGGTGTTATCCTTGCTTGATTCGATTGTACGAGAAAACACATAAGATGGGAAAATAATATAAGACAGTTGCTTTGGTTGCTTGGAGATATTACTACACATAATCTTAAGCGCTTCTTTATCAGTGTGATGTTGTGTTACATTTTCCCTTGAAATAATTGTAGCCTGGATCATTTCAGCTGTAGTCATTACATATGGATTATTTGGTATTTCTAAGTGGATAATTTTTTTCGATGATGTTGCATAATCAAGCTCTTCTTTTAAGGAGAAATTTTTAAACTTATACAGTTGGTGTTCCTTTTTTGCTTTATCAATAAAGGAAGCATCAATTGCGACAACATTGTATTTCTCTTTAATATCTTTTGACTCTAAAATATGTTTTAAGTGACAAACTCCTACTATCATTATACTGTTTTTATCTAAAGTAGTAATGCTAGTATTTATAGCCTTTTCTCGCTTCCCTGGGTTCATAGAGAATTGTTTTGGATCTCCGCTATGTAAATTTATCCCTCGTGTTTGTGCCACTTTAAGAGCAAATGAGTAATTAGGCGAAGTTATTTGGTCTGCGTGATCTTTTAGTATTGATTTCAGTAAATTAGGGGTTGTTTCAGTAATAAAATCATTAACTCCTACATCTTTACATATGTTAATTGCCATTGCTTCGGCAATAAGCGACCTACGATCTATATGATCTTCTCCGATTAGGACTAATAATTTTTTGCCAGAGGACTCGGCAGATTTTTTTTCTGCCTCTATTGTTTTATATAGCTCACTATAAATCTTGTTTAATGCTTTTTGAGGTGTCGGAGATTTATCTTGGATATAAGGCATCCCTTTTTGTAATTTCATTATTAGTGTTTCTGCCAGCTCTTTATCTATTACATCTTCTTTTAGGGCTAAAAAGATAAAATGCGGTACTTGTTCGCGTTCTAGTTTTATTGTTCCGCCTGTTTTTAAAGAAATTGTTATTTCTGGATGGGTTTCTTTTTGTACTAAAGTAACCTTTTTTATAATAGAAATTTCTGAGTCATTTCTTATTTTTATATATTTCTTAATTTTCATATGTTGATCCAAGTAGTCGTTTAAAAGTGTCGTTATTGTAGCTAGAAATAGTCAAATGTCAAGATTAATGTGTCATTATTGTGGTGATATATTCGCTGGTAGATCGAGTACAACTAGGTGGTATTACGGTAAGACGATATAAAACCCTAAAAGGCATGGGTTTGTAACCCACTCCTAATATTCATGTAATTTAAGAGGAAATGAATGTGAAGACGGGGTTAGGAAACCCCGTCTTGCACAAAGCTTAGCAGGCTAATTACTACTTCACCAACGAAACCCACAAATAAATTGCGTATAACGCACCGCAAACCATCAGCGCTTTTATTGAAAGGCCTTTATTGGTTATGCTGATACGCAGCCATATTGCGGCTAAAATGGTGACAATTACGCATGGTAATACATCTTTTGTAGGTAGCCATGGGGTTAGCATTATACCAAGGGCAGGGAGCAATGTCCCCTGGAATACCATTGCGCCGGTTATGTTGCCAACGGCCAGCGTATCCTTACCGCGCCTTACCCACAGGATGCTGTTGATCTTTTCCGGCAGCTCGGTAGCGATAGGGATAAGTAGCAATGATAGCACTAACGGCGAAATATTTATAATTTGAGATACTCCTTCAATACCATGAATGAAGCCTTTTGCTCCTATAATTAGCAGTATCAGGCCGGAGATTATCTGGATGTAAATAGTGGTCTGGTTCTTCTTTAGGCCTAGTTTCGTAAAGAACATAGGTTTATCTGCCTCTGTTGCGTGTCCTGCTTCGACCAGGTTTTTTGACGATGCGAAAGTAAGGAAAATATAAGCAAAATACATCAGCACCATTATTGAGCTGATTACCAGGCGTAAGTGTGTTTCTCCATGTGGCACAAACATTGCGATTGCAGAAAAAGTAAAGGCAACGATAAAGAAGTTAAGATCGCGCACAAAGCCTGTTTTTTCAGGGTGTATATGGGCATTCCACCCCCTCTTTTTTACAACAGATACTGCCATAAGGAAAACCGCCAGGGTAGAGAGCATGAGCGGCGCACCAAGTATCGCCCCTACGCCGATTTCCTCATTAACGTGGCTATTTCCTGTACCGCCGAAAATAGCGATAATAGGAACTAATGCCTCTGGCAGCGCTGTGCCGACTGCTGCAAAAAGCGAGCCGGTTACGCCTTCGGATATACCCAGCCTTTCGCCTAAATGCTCAAGCGCGTTGGTGAATATTTCGGCTGCGGCCAGGATTATTATTAGCATTACGAGTAATTCGAGGACGAGTAGGGTCATTGTTGGTTCCTGTAAAAGAATTTATAGCTTAAGTGGTTGCGGTATTGCCCCCTCTCCCGTGGGGAGAGGGACGGGGTGAGGGGGCGAAGAAAGAACTAAGAAAGTAGGAATTAAGATTTAGGAAAGAAAATTTCTTAAATTCTTAGTTCTAAAGTTCTTGATTCTACCTACGCCCCCTCACCCTAACCCTCTTCCCACGGGAAAGGGGACTACCCTAGACGCACCTTAACCAAAACTATATTTCATTTTCTCATAAGCGCAAGCACAGTTTCTGCAGCCTTGTCACTTGGTGTGGTGCTTTGTCCTAAGCCTAGTTGCTCTAGTACTACCCTGCTTTCGCTTATTTGCTGTTCACGTTTTGCTGGGGAAGCGAGCAAAGAATCTAATTGCTGGGCGATAAGGTAAGGCGTGCAATCGCCTTGAATTAGCTCAGGGATCAGCTCTTTATTCAATATGATATTTATCAAGTTAGCATATTTTATCTTTACCATCATTTTTATCATGGCATAAGAAATTGGGTTAATCTTATAGGCTACAACTATTGGGCAGCCTGCTATTGAGACTTCCAGCGTTCCTGTGCCTGATTTTACAATTGCTGCGTTTGATGCTTTATAAGCACTGTGTTTCTCACTATCATCCTGCAGGATTATGGCATTTGTGCCGGATAGTCCTACAATTTTGCCAACTAGCGGGGCGGTGGCTGAGATAGTTGGGATTACCAGTTTTAAACTGGGGGCGTAGGCAAGTAGTTTTGTAGCTTCGAGGAATGTAGGTAACAGGCGCAGAACCTCGCCGATACGGCTTCCGGGCATCAGGCATATGAGGGTGTCGCTTGGGCTGATATTGTATTTTTGGCGGAATGCAGATTCGTCAGGTTGTAGGATGTTTTCTGTAATTGGGTGGCCAATGTAAGTGCATGGCAGGCCAACTTTTTTAAAATATGGCGGCTCAAATGGCAGTATAGCGAGCAAATGGTCGAACAAACGGGCGAATTTTTCTGCACGTTTTGGTTTGTAGGCCCATACAGTTGGTGCGACATAATGTAGGAA
>JAJONM010000110.1 GCA_021323415.1 Rickettsiaceae bacterium
TGCGAATAATGCTCGCCTTCATAACCATCGCGTAAATCAGCATGCGCATCAAAATGCAGCATGTGCAGGTCAGGGTATTTTTCTGCAAACGGGCGGATAGTTCCGGCAGTGATAGAATGCTCGCCGCCGAAAGTCATCGGGAATTTACCTTCTGCTAAAACGTGACGCACAAGGCCTTCCAACTGGTCAACAGCCTTTTCCAGTGGCTGCACAATCTCAGGCTCAACCATAGTGATCGCTTTAATATAACGAAACGGCTCGCACCATAGCGTCTCATCAAACAGCTCAACCTCAGATGATGCTTTAATCATTGCCTGTGGGCCGCGATGCGTACCAAGGCCGTAGCTTACGCTTTGCTCCAGACCAAACGGTATCACAACCACTTTTGCGTTTTCATAAGTTACATGCTCATACGGAGCATTTACACGGAGTGGCGTAAGTGCCAGGAAACCATCTTTTTCGTCCATGTATTTGATATTGGTAGTCATAGTATCTCCTTCGTTAAAAAAATTTGCAACTTATAACTCCCCCTCGAGGGGAGTCGGATATTTGCCTCTTTGCAAATATCCGGTGGGGGATAATTGCTTACATCCACCAAAATTTTTCGTTCCCTATGGTCGTCAAATTTTGACTCCCCGCAAGCAGGGAGTTAATTCTTTTTCCCTGCTCCCAAACGGAACCTACCGGTTAAATCATTAAATGCCAGCGTTGCCGCTAGTTTTTGTGGGTGTTGTATCCATTTTGGTAAATATTTTGGGATCTCTACTAACCCATCTTCTGCCAACGGACGCAAAATTTTTATATCTTCAGTAGTTAGTTTACCAGTGAATAATATTGTCATATCATGCAAGCGGCTTTCGTGCATTGCAGTTTTTAAAAAACTTTCTACTTCAATTAACCCGCTTAAATAAACGTTATCTTTAAAGAATATCACACCGCCTTTTGGGTGGCCACCGCGTAATATGCGCATAGAGGATAAATAACTTTCTTCATCATTTTGTCCATGGCGTTTGAAGAAGTTAAATAAGTCTACCAGGTCAGCACCGTTTATGGCGGCATCCAGTGCCAAAATCCTCAGAGCAATACGCTTAAGCCGTGTAAGGTCAAACGAACCGTTTATATACTCTGAAAAAGTTGCAAGCCCTTCCTGTGTGCCAGTTGTTCGTGGAGCTGCATAACCTAAACAACGTAGAACTGGCTGGTTTGCTCCATTAATGTAAGTAAGTGTATGCGTAAAAACTTCGTGATGCAGCAGCTGGTCGACATCGCCTTCAGAAAACCTTGTGCCGGCTCGGATCTTTACATAATCAGGGCCAGCGCTTGCCCTGGCTACCAACGAGCTATCGATAGTAATGTTAATCTTATCCTTATCAATAATTTCAGCAACACGTGATTGCACAATGTCACGAAGCTCTTCAGCAGAATAAACCAGCGTTTCTTCTGTGTTACTGATGTTATATGACTCAGCGATATCAAGAAAATAACGCGCCACATCAATAGTATATTTTTCGTAAATTGGTAGTACGTCATGCGGGTGGCCATATAATTCGCGTGAAAAGTGGTTTACATCTTCTGTACCAACGCCTTTTAAAATATTATAGCCAAGGATATAGCTTTCGATATTGCGCTTTAAAAAAATCAGGGCAGGGTGGTCATTAGTGCCGATTTTTTTATTAAGCGTATTAAGCGCATCTAATACCGGGCTGACATCAACCTTGTTATACTCAATTTTATCAGGGAATACGAACTCGCCTCTGGCACGGCCTTCAAGGAATTGTTGTTGTACATCCTTTGGCCAGCTAAGTGGCCCAAGTATAGCAAAGTTACTGACGATTGATTTCAGTTCTTTGTCTATACTGGATATGTACTCCCTGTCCGCCGACGACATTACGCGGCAACCATCTTAGTTGGCTCTGTATCGGAAAATTCATCCCCATACATAGTCATTAAAGGTTCATCGCTCACCCGGTATATCTGCTCGTTATGGTCGAAGCCGTTAAAGCGCGTTGACATAGTTCCGCCATAAGCACCAAGCTGGCCGATTTCTATGTAATCACCTTCCTCAATATCTTCAGGCAGATGGAATGGTCCCTTCATGTAATCAAGCGAATCACATGTTGGTCCAAACAAGCTAAATGGGCTGGTGTTTTCAGACACATTGCCATCAGGACGGATAAGTTTTACTGGGAATACGAAATTTGGAGTGCCTGCATCGAACAAACTGCCGTAAGTGCCATCATTGATATATAGATGATCACCTTTGCGAAGCTCCACACGTACAATAACTGAACCGCTTTCAGCAACTAACGCGCGTCCTGGCTCACATAACAATTCTATATCTCTGCCTTGTTTTATATCTTCGAATTCTTCATGGATAGCATCGAAAAATAGCTGCATTGCTAGTGGCTTCATGCCAGGATAAATCGATGGGAATCCTCCCCCGACATCCAACATATCAATAGTAGCGCGTGACTCAGTCACAACTTTATTCATAACGCGCATAGCTATGCGGTATGCATCCGGATGCATGCACTGCGAACCCACGTGGAAACATATGCCTAATTTATTAGCATATTGCCTTGTTTTTATAATGAGGTTTTTAGCGTCAATCATGCTAACGCCAAATTTGCCTGAAAGGCTAAGCTCGGCATATTCGTTAGAAATAGCCAATCTTACGAAAAGGTTCAAATCTTTCGCGTAACCAGTTTCTTCCATGATTTTTTGTAATTCGTGCTCACTATCGAGTGAAAAGTCACGTACGCCATATGTATGATATGCCTCACGGATTGCATGTCTGGATTTTACCGTGTGCATGAAATGCAGTTTTGCGCCTGGCAGCAGGTTATACACCAGTTCTACTTCACCAAGTGATGCTACATCAAAATTACGGATGCCGTTTTCATACAGGCATTGAAGCGCATGTGGTGCAGGGTTGGTCTTTACGGCGTAAAGAACCTTACCTTTAAAACCATCGATAAAACAGCGTACGGCCTTCTCCATGGCTTGCGGCTTAAAAACAAGCGTCGGCTTGTAAGGTTTACAGTCCCGAACGACAGAATTGACGTCTGTTATACCAAATAAATTAGTCATAAGCACAACCAAAATATTAGAGGTTAAAAACCAAAAAGACCCTAATAGAACTCAATGAAAAAAATGTAAACAATTAATTTTGTTATTTAGATAATATATGTAAGAAAAAGTGTGAGTAAGTCAGTAAAGGGTGCTTTAGATGGTGTTATTTTGGTCTATTTCTACTATTAGGGGTAAAAACCTCTAATCTTTGTCACGGAAAGGTGTTAAACTTGTTAACTGTAATTATTTCTCAAACTAAAATAAAACTATTACAAAAATAGTTGGCTTGATAAAAGTCAAGACTAAGAAGAACTGCAATTGTTAACATACGCATATGATATTAAACATATGAGGTTAACATGGATGTTGTACTAATTGGAGCACTTGTTGTTACATATTCAGTTTTAGTAACTGTTTTTATAGTTGCATTCAGACATGCAGATAAAATAGACAAGCAAAGACACTTAAACAGATAAGCTGTAAGCCTTGATTAGGTTCTAAATACCCATATAGTAAGATTTATATTATAAGGGTTAATATGACATCACCGGAAGTTATAAACTGTCTTAAAGGTCACGATCTTTTTGCAGGCATAAAAGAAGAAATATTAAATGCTTTTGTAACAAAGGCTGTAGTAAAGTCATTTTCTAAAGGTAAGATATTATACATAGAGAACGATCAAGCCGAGTTTTTTTATTTTATTAAAAAAGGTTGGATTAAACTATTTAACGAAACGCTTGATGGTACGGAAGCTATAATTGATATACTGACCTGCAATCATGTATTTGGTGAAACAGCTATTTTTGATAATGGTTTATATACAAGCAGTGCGGAAGTTGTAGAAGACACGGTTCTGGTGTTAATCCCTACCTCAGTTTTAAAGGAAAATCTTGAAAGGGATAAAACCTTTATTGCAAACATGTTTGCTGCAATGTCAAAGCATCGCAAGTGTCAGGAGAGAGAAATAGAACACCTGACAATCCAAAATGCACCGCAACGT
>JAJONM010000111.1 GCA_021323415.1 Rickettsiaceae bacterium
TAACATGTGGAAACAGGATAAGGATTTGGAAGCGCAAGGGCGTGTTGATAACATAAAAGAGTTACTATACGGGTTGGAAGAATTTGAGAATGTCGGTGAATTTTTAGAGCGCGTAAGCCTGGTTAGCGATATTGAAACTACGGACCAGGATAGCATGGTTAGTATTATGACACTGCATTCAGCTAAAGGATTGGAATTCGATACTGTTTTCCTGCCCGGCTGGGAGGAAGGCACATTCCCGCATCAGCGTGCAATTGATGAAAAAGCGCACTCAGGACTTGAGGAAGAGCGCAGGCTGGCATATGTAGGAATCACAAGGGCGCGGAAAAAATTATATATATTATCAGCTGCTAATCGCCGTGTTTATGGCCAGTATCAAACCAACTTCCCTTCCCGGTTTATTGATGAATTGCCTAAAGAAAATATTGAGAAAGTCTTTCTTGGCAATGGTTTTAATATCAATAGTTATATCAATAATTACACGAGCAACCAAAAACCTGCCACTCCTAGCCAAGCAATTTCGCGCGAAAATAAAAGCCCGGAAGGGTTTGCTATTGGTCAGCGCATTTTCCATACCAAATTCGGCTACGGCAAGGTTACCGCAATCAGCGGCGACCAGCTTGATATTGCCTTTGAAAAAGCTGGAAGTAAGAAGGTTATTGATAGGTATGTTGAGGCGGTTTAAAGATAGTTACATAAAGAATAACTTTCTCTTTAAGGTGCATCAAAATCTATCTAATGAAAGCTCTTAAAAAACTTGACAAATACTGAAGAGGAAATATGCAAGGCGTGACTCCAGCGCAACTTTACATGAAACTTTACGTGAAAGATAAAATGGACAAATTAAAAGCGCTTTTTAAGATGCAACCCACTTTAAATGCTTTAGATAACCTGAAAAACAACAATATTTGCATGGCATGCGTTTCGGCAATGTTAAATAATGTTGTTATCGTCATCAAAACAGGAGAGAAAATTTCAAAATGAGTCACTACTGTCTTTTCCACAACCTTGATTCTATATATTAAATGCTATATATATACTTTCATGAGCAAAAAAATATACAGCATTATACTGGCGTTATCATTGTTAATCGCAAATTTTGCATTCGCTGAGGGGCAAACTATCTCTTCCAATAAAGCGGATATAGCCAGGGTTGAGCAATACCTGAATAATATAAAAACTTTTGTATCACCATTTACTCAGGTTGATGCTAGCGGCGCGAAATCAGATGGCACTTTTTATTTATCACGCCCAGGTAAGTTGCGCTGGGAGTACAATCCCCCTACTCCGGTTTTGATTATCGCCAAAGGTTCGCTACTTACTTATTACGATTCGGAGCTGGATCAAGTAAGCCATGTTGGTTTGGAAGATAGTTTATCTGGATTCTTAACACGTGAAGTAATAAGTTTTTCCGATAAAGATATTGATGTTTTAAAAGTTGCTCGCAGCAATAACAACATAAGCATTACAATAAAGCAAAAACAAAAAGCTGGCGAAGGCGAGCTAACACTTATATTTGATCAAGCAAAACCAGAACTAAAACAAATGGTTATTGTAGATTCTATAGGTAAAACCACAACTGTTAACTTCGAAACAATAGTGTACGACAAACAACTCGGCAAAGAGCTATTCGTACTACCAAAAATAAAACGGAACAGGAGATAAGTATGCCAAGTTTTGATGTGGTTTCCAAAGTAGACCTGCAAGAGGTTGATAATGCCGTAAACTCAGTGGTCCGTGAAGTTGAGCAAAGATATGACTTTAAAGGTAGCAAATGTACCATAAAGCGCGATGAGCATGAGATTACTGTAGTTGCTGACGATAACTACAAATTAGAACAAATCCAGGACATGCTAAAAACCCATTTTACCCGTCGTAAAATCGACGCAAAATCCCTCGAATTTGAAAAATCAGAGATGGCTTCCGGCAACTGCTTACGCCAAAAAATCAAGGTAAAACAAGGGATTGACTCAGACACCGCCAAAATGATTACAAAAGAGGTAAAAGCCAGCAAAATGAAGGTGCAAGCCTCCATCCGCGGAGAAGAAGTACGCATTGATGGTAAAAAACGTGACGATTTGCAAGAGGCCATAACCATGCTAAAGGGCTTAAACGTAGCATTGCCGCTGCAATTCATCAATTTCAGAGACTAGCTAGTTAACCATTTCTTAACGCTTTTTTGATACAATATCCCTATCAAATGTTGATTTTATGGGGTATTGATGACTTTCTCTTTAGAACAGAGAAATGATTTATTGACCTTCTTACGGTTAATGGATAAGGAAGTGGCTACAAAACTGCCAGCACGTGAGGCTGGGGAATTCTTTTGTATACTCATCGATTACAGCCTTGATGATGATTCATTCGAACTAAAAATCGCCCAGCTATTCTACAAAATACCCCATGCCCTTGCCGATCTAACTGACTCCATAAAAAATATCAGCACTGTGCGACAGGCAATGCTAGATACCGGAGGGAACGCAATTGAAGCAAGAGAAATAACTCTAGACTACTTCAAGGAGCGTATTGATGAATATTTTGAGCTTGCAGACTTTGAAGAAGAGGAAGAAGAAAACGAACTAAACGCAGCTGAAAAAAAGCGTCGCCTCGATAGAAAATCTGACAAAAAGCGGATGGAAAAACAGCTTGAAGAATTACAAGCTGAACGTCAAAAAATCTTTGAGGCCGAAAAAGAAGAAAGGCAAAAACGCAAAGAAGAAAAATCTGAAAATGTTTCAAAAATTCAGGTTGTTCGCCAGAAGGAACACGATGAAGCAGTTGAAGAGCGCAAAAAACGCAAACAACAAATAGAAGAAGAGATAGCTAAAGTACAAAGTAGTTTACAGTCACAACATGATAAGGAAGTTGAAGAACGCAAAGAAAGGCAAATTAAAACTTTTTCTGAGGCTAAAGCACGGCTAGAAGAACAAGAAGCAGAACGCAAGAAGCAAGCTCAGGCGAGAAGCATTGAAAAAGAACAAGAAGTAATGATGATGAAGAATAGGCAGATTGAATTGGCACAAGAGCAGCAACGTCAAAGCCAGGCAAGAAAAGAGAAAAAGCTGCAAGAAGACGAGGATCGCAAAAAGATTATTTTATCTATTCAAGACATCCAAAGCAAAGAACGCGCCGATAAGAAAAAGAAAGAAATCGGAGGAGCACACCTTACAATTGATTTGCGCGGCAAAGTTAGCGATGACGATGATTAATAATACTATAAGTTGTGTGTTCAGCCCTTTGCAAGCGTTTCCTGGGATTGCTTCGTCGTTCGGATCGCTTCACTCGCACTCACTTCTCGCAATGACGGAGAAATAATTATTGTAACGAATACTATAGTTGCAAAAAAGCTATAAAGATTAACTAATTATTGCTTTTATTTAGGATTAGTTTCCTCTATATTATTTCCCACTTAATTAAATGGATTTTCCTTATGAAAAAGCTATCCGTTATTCTGTTAATGGCATCACTTACAGTTGGATGCACTAATGTTGATAAGTTAAAAAAGTTACATATTGATCCTTCAAAAGGTTTCAATCAGGCACTGGCTAGTAACTATCGAGACTTAGCAGAGTCGGAAGCAAAACTAAGCCATTGGTCAGAATCAAGATTTTTTGGAGACAAATCTATAAAAGCCTATAATGACGAAACAGTATTGCCGGAGGATCCGGTAAAATGGAAACTACCTGCTAAAGAAAGCAGCACCTTAAAATGGGCATATGAGCGCTTAAGTTCGGTCATCAGTCATGATGCAAAAAAAGAATACCCACAGAAAACTGCTAAAGTGCAATCTCTTTATGATTGCTGGCTAAAACAGCAGTCGGAAAATAGAAAAATGGATAAGGATGCCAATTCTTGCCGCATGGATTTCCTTATGGAATTGGCAGAACTGGAAAATCAGCTGACCCCTAATGGTTTAGTAGCCGTTACTGTAGAAAAACTAGATGCACCAGCATCAGGACCGGTTGTTTATAAAGACGTTATTTATTTTGCCTCCGGCAGCACTAAACTAAAAAATGAAGCACAAAGAGTTATTGATGATGTATTTAACAAATCAAAAGA
>JAJONM010000043.1 GCA_021323415.1 Rickettsiaceae bacterium
GGAAATTTGCGGATACTTTCGACCAGATATTGGTATGACTCACTATCATTAGCCACCAATTTACCCATTTGCGGTATCACCTTAAACGAATAAAAATCATACAAGTTTGCCATTAGCGAATTTTCCACTTTAGAAAACTCCAGGCACATAAAACGCCCACCCGGTTTTAATACTCTATGCGCCTCTTTCAGAGCTGCGGGAATATCAGTCACATTACGGATACCAAACGCGATAGTATAATAATCATAAGAAGAATTAGGCAATGGCAGTTTTTCAGCATTACCGCATAGCCATTCGAGACCATTTAATCTGTTTTTATCAATGGCATTTTTGCGCCCTTCT
Organism: Rickettsiaceae bacterium; assembly: GCA_021323415.1. Lineage (GTDB taxonomy): Bacteria > Pseudomonadota > Alphaproteobacteria > Rickettsiales > UBA6187 > JAJONM01. The sequence goes on from JAJONM010000043.1 coordinate 343, forward strand.
TCCAGCATATTAGGGTTGATATCACAAACAGTGACTCCCCCACCCTTGCATGATTTTAGAAAACGAAATGCTATATCCCCAGTACCACCTGCAACATCCAAGAGTCTACTGCCATCTTTTGGGGCAAGCATACTGATGAATTTATCTTTCCAAATCCGATGCACACCAAAGCTCATTACATCGTTCATGATGTCATATTTAGAAGCAACACTAGAAAACACCCCCTTGACCAGGGATTCCTTTTCCTCTTTATCTACTTCTTTAAAACCGAAATGTGTTTTTTCTGACATAAATATAGTTGCTGGTTACTGGTTGCTAGTTATTGGTATAAATACTATACTAGCCAGCAACTAGCAACCAGTAACTAGCGACCAATATATGCCCGAATTACCCGAAGTAGAAACAGTATGCCGCGGTTTAGCGCAAAATATTTTAGACACGAAAATCATCCGCGCCGAAAACTTGCGGCCAAATTTGCGCATTCCCTTCCCAGATAATTTTTCTGGGCAACTTAAAAATAAAACCATAAAAAGCATCCATCGTCGCGCAAAATATATCCTGATAACCCTTGATGACTCATCAATAATCATCGCCCATTTAGGCATGAGCGGAAAAATGGTAGTGCATGATGCCTTCCAAAACCGACGCGAGCTGCATGACCATGCGGTTTTCCAGTTCGATAACGGTAAGGAAGTTGTGTTTAACGACCCACGTCGTTTTGGGTTGATAACCTTCTCAGATACCAAAACCATTAACCAGCACAAGCTAATAGCTAGCCTGGGAGTTGAGCCATTAGAAAATGAGTTTACGGGTGAAGTATTGCACCAATTGCTGCATAAAAAATCCACTCCGGTGAAACTGGCAATAATGGATGCATCACTCGTAGTTGGTGTTGGCAATATCTATGCTTGCGAAGCCCTGTTTAAAAGTGGCATATCACCAACTAAAAAAGCTTCAGAGGTAAGTTTAGCAAAATGCAAAACACTGGTCGCCAATATCAAAGAAGTGCTGAATGCGGCAATAATAGCAGGCGGCTCCACACTTCGTGATTACGTACAAGCCTCTGGCGATTCAGGTTATTTCCAGCATAATTTCACGGTTTATGGCCGCCAGAACGAGCCTTGCGTAACCTGCCAAAATCCCATAAACCGTATAAAACAATCAGGACGTTCGACCTTTTATTGCAACAGATGCCAGAAATAGGAAATTTATGCAAAAAATATTAATTATCCTTGTTATTTTTACTGCACTTACGGGCTGTTACCGTGAGGAATATACTAATACCTCAAATGCACTTATCACAGAAGAGCTAGTGCGGTCATGAAAAAACACCAATTATTATCAGCTTTTGCTTCTATAGTACTTTTGCCATTTACTGCTAATGCCGGAAACATTAGCGAGGGGTTTATTTCTGGAATCAGCAATCCAATATTGCACCTTGATTATTTCCTTGCCATCCTGTGTACAGGCATCATAAGCACACAGATAGGCGGAAGACCCTTATGGAAAATCCCGGCGATATTTATTGCAGCAATGCTAATTGGCAGCATTATCAGTATGATAAGAATTTACCTGCCATTTTCTGGCTATATTCTTTCGCTTTCAGTATTTTGTCTTGGCTTAACAGTTACCTTAAGCAAGCACTTACCAGAAGTCCTTATCATAGCTATCATTGCATTATTCGGGCTATTCCACGGTTACTCCCATGCCACAGAAACACCCCTTGTCGTAAGCAGATTTCCTTACATAGTTGGCTATGTAATTGGCGCCATTGCTGTAAGTATTTTGGGTATTGTAGTTGGAAAGTTCGCAAAAACTTTCAAGAAAGGCCCCCTATTTTTGCGCTATGGCGGGGCAGTAATGGCAGGCATGGGGTTACAACTCATGGTCACAATGTTAGATTTATAACACACAAACCTTAATTACTAAAAAATTATACTTTTCATTCTGAGCTTTTTTCTGTAAAACTTTTTCCGATTAAGTTTACGGGTGGAAATATGGCGAAAGAAAATATTGTAAATAGCAACAATATATCTGATGAGGGCCTTGCTGACCTTGTAGTAGTAAGTGAACGTGGTACAAGAAAGCCTATGGGCTTTCCAAGCTTCCTTATGGCAACAATTGCACTTGTCTGGTCATTGTTCCAGCTTTGGATAGCTTCACCATTGCCGTATTATGAAATATTCAAAGAAACATTGGGCATACCAATAATTGGCGTTAACAGCGCAAGATATATCCATTTGGCATTCGCAATGCTGCTGGTGTTCCTGACATATCCAGCCGGTACCAACAGCCCTCGCAACCGCATACCAATAAATGACTGGTTATTTGCTATTGTAGGTGCATCTTGCTGTATGTCGCTGTATTTTTTCAGCAGCGAAATAGCAAAACGCACAGGCATCCCTAATACATTTGATATTGTAATATCAATATTAGGCGTGGTGATGCTACTGGAAGCTACCCGCCGCGCCCTTGGTAAGGCTTTAGTGATTATTTCCGTAGTATTTCTATTTTATTCTTATGTCGGTAACGCCTGGTACATACCAGATATAATAGCCACAAAAGAACATTCGCTAAAAACTATGTCTTCAAACCAGTGGCTAAGTACGGAGGGTGTATTTGGCATATCATTAGGAGTATCTGCAGAATTTGTATTCCTATTTGTATTGTTCGGTGCATTGCTGGAGAAAGCCGGCGCAGGAAATTATTTCATAAAACTCGCATTCTCACTGCTTGGCCATATGCGCGGCGGCCCTGCTAAAGCTGCCGTATTATCTTCTGCCCTTACAGGCACAATAGCAAGCTCTTCAATAGCCAATGTAGTAACCACCGGGACCTTCACTATTCCCTTAATGCGTAGAGTTGGTTATAGCCGTGAGAAAGCAGCCGCAATTGAAGTTGCCTCTGGTGTTGATGGCCAGTTAATGCCACCAGTTATGGGAACTGCCGCTTTTCTTATCGCCGAATATATTGGCATTAGTTATGTTGAAGTAGTTAAGGCCGCTTTTCTCCCAGCTATATTATCTTACATGGCACTGCTTTATATAGTCCATTTAGAGGCCGTAAAAGCTAATATGCGGATAATTCCAAAACCGCACAAGCCTGTTTTAACCGGCTTATTACATGCTGGTATTACGATAAGTAGTATGCTTATTTTAGCAGGCGTAATTTATTACGGTGTCAGCTGGGTAAAAAATTTTTACGGAGAATCCTCTGGTTATGTCCTCGTAGCAGTTGTAGCTATAAGCTATATACTATTACTAAAATACTCAGCAAAATCACCACCACTTGAAGATGACGATCCTAACGAAGAAATATTAGAGCTTCCTAAAACTTATGAAACTTTCCAAAGTGGTACTCACTACATCCTTGCACTGGTAATATTGATTTGGTGCTTAATGATTGAGAAACTATCTCCTGCTGCATCAGTTTCATGGGCAATTTACTTTATGATGTTCGTGCTGCTTACCCAAAAACCACTTATTGAATTATTCAGAACCAAAAAATTATCTAATTTAAAATCAGATATATTTTCAGGCTGTACAGATTTATTAAACGGCTTAATAACCGGTGCCCGCAATATGCTTGGTGTATCAGTTGCAACTGCAGCAGCAGGTATAATAGTAGGTGCAATTACATTAACTGGCATAGGTCAGGTAATGACAGAACTGGTAGAAACAATATCTGGTGGCTCTTTTATACTTATCTTATTATTTACCGCCATAATTTCTCTAATTTTAGGTACAGGACTGCCAACTACTGCAACCTATATTGTAGTTGCAAGCCTGATGGCTCCCGTTGTTAGGGAATTAGGTTTAAAAGTAGGTATGGATATACCACTGGTAGCTATACATTTATTTGTATTTTACTTTGGTATTATGGCAGATGTTACCCCGCCTGTTGGCCTCGCATCATTTGCAGCTGCTGCCATATCAGGCGGTGACCCTATAAAAACAGGCTGGCAGGGGACTATTTATACAATGCGTACTGCTATCTTGCCTTTTATCTTTGTATATAATCCTGAATTATTACTAATTGGCATTGAAAGCATATGGCACGGCCTTTACGTATTTTTAAAGGGCACAATCGCAACTTTACTCTTTGCTGCAGCTACTCAAGGCTTCTTTATCACTCGCAACAAGATTGGCGATATCATAATCATGCTGGTAGTAGTATTTGCAATGCTACGTCCAACATTCTTCGTTGATTTATATACTCCGCCATATAGCAACGGCGATATAAAGGATATTGAGACTATTATGCAGAATGCCCAAGTAGGAAAAATAGTAAAGCTTGAGGTTGCAGGGGTGAATGTTTTAGGTGATTCCAAATACTTTATCGCTCGTGTACCTGTTTTAGAAGGGGCAACCGGCAAGGAACGCCTGGAAAAATATGGTCTAACTTTAAGTTATAATGACAATAAAGTAGTAGTTAGCGATGTTGGTTTCCATAGCGATGCAGAAAAGCGAGGCTTTGACATTGACTACGCAATTAACGCTGTTGAAGTACCTAACCAACAACCCAATGAGAACTGGGTAATATTAGCAGCAAGCATACTACTTGGCGCATTGATAATCATGCAAAGAAACCGCAAGAATATTATAGTAAGAGTAGAAAAGTAATCTTTAGCAAATTGCTAAAGATCTTTTTTACTTCGGTCCACTTCTTGGGTTGATATATTATCAACCCAATTATCACTGTTTTTATCTTTTTTACGTCCAGTTTTATCTGTCCATTTACCAATTCTTTTGAAAACAGAAGATGACTTTTTCACAGTTTCCTTTTCTTCTGAATCTTGCTTTTTTTCCTCTTTATGTACAACTTCTGTCTTTAGAGTTTTAGCTCCACTAGGTTTTATCTCTTCTTTATGTATCCTTTCCTTTTTATGTTTTTTTGTTGTCTTTTTTTGTTCTCTTTCCGGCTCAGCTTGAACAACTTTTTTCTCACTAGTTACTTTTTCTTTCTCTTGTTTTGGTACTACAAGTTCACAAATATTGTAAAAAATTAACAAATCCACTCCTGCATATTTTTTTTCTTCTTTTTCTACCCGAAAAGCATTTTCCTCTTTACAACGAACAACCATATCTTTCATTCTCTCTTGTAAATTCTTAATATCACCTTCACTATTTGCTATTTCTACAATCCTGTTCATGCCTAATTCATTTAAATTGCCCGCCTTTCTTTTTACTATATCGATCATTTGATAAAACATGCAGTCCAGCATTAACTTATCACTTTGGCCCAATAATGATTCTATAGCACCTTCAAGCCTAACACCTTTAAACTCATTTTTATTTAGTATTTTGGCTAATGAAGCAACAGCCCGCCTATCTGTCCAACAGGCATCCATAGTATCGTAATATCCTTTAGTTCTTTTTTGGTTTCGCAACTCCAATGCTGATTCCATTTCAGCCTTAAGCTCGTCTTGCATACCAATTGGTAAAGAATCCAGACTAAGTAATACTCTTGAAGTATAAGATGGTCGGGTAATTTTTAAAGGTCCAATTGCCTGGCTCATAGCATAGGCAGATACCTCATCATGCTTTGGGTTCTTCTCAACAACTTTTATTTGGGATAAGTGGTTATGAATCTGAGCTCTTTGAATTGTTCCTATATCCCTTACTAAATTACTAAATTTATAATTAAATCCAAGACAATTGCACAAAAAATCCGCTCTGACAGCGCTTGGTATAAGTACAAAATTTTCACCTTTATATGAAACACAGACTATATTTTTAGCTGCTATACCAGGGGAATGTGCTTTAATACTGGCAAATGCCCTACTTGCCCCCTCCCACTTGTTAAAGCTGAATATAATATCACCATACTCTATAGATGCTCCAATATATTGATGCGAATATGCCTGCCTTGCAAAAACACCTAGAAATTCCAGGAATGAATCTCCTATACTATCAGCAACGTTAATTCTTCTTTGATTTGTTCTAAGTTTCTTTGTGTCTATATAACTTTCCTGCGAAAGACCTGGGAACTTATCCAACTCTCCTATATTTAAGCCAGCCCCATCAATAATACTAAATCTTTCATCGATATTTCTGCTCATTTCTTTCCCCACTATTAACTACAAGTGGAAGATTTCATTTTCTAAATAAAATAGAAATAAGGATTTGATGAATTTGCGCTTGTGCAACAGTACAAGATATAGGTGATTAATATGAGTGTCTTTATTAATAGCTTAAAAATTACTCGATTACCTTTCTGGTAATAAGTTTTTGAAGCAAAATTAAATGCTTCCTCCTACTTTCTTGTAATAGGTTCTGTTTCTTTAACTCTTGGTTTATCTGTATTCGGTATAGCAGAACTTGTTAGTACTGGCCTATTACTCTCTCGTAATAAATTTTCAGCGCTATTTCTTCTGGGCAGAACTCTATCTCCCCAGGTAAATTCACTTTGTACTTTAATAGATAGAGCCTCAATTTTACCATTGTCGTTTTTTCCGGCACTTACTACACTACTATCTGCACTTTTCAAATCATGCCCATTTGCTACATTATTTGATTGCGCCTGCTGTCCTGAATAAACTTCTGAAAATAATATTTTTTTTATTTGTTCTTCTGTCTCTTGTTGATCCAGAAATTCTATAGTCCGCTTTAGTTCTTCTTGGAGAGAAAGCCCATCTTCCTCATTTTCATCTCCATATAAAACCTCCCTATCACTTCCTGATTTATCTGAATCCTCTTCTGAAAAGAACAGTTTTTTAATTCTAGCTTCTTGTTGTTCTTTCTGTTTTGTTCTTAACTCTTCTAACTTCTCCTTATCAATATAAACTCCTGGAAAAATTATTTCTCCCGTTATCATTCGAATAAAAATCTCCTGCTCTTCCTCTTTTAGATGCCCTAATTCTTCTCTTACAGCACTTTTAACTCTTTCTTCGATTTCTTCTCTTGTTGCTTCAAGCATCGATATACTACCTTTAATGTTCGTAAAAATCTCAGCGCATAAAGGATTATCTTTTAAAAGGTTTGCAAATACTTCTTCATAATTATGCAAAGCCTGAACTAGCTTTCGAATCCTCATACCATCGCCTTTCTTTAACACTTTATAAAAAAAGTTTATATCAAGTTTCTTCTCTATTTTTCTTTGCAATTCTTCATCAGCCTTTCCTTCCATGATGGCATCTACTACTCCATCTCCTAGCTTTAAATCCTCCACAATTTTTTCTAGCATAAACCTTACGGACTTATTAATAATATCTTGATTAGTAATATACTTACATTCCTTCAGGAATTTATTTACATAATGTTCAAATTTCTTTGGCGATATTTCTTTGCATTTATTAAAGGTTTTACACAATAACACAGCAGCTTGCCTATCTGACCAATATGCATCTTTAATTTTATACGATCCTTTTTCACCCTTTTTATCCGATTCATCCTCGAGAAGTAATCTTGAAGGAATTGATAGTTTGCACTCTTCTCGCAAAATGTTAGAAGTATATGCAGTCCCATACCTCTTGTTAATTCTTTCTATAATTTTATCAAAACTATCAAGCGTAATTTTTGTTGTGTAGCATTGACGGGTAATTTTTAATGGGCTAGTTGCCTGATCAAAAGCATATTGTGATAATTGATCATGCCTAGGGCTTTTCTCAACGACAATCTTTCTTATTTCTTCCAGCTTATTGTTTAATTCTGCCCTTTTTATGGTCCCTATATCCCTAACTAAGCTACTTAGCTTGTCCTCCTCATTAAAACCAAGAATTTTGTATAAGAAATCATCTCTGGCAACAGATGGAATAATTAGATAATGCTCATTGTTAAAAGAAAAAAAGACTAAATTATCCGCAATAATTTGTGATGCCTGCTCTACCTTTTTTAGCAGTCCTTTTTTAATAGGAGCCTTAGATGCATTTAATAAAGCAAAATAGGCATTCTTTGCCAAATCACTATTTTCAAACTGGAGTATAACCTCACCATTAGACTCTATACTCAATGGAGAAACAACATTTCCATAAACTGCGAGTAATTCTAGGATTCTTAAAAAATCATCGCAGGCAACACTAGGTATAATTAAGCACTTCTCGGTAGGGCAAATTACATTATCCGCAATAACTTTGGATATCCGGTTATTTGCTAGAACTCCGTCTCTAACACCCATAGATACATTTAACAAACTAAGAAACGCCTTCTCTGCTAAATCATTATTCTCAAAATAAAATACAATTCCAGAAGGTTCTTTGGTACATAGCACATCAACATTTCCATAAATAGTACGTATGTCTCCATCATTCTTGTCAAATAAGAATTTCGCAAATAATCTTGCCAACCTATCAGTATCATCTTTACCAAGTAAGAACTTAGCAAATGATTCTTCTAAGCTAGCAACAACATCTGCCCGCTTGATTTTGTTATTTTTTAGCAATTTCGCATTGCTATACAAATTATAATGTTTCTCAACATCGTTGTCTTTATCAAGAGTAACATCAGTTACTATGCTTAAACCATATCCACTGATTATCTGGAACGTATTCTCAATATCTTTCATTATCTAGCACCTTAATTACAATATAATTTTATGGAATAAATTACTAACAGCCAAAATTATTTATTATCCGTTATATAAGAACGGAAATACTGTGTTTTACTTAAACTGCATTATTAATTAATTTGCCCCTCTCACTAAAAGGACTTAATTATTTTTTGGTTAAGCCTGATCCTGAGCTTGAACTTGAATCTCTACTTCTACCTAGCTTCTCAAGAAGAGTCTCTAAATTCATATCTATTGCATCACCACCTGCTAAAGTAGCCCCTATACTAGACGCACTATTACTAGAACTAACTGATGTTGACCAACCATTACTGCTTTTGCGTCCGACTTGTTTTGCAAATGATAAATCTTCAGCTCTTTTACCAGAGCTATACTCTAATTCCTTCTGTATATTAGGTATATGTTTAGTATCGCCTCCTATATAAACAATAGGCAGGTCACTTTTATAGATTTCTTCCAGTGCTTCTTCATGCCTTACCAATATGGCTTTTATCTTTCTATCAGCCAAAATATCCGCAAATTCTAAATTCGGATTGTTTTTCCTGGCCTTTTCTATGGCAACAGCAAGGTCTTTATGTAAGCAATCAATCTGGCCACTTAATGCATGAATTTCATCAACCGTCAGATTACCATTATTTGCTTTTAAAATTGATGGTAAAGCACCTAGAATTAACGTTCTATTTGGTTCATCAAATCTTTCTTTTTTGAAATTATCAGAAAGTACAGATAAAACTAAAGGATATGATAATCTTAAATCTAAAAGGTCTTGGTCAGTTATTTTTAAATTATATTTATGAGCAAAATTCTTAACCCCATTTACAGTTCTTAAAGCAGTACCATTATCACCTAAATCCCACTTTCCATTATTTAATTGTTTTGGCGTATCTACTAAAATACTCCGCATTGTTAAGTATGTGCCAAATGGCCCTACAGGAAATAATTTTTCTATTGTGCCTGTATTAGAGCCAGCTAAACAACTTAAAGCACTTTCAGTGATCCGGTTTGAAAAATCAAAACATGAATTAAAAATTTTATCTTTTATAAGTTCGTCAGGAATAGCATTTCCCTTTGAAGCATCCTCAAGTACATACTCATTACATTTTTGCAAAAGATTATTGATAATAAACTTCTTATTCGAAGAGTATCTAGTCCTCTCTAATGCTCTGCTAAATAAATCAATAGCAGATAAGTCAGTCCACCACATTTTTTTCAATGCTAAATCAGCATCTTTTCCTAACAGTTTTTTTGGTAAAGAGGCTTTTAAAGCGTTATCAATAGCAGAAATATCATCTTTCCCAGTTAATTCTTTAAAAGCTTTAATGATCATATCATAGCTATAACCAGCCCTATTGATTTTCTGCCCTACAGATTTAGGCAAAGTCACTGCATTTGATTGTGAATTTACTATATCAAGCTGATCTTGCGCAGCCTTATTAATTGCTTCATCCCAAGCACAATCATCTGCTTTGAGAATATTTTTTTTAATTCCACCTTTTATACTTTTGGCAGTTACCTTAAGCCCAAGGTAATCACGCAAAAAGGTTTTCACGTATGAACGAGGTATAATTATATAATGTTGCTCTCCCTTCGAAATACACGAAAAGTTATTAAAAGCTTCTTTAACCTTCTTACCTCCATCGCTTAGCTGATAATAATATAATTTATTAAATGCATCTTTTGCTAATTGAGGACTAGTAAAATTAAACCTAATGGCACCAAAGTCCGTTGAATAAGGAGTTCTATTAATTGTTGGATCGCCATATGGTTCATTTGCATCTAAAAATGCAGCAAATGCTGTTTTAGGATCTTTATTCTCTAAGTCTGCTATATCTTTGGCTTTTTTATAATTTGCATTAAGACCAGTCATAATTAATTTCTGATAGCCATGATGTATGAAAAACTCAGAGCTTTCGCTGTTAGCTAAAGTTCCATTCATAGTTGGTTTGCTAGCATTCCTCGCACCCTTATCCCACTCTTTAGCTTCCACTTATTAGCTCCTGTTTTTTACGTATATCAAATTTATAAGCTGCACCTTAGTATAAAAAATTCAAAATGTCAATCAAGCATAACACTTTATGCATTAATTTTATGTTACACGAAGCCAGCATAGCAGCTGTATTTCTAAGGATAGCGCACTTGTTTAAGTTAACTAATAGTTGAAAAATGACATCAGATTCATACATTACCAATTACTTAAGAAAAACTATAACGGACAGTCTTGGACAAGAACCTATTGCTCCGAAAGCAGCAAACAATCCTATAATAAAATGGTTAGGTATAAAGACATCTGCAATTAAGAAATATCATGATGATTTATATAATTATGATAACAGGCTAATTGCAGTGGCAAATATAATGCATTATCACGCAGGTTCTGTAAATGGCCTCCTAAAAAAGGTGGTAGATACCCCAGCACACAGAATAGAAGATCCTATAGATAGAAATAATCTCCATGTAAATGTCAGTTCTACTAAACACGTAGATGAATTAATCAATTGGTCCAGATACGAATCGATAGAAAAAGACTTAGTATATGTTATCGATAAAAGTAAGCTTAACGACAATATTATTGCTACTCGCAGTATACGCAAATTAATTAGAGATATATACCAGGCCTCTTTTGCTCAAGATGATAAAGCGCTTCTTAATGCTGTAGATAAATTTTATAACTTCTGCCTACCAGGTACTACAAAACCTTTGATTACCGCTGAGAATGATGTTTTTGGTTATAGACGTGCCTCTATTGCATTAGGCAAAGAAATTAGAAAAACCAATGATAAAAAGGCCGAATTTTTTAAAACCAAAGTTACTGACAACATTCTAAACCATATAGAAGCAACTTACTCTGCCCAAACATCTATACAAAACAATATAAACTTCCTGCCCACAACTAAAGGAGTAGAAATACTATATCGCGGCATTAACTATACGAATTTTGGTGATAGGATGGATACAGGTAATATGCACGATAGTTTTGCCGATGGCATTGCACATGTCTCATTAGATTACAATAGTTGTTATAATGTAGAGGACGCAGAATATCCCAAAAGAGCTATTTTTAATTTTGGAATAAAAACCCCATGGACAAAGACAAGCCGTAATACTTACGGCGTTTCAACCGGGATGTATTTACCTATATCCTTAGAATATGGCACCAATAAAAAAGAGCGGGCAAATACTGGGTATATTTATATTATAAAACCCCCTATAGGTGAATCAGCAATGCTATCAGCGCATTACAACAGCTATGCCAGCCGTTTTAAGGAGATAACCCCTCCTAATATTCCTTCTGAATGGATAGAAAAGCGTATAGCAATTCAGCGCCTTTCACATTCGCATACCAAATACGAAGTTATAGGTGTTGAGGAAAACCCATTCTTTGATAAAAGTCTTAACACACCTGAAAGAAGGAAATTAGAGGAATATCAACTTCAGAATTATAAGAACTATAAGAATCAGGTAGGCAGACTCAAATTACATGATGTATTCGCAAAGGGTACTATAATCGATCGTGGCCATTCATCTAATCACATATGGCAAAGTATAAATAACAGTATTATAGCCCCTATCAAAAATGCGCTAGGTATAAACCATAAACTAAAAAAAACTTATGTAGTTACGCGTAAAAATCCAAATACAGGTTTGATAGAAAAAGGCTTATACGATGCAGAGGAACAAACTGAGACTTATAATAAATATTATCGCAAAAATTATTATAATGGCTCAGATCGATATACTCCAAAAACAAAAAAACTTTACAGGAATCGCAAGGAATTCGAGGAAAATTATACTACTGAAGAAGTACGTGAGCACCGCTTTCAATATAATCACCCATTCGAACACAACTTAACAAATAAGTGGATTAGAGGATATAGAAGCAATTATGCCGCCTGGGATATATTAGAAGCAATTGGAAAAACAGATTTATTTTCGAAAGTAAAAGCATATCTTAATGAAATATCTGCACATTATTATTCGTCTACTAGATGTGAAATACATCATCTTGACAAGCTACATAAATACCAAAATTCTCTTGCAAAGAAAATTTTTGGTAAGGAATATCGGCAATTAGATCCAGAAATAAGGCTTGCTGTTCATAAGCTAGTAGAAGTTGCTATTTACAATGCTAAAGAATTCGGCATTAGAATCATATGCCAGAATAGAAATGCTGATATATCACATGGGCTTTATGGTGGTATAGGCGCTTTTTGCAATATGGGTTCAAAAACCATTAACGGAATAAAACACAATGGTTTCCTGGTTTCAGAGGTCTATACTACTGGGCCCTCACATAAAAAATTAAAGAAAGACAGTTTAATAACCGCTATACGTAAGGATGGAACGTGGGTTAGCACTGCTGATATGTCACGCGAAGATTTCGCTAAGCATATAAAAGGCGATCCTGGTACAGAAGTAAGTATCAAGAGTATTGAATGTAGAACAGAAAAAACTCACATAATCAAACGCGATTTTATTGATGCAACTTACAGGGAGAGATATGCACCTTCTGAACACATACTGGAAAAAGAGCTTCAGAAGAGAAAGCCCAACAGACATACTCCGTTAGCCAAAGAATATGCTAACCGTGATGAACATGGAGTAAAATATTATAATAACTTCACTAAAAAACTTTCAGAGGAGGAAATAGGAATAATAAAACACCAAAAGGAATCTTTAAAAGCATTATAATTTAACCAAAAGGAGAGTAACATGAGAAACGTAGTAACAACAAAACAAGAGCTAGATAGATTGGTTGCCGGAAATACACTTGTACCAAGAGACGGAATGGTTATTCTTACAAGTATATTTGTAACAAAAGAATTGGTTCAGGATAAGAACTATTGTAATAGCCTTATTGTTATTGGTGACAACGTACGTATGTACGAAGCTCGTAAGAAAGCTCGGCAAGAACACACACCTTTAAATACAATAAGACACACTGGCAAAGGTCAGGCAGAAATTATGGATGGCTATTTACGTCCTAATGTATTTGGCATCCCAACATGCGATGTGAAGGAATTAGGCGCTAATAAAAACCTCTCTGATACAGAAGAAGCAATCAAGTTAAAATCATATATCGATGATGCATTTAAACAATTAGAATCGTATATAAAAGCAGGATGGAACGTAATCTTTCTTACTAATGAACAAGGCAAAACAACTGCAGGAACTGGTCGCGCCACACAAGAAAAAGGCTTTTTCGAATCAATTTTTAGAAATTCACCAAAACGCCAACCAGAGAGTTTTAAAGGCGGGCAAATATCTAGCTATATAGATGGTAAGATTATGAGTTTAATTGAATTCTCTGCACCAACACAAGAAATAAAAACCGTTACAGAAAAAGCTACTCCAACCAGTAACTTTCATACAGAAAGACTAGAATCCAAAAGAGCATCAATATCTGAGGATAAATCTTTCCAGTAGGGTGTGGGTATAACTTAAAGTATCAGAACTTAACTACAATCTCGCTAAAAAAAAGCCCCTGATAAGGGGCTTTTTATATAGAGAGCTTAGTTGACGAATCCAAAGCTTTTAAAAACTTTTTACCTTGCTCCAACTCTTCTGGTGGTTGCCTACTTAAAAGCTCTTTGACTTCATTATTTTTTCTATTGGAATGCTATACTGCTGAGCCGCTTTTTGTGGATCATTCGTTACTAAGTTAAAAAACAAGTCAGCACTTTTTTGCTTAAACCTATCACGATTGATTCCAGGAAAGTCCTCAATATAGATATCAAAAGGGTCATTTAATGCAGACGGACGAGTAAATTCCATTTAAATCCGTATATTTATAAATTAAATCAGACATAATTTAAGGATAATACAACAGACCAACGGGGACTGCCAGAGGCATATGTTTTATGGCGGAGGGGGCGGGATTCGAACCCGCGATACGGTTACCCGTATGACGATTTAGCAAACCGTTGCCTTAAGCCTCTCGGCCACCCCTCCGTAAGAGGTTAGTATTTAAAGATGTAACTGC
>JAJONM010000044.1 GCA_021323415.1 Rickettsiaceae bacterium
AACGTAACTTGTGAGCTTAGTATCTTTATGAAAATTAGCACCACTATTTATCAAAAAGAAGAGTCACAACACCATGAACCTTTGCTTATCAAGGGCACTACGATAAAAGCACCAAAATATCTCACTTCTGACCAGGCCGCTAAGTATCTTGATGTGCCGCAGCGCTTGATGGAAAACTGGCGTTGGCGCAAAACCGGCCCGGCTTTCGTAAAAATAGGTAACCGTATTCGCTATAAACTGGAAGACCTGGAAATGTTTGTACAAAATGGGAATATAGGGGCTATTATCAATTATGGAGAATGTGCCCAAGAGCAAATTCTATCCTCAAGATAAAATTGATAGTTATGATATCGGTTGTAACCTACTTAAAAGGCGGAACATGAAATAAACTAACGAATTATTAAACTTTCTTAGATTTAATTTTGGTCGAAGCATCTAATTTTATAGGTGCATCTTTTTCAAATACACGGTTATAATTAAGAATATTAAATGAGTCGCTTTCCAGAGTGCGCACCCGCAATCTAGTTGATGCTTGGTGGTGATGTAAAAATAAAAAAAATCTAAGGACTAGCCTGAAAGAATGTAACAAATATTACAGGGGGGTAGGACTCAAGCCCAAATTTACGCAGGTACTCATATACAATTCCAGTAATATAACAAATCAAAGATAGTGTGAGTAACTGAGGATCAGCCTCATCAGGTAGATGCTCTTATTTTTTGCACGTACAAAATATTGGAAAACACGGCATTGCTTTGTACTTTTCGTTCGTTCTGGCACTGTAAAATAACTTCCATTTCCTTCGAATAATCGCACTTTAGGAAAAAAATTGTTAAAAGGCTCTTTTTCGTTGAATCAACTTCAATTTCCACAAGCAGTTTTGTACATAATTCTTCAAGTTGTTTAAGTGGACAGGCGTCATTTTTCTCAAGGTCTTGTAAAATAAGAGCCGAGAACGGTATATATAGCTGGTCGTGCAATGCCTGAAAAACATCAAGCTTATTCTTAAAATGCCAATAAACAGCGCCTCAGCTCATGGCCAACGCAAACCCATTAACGCTGGCTAGGCCATGGGGTTTTTTGTTTCCGTGAATTATTTTCCTTTAAGGTGAATTATTTTCCCTTAAGATAGTAAAAAACCCCGGTTTCTTTATTATATTTTACTTCCAGCACACCTTTCACAGTAACAGGGTCATAAAAGAATTTTACTGGTGTTTTGGTTATTACCTCAACCACCTGCGATGGTGGGGAGTGATACTCAAATGGACAACTAAGAGGGTATGGACCTATTAAAAAATTGGTTTGTTTATCGGCTTGGCTTAAAGGGAACATAAATCCCATCAGGGTCACTTCTTTCCCATCCAGTTTTTTTATCTCTTCACTATACTCCGGGTATATACGGCAATCTTTTAAACCATCTTCTCCCTTTATACATTTCTCTATCCCCTTAGTAGTAGCAAACACTTTCCATGGGATTGCATCACCCTTAACGTCTAAAGGCTTATATCCTGGAGGGGCAAGGTACGGATCATCCTGCATAGAAAATCCAACGGCACTTGATGCTGTTATGCATATTAGTATAGCTAGGAAATATCTCATATCCGTTTCAGCAATAAATTCACAATATTCACGCGGTATGCCATCAAAGCGGGTATTATACTGGATGCAAGCGAGACCACAAGCAGTAAGCCCATTACTAATAATTCTCCATGCGTTATGCTGCCTGCCTGTATAGAAAATCCTGTTCCTTCTGCTGCAATATTTCCTATCATGAACAATGCCGCGCGTGAAGCTATAAAGCCTGACACAATACCAAGCACTGTCAGTATCATACCTTCAAAAATTACCAACTGCATTATTTTGGAAGGAGTAGCTCCAGTCACCCGCAATATAGCTATATCATAATGGCGCTTACGCACATTCCCAAGTAATACCAGGAAAATGCTTAGTACAGAAATAACTAGCAATACATATCCGATAATTTTTGCCGTATCAAAACCAACACCCAAAACTTTGAATAGTTTTGCGATTTCAAAATAGGGGCTGGCCGCCTGCGTGTTTGTTTGCTTGTTAACCATGCGTGGAAAGTTTATAGAGGCTGCACGATTGTTATACTGAAGTAATAGGGCTGTAACTTCACGTTCTTCATCATGTCCGGCATGCACATGTTCTTCCTGCTCATCATCATGATGGTTATCTTCTTCATGAGCTTCTTCGTCATGATGGTGGTGGTCATGAATTTCCCATACACTTTCTAAACTGGTAAGCACTAGCCTATCGGCAACTGTGCCATTTTTTGCCAGGATACCAACCACTTTGTATGGCATGTGTTTATGTTCTTCCCCACCATCTACAAGCCCATGGCTGCCGACAAAACTATCCCCTATTCTTAATCCTGCAGCTTTAGCAATAGTATTGCCTATAATTGCTTCCATTGGCTTTGCCCAGGAGGAACCTTCTGCAATGGAAACACTATAGAATTTCAGGAAGTCTTCTGTAGTTCCGACAATACGGTAGCCTTTGTAACTATCACCAAGAGAGATAGGCACAGCAGCTTTTACGCTATTATTGCGGCTAAGACGCATTGCTTCATTATAGTCAATATTTCCTGTTGGAATATCAGCGTGATATACACCGGAAAGCACCAGTTGTAATGGGCTTCCTTTTGCTCCTACAATGGCATCCACTCCATTTTCCTCTTGAGAAAAATTATTGGTAAGTTGAGTGCTTACACTGATGACAATAAGCAGAATAGCTGACCCTGTTGCAAAGGTAAGAACTTGTAGAATGGTGGTCGGCAGACTTGCGGCAAGATAGCGTTTAGCTAAAGAAAACATATTCATTATTGCTGCCCTCCTTTAAGTTCAATAACCGTATGCTTTGCAAAGGCATCTTTTATCCTTTTATCGTGGGTAGCAATAATCAGAGAGGCTCCGTTTTTTTCCGCGTGGGATTTCAGGAGTTCCAGCGTAGTGGCAGTATTTTTATCATCCAGTGCTGAGGTAGGCTCATCAGCAAACACCCATTTTGGTTTATTTACTAGCGCTCTTGCAATAGCCACACGCTGCTGCTCGCCAATGCTTAAATTTTCTGCTTTTTGATCTGCCTTATCAGCAAGACCAAGGTCATCTATAAGCTTATCGATATAAGCATTATCCGGTTTCTTATGTATCAGGGCGTTTGCTAATTGAAGGTTTTCCTTTAAAGATATAACGGGAACCAGGTGTAACTCCTGAAAGATAATGCCAATATTTTCCCCGCGAAAACGGTCAAGTTCGGCGGATTTAAGTGCAAATATATCTTTGCCGTTATAGGTGACGACACCATTGCTTGGTTTTTGTATCCCTGTCAGGATGCTAAAAAGAGTTGTTTTTCCTGCTCCGGAATCACCGAGTATAAGCAGGTACTTACCGGGTTCTAAAGAGAATTCCACTTTATTTAAAATTGCCTTGTCGCCAATTTTATGGGATATAGTGCATGTCAGCATAAAATATCATTTATTCTTTGATTTTTTCAATAGTAGATGATATATTATAACGTTGCTAACAACACAAGAGGTTATTTTGACAGCCAGTTGCCAGCACCATAAAACCTGCGTTGATGATGCGCTTTCGAAGGCGGAAATGATTTGCCGTGACCAGAATGTCTCACTTACCCCCTTACGCCAAAAAGTATTAAAACTGGTTTGGCAGAAAGGGCATAGTGCGGTTAAAGCCTATGATTTACTTGAAAAGCTTCAAAAAGAAGACTCCTCCGCCAAGCCAGTTACGGTATATCGTGCTCTCGATTTTCTATTGGAAAACCGTCTGATTCACAAGCTGGAAAGCCAGAACAGCTTTATCGGCTGTAACCACCCTACCCGCCAGCATAATTGTGCTTTTTTGATATGTAGTACGTGTCATGAGGTTACAGAATGCTGCAATAATGGCAAATTACTTGAGGCGATTACCTCCCATATCGACCCTAAAACCTTTCACATAGAAAGCGTCACCCTGGAAATACACGGAACCTGCCAAAACTGCACTCAATAAACATCATAAATTTATATCTCCCTCTTGACTGATACTGAATGTAATATTATAACATTACATTCTTATGGTATGGGGAGGCATTATGGCATCATTTGCACAGAGGTTTGGCTTTAGTAAAAAGGATGGTGGGGGCAATAGCATCCAGCAAGAGGTTATTCTTGAAACAATGAAAGAAGCGCAGGAAGACCTTGCTGTCCAGATTGCACAGGATACAAGTTCAGTAAGCAACATCGAAGTTATACTCACCCGTGGTAGTAGAAGCCTTGCGCCGGATATTAAAACGCTGATGAATCCTTGGTAGGACAGGAAATTGAAGAAAATTCACTTGAACGCTTGCTTAAAAGCATAGAACTTGCAGTATCGCCGGAAGAATTATCTGCCCTTATGCATCAATATGAGGAGCTTGTAGCAAGTTGGGGTGATAGGGCATCTAAGCTCCGTAGCGAAAAACACATCAAAAAATATCTCTCCATAATAGCTGCGCTAACCATGCTGCAAAAGATGCTCCAGAATCCAGATTTACTGCTCTCAGGTAAAAAATTAGCAGAAATATTGCAAACCAGTCTCAAATCGCAGCAGCAAGTTATTGAGAGTCAGGCTAAAACAATGCAAGCTCAAAACCAGAAATTGCATGAGCAAACCCAGCAATTGACGAAGCAATTGTTAGGGATAGAAAAATCATTGCAGAATGCTATTGAAGCCTTAAAAAAAGACCCGGGCAAACTAACACCGCAGGAATTGCAGGATAATTTAAAACAATTACAAGAAACGCTGAAACAAGTTCAGGAATTAAAAGAAAAGGCCGTCAGTGGTAAACCGCCGGATTTTAAAGAAGTGCTGGAGAATTTACAAAAAACCCAGCAGCAACACCAGAGGCTTATTGAAAGCGACAGGTTGGGAGATATAGCCCTTCAATCTATTCTTCAGTCACAACAGCAGATTACGCAAACTTTGCAACAAGCAAATCTGGTTAAGCAGTTACAGGAAAATATTATTAGGTTGCAAGCGCCTCAGATAAAGCAAATCAGACAAAATTCCAGCCAGGTTATACAGGCGCAGATTGCTACCATAGTAATTGATAAACTCCCTTCGCAAATATCATCGCCAGAAGCAAGGGGGCAAACGCCTTTGGTTGAAAAACTATCTCTAAACCAGACACAAAGAGAACCTATAAAAGACCCTAATATATTAACATCAAACATAGGGGAAAGGGTTTCCGCTCTCTCGCAAAGAATTCAAGAAACAAATGTTTCAAAGGAGATGGCTGTAATAAATAACAACCTTACCCAGCAAAAAGTATCTTCAGAACTATCTGGAGCCATTAAAGATAATGTTATCGATATAGCCGCAAGGTTAAAAGAAAAAATTGGAATAGAAAGCAGCAGTTACAAACCTCTTTCAAAAGACGCGTTAAGTCAGGGGCATGTTTGCACAGGAAGCTGTAACCATGGACATTCACATGCAATGCATCAGGATATTCAGCCCAAAATGATGGGGAGTGATACGGTAAGCAAGGCGCATGTCTGTACCGGGCCAAATTGTTGCGGCGGAAAAGGCCATAACCACGCCCATACTGAGCAACATAAATACGAACAACTGCACACTGAAAAGCCTAAGCCACTAAGTGGTTTTGATGTGGTTAGTAAAGGCCATGTTTGTACAGGACCTAATTGTTGTGGCGGAAAGAGCCACGGACATAGTCATGATAATCCTCAGATACTTCAGCCAAAAGCCATGGGTACAGATATGGTAAGTAAGGCAAACGCACATGGCCCTGGTTGCGGCTGCTCATCATGCGGCAGCGGACATGACCACCAACAACAAACCCAGCACGGAGCCACTACAAAAAAGCATGAACACGGGCCATCCTGTTCGTGCTGCGGTCATGAAGCCAAGGCAACGGAAATAGGCCGGTCGCAGCAAATGGCCAGAGTAAGCTAGTAAATTTAATTAACAGGAAAATATTTATGTCAAAACACCACCACCCACATCCACTTAACCGCAAACATAAGCATCATGGACATGAAAATCATGACCACCATGATGATCGTAGCCATGAACATCAACATGCAGAGTCGCATACATTTGATTGGCTACTTGACCTACTCAAAAAAGTTATGCAAGTGCAACCAGATGAGCGCGGCATTTTAAAAGGAGATTTTACCCGCCCAGAGGCCAGTTATTTTAATCAAAAGATTAATGAATGCAGGAAGGAATCAGGCATAACACCAGTTAATGAGCATGAGCACCCCCCTGAATTTACAAAGGAAGAACGAAAATATACTATAAAAGAAATAGCAAAGGAAATGCAAAAGGATGCTTCTCCCCTAGCCATTGTACGCCAAAAACCAAATGAGATTACTTATGGAAATGCCGATGATCCAGATGAGCAACTAAAATATACATTTGAAGGTGGTAAATGGCTTATTACACCAGGAAGAAATGTTGATGCCGTTATCATTGATCCGGCAGGAAAGGTAATCGAGATAAAACCTGGCCCTCACATCCACCAATATGGTGATGGGGGTAACTTAACAGTAGCGGGAGCATGTAAAGGCCATCATGACGATCATGGGCATTCCCATAGCCATAAAAAACATCACCACCATGATGAGCACGAACACCACCATCATAAAGGGCCATGCTCAGACGCATGTGGACATGGAGCTAAATCACACGAACACCATCATTATAAACATGGCCGCAGTTGTGGTCATAGCCACTACTAGGGGATAAATAATGCAGAAAAATTTTATTAGGAAAAATGACATTATTATTCTGGTGGAATCCACCGATAACAGCAAGCCCGCATGGTGGTATGTCAAATGCAACAGCCGGATTTCAGCAGAGAAGCTCAAAGGTGTCTGCCGTTTAGGACGCCTTGATACTATTCCACTGGAAGAATACGGTGAAATCATACTTTCCGGTTGGGGAGCTAACCCTTCACCGGAAGCAATTAAGCAAATTGAAGAACAATATAATTAAAGGGAAAAACTATGTCAGTATTTATAGGGCTGCAAGCACCGGAATTTTCATCACCAGCATTAATGCCAGATGGAAATGTAAATTTTGAATTTACCCTATCCAATTACAGGGAAAACAAAAAATGTGTGGTATTTTTCTACTCAATGGATTTTGCGCAGGTAGACCCAACAGAATTAGTGGCACTTAGCAAGGTATATAGCGAATTTGAAAAGCGGAACACAAAGGTTATTGCTATCAGTACGGATACCTTCCTATCACACCAGATGTGGCAAAAAATTCCTGCCGGAAAGGGCGGCGTGGGGAAATTGCCATTTCCTTTGGTAGCGGATTATACCAAGGCCATTGCTAAAGGATATGGTGTTATTATGAATGATACTTTTGCTATGAGGGCTACATTTATACTAGACAGTGAAGGCTATGTGCGCCACCAGTCTATCAATGATTTTCCGATTGGCAGGAATATCAATGAAATAATCCGTATTATTGATGCAATGGATTTTCATATAGAGAAAGAGAAGCTATGCCCTGCCAATTGGCAAAAAGGGAATAATGGCATTGCACAACATGATGAGTTTGCAATGGAGTATCTAAGCTTAGTTTAACTATAGCTCCCTAATAGCAAATACAGGGTTTGACTGATATATTTGACCGATATAGTAGTATGATCTGATATAAGTTTAGAAGTTGGCTGTCTCCCAATTGGTATATTCTGAAAAATGATGATTTGGCTATTTTTCGAAATCGGTAAGCTTTTGAAAGTGATCGCAGCGAAAAATTTGAACTCCGACTCCTTTGGTCCCAAAGGCAGCATCAATTATGTTGAAAACATTAAAAGAAGTTTTCCAAAAAACAACCTGAAGTTCGCCCAAAATCCATATGCTTTTCCCCTCAGATTTTCGCAAGGTTACGCAGCGACTTTATCCCTCTTTAGTACACCGGCAGTACACGGATTTTTTTATAAATTTACTTCTTTTGTCAAATCCAGGCTATCTTTATCCAATTCGACAAACGCATAAGGATTAAGAAATATTGCCGTCCCCAGAATAGTTTGCGGTCTGTTTCGCTAAGTACTGCCTCATCGCAGACTGAAGGCCAGTTCTTTATAATGCTCTGATTTGCTTTTCCGTAATGGATATAGCTTCGCCTCTGGAGAGTAAAAATGTCTCTGCAGAATAAAACATAGGGAAAGCTGGCTTATGCGTCTATTATCTCTAATCAACATTTCTTGTGAGGCCTCATTACCAGAACGACCTTGTGGGCAAATATCATAAGCAGGCGCGTTTATTATGACAGAAATCAGACGCAAATAATTTCAATAATAATGGCTGTTATAATAGGCGTATTGGTTAAGCATGACTTCTATAATGATCATAACAATGCAAATTAAGCTATAAATAGGCACGCATTCTTTGATTTTGTAATTATAAATGTATTATACGAGTTATATAATGCATTTATTATAACTAAGTAACCTTACGATGGATAGCTAAAATGCTTGTCAATTAAAGGTAGAAGGCTTTCGTAAAAATTTGCGTTTTAATTGACATGATATTTCTGTTTGTGTAGAAGCGGTTGTGTCGGGGGGCGATATATTCTATCTATAAATGTATAAGTTTTACTGTTGACTCGTAAGGCTTCATATTTGTTTCACTTGGGTGTGAGAGTTGTAATAATATCAAATTAGATTGGTGGCTTCAGTGAGAAAAATTAGAATCATTGCTTTAACTTCTTTATTGTCCTTGGGCTTATTCATAGGAATAGGCAATGCAATGAATTTTATAAGTGAGAAAGAAAGAATGCAAAGAATAGAAAAAGGCGAGTTTAGATTTGAGGATTATAGAAATCGCGAAGAGATTAAGTCTGAAATAGAGAAGATTATTTCAAAGGAATCTAGTTTAGCGTTTATAATTGATGCATTAAATAAAGCTGGGGCACTTTGCAAACAAGCGTCAGCAGATGAATGTAAAAATGCTTATATAAATGCTGGAAGGAAAGAGGAAAATGCCTTTCATAAGTGGTTTTCTGGCATGAGTAGTTTTGATGTTTTTAAGGATAAAAATAAGTCAATAGAGGCATGTTACAATGTTATTGTATGTTCATATTTTGAGAAAAAAGAAAATCCTCTTTTTAAAACTAGCCGCTATATAGATGTATTTATAAAACATGATGATAATAAAAAAGTAGAATTTATTGAGGTTACACAAGTAATTAGTGGTATGCCGTAAAAACTATCGAGAATGGAGTTAGCAGATGAAAAAGTTAACACTTATCATATTAATAATAGCTATTGCTGTTATCGTGTTTCTGAGGCAAAATAGAATGCCTTTAATTATGACACTCAATGAACGTTTTTTCTATAAAAACATAGAAAAAATAGCGAGTAGAAATGAAGATGCAATTTTATTAAAAGAACTTATCAATTTTGATTGGGACAAAGTATGTTATTATACACCTTATAGTCCATCAGAAGAAGTTACCTATTTAGATTTTTATAAAGCCAATAAAAAAATAAAAACTATTTACGGGTTTCAAAGAAAATTTATTGAGATGTTCGGAAAACAGACCAGCTTTGGATCATCTATATTAAAAGAAAATTGCGTAAATAATGAAGTAAAAATCTATCTGGATAAAACAG
Source organism: Rickettsiaceae bacterium (assembly GCA_021323415.1). Lineage (GTDB taxonomy): Bacteria > Pseudomonadota > Alphaproteobacteria > Rickettsiales > UBA6187 > JAJONM01. Next base: position 9,650 of record JAJONM010000044.1, read on the forward strand.
GCGAGTTTTTTCTGATTAATCTTACATACTAAAGGAAATAAAATGACAGATATTACGGCCATAAAAAATCAGGCAGAGCAAGAAGCTTATTTTTATTACGAACAACAAACAGGAATAACTCTTCTTAAAAATCCTGATGGAAGTTATAAATCCCAGGGTCACAATAATGCCTTGGATGCATTTCGACACACATATGTAAGTGGCGTTTTTGCAATGGAGATGGGAAATTTAACAGCAGATGCTCTTGGTTATGCAAATGAAGTTTATGGAGATTTGTTTCACGATCAGTCAGCTATAGAAAAGAATATGGATTTGTGGAATAATGAAACAGGTCGTAGTATTGGGGAAGATGCTGTTTCTAGAGCTGATTTAGCGCAAAAAGTTAATATTGCTTTACAAAATAATCAATTAATTACCACTCTATCTGATGATACAAAGACTTATGAATATTTCAAAGATACTCCAGAGCCAGACCCCACTACCATCAACAACCACTACCTCGACTTCACCTCCGAAATCGACTGGGATTCGAACAATGCCGCCGATACCTCCCTTAACTGGCAGCTTGGTTCTGCATTGTCAGGTGGGGATTATGACGCGTGGATGCCGACCAGTGTGATAAATGGCGATGGGTTTTTTAATGTTGTGCCATCTGGCATGGTATCGGATTCTTTCCGTCCGGGGGCGTTTGAGCTGCCCGAATTTGACTACACCACTGCAATTAACCGGGCGCTTGGCATTCCTACAACTAATTATTGGGATGCTGCGGTAAAATCAGCTTTTGGTGATATTACCAATCTTTATTTTGATTCATGGTCATTTGAAAATATCGACCCGCTGGTGGTTGACTTAAATGGTGACGGCGTAAACCTGATAAATTTCAATGATTCGAATGTTTCGTTTGATGTTGATAATGATGGGTTTAAGGAAAGTACCGGTTGGGTTTCTGGCGCTGATGGTATTGTCGTTCACGACAAAAATGGCAACAGCGTAATTGATGATATTACCGAGACAATTTCAGAGTATTATACTGAGAATGTTGTTGATGGCCTGGAAGCCTTAAAAACCCTCGATAGTAATCACGACGGCGTATTTAATAATCTTGATAACGCGTGGAATGACCTGCGCATCTGGCAGGATGCCAATGAAGACGGGATAACAGATTCGGGTGAACTAAAGACTTTTGCAGCGCTTGGCATTTCCTCAATAAATCTTACCCGTGAAATTATTGACCGCGAGCGCCTTGAAGGCAATCCGGTGCTGAGCCGCTCTACTATGACTATGACTAATGGTACAACCCGTGAAGTGGCGGCGGTAGATTTTACTACCAACCCGATGGGTTATGAGTGGAATGATGTTCTAAATGGCGCGGAAGTACGCACGGAGAATAATGAATCATCCAGTTTTGTTATAACAAGCGCCACAGGCATGACTGTCGATGCGGCGGAAAAGCAGGTAAATAGCATCTATGGTGGCGTAGGTGATGATACGCTGATTGGCGATTCCGGTTCAAACTGGCTTGTTGGCGGCGGCGGTAACGATAAAATTACCGGTGGTGCTGGCGATGATTTCCTTATAATCGATGCGGATGATAACCTGGCAAATATTGATGCCGGAGATGGGTTTGATAATGTGCGCATTATGGATGACCGCGGTGTAAGCCTTAATCTTAATGATATACATGCGGAAGTAGCGCAAGGTGGCAATGGTAATGATGTTCTTATCGGCGGTGGATTATCGAATGTGTTTATTAGCGGTGGCGCCGGCGATGATATTGTTATAGGCGGTGCAGCTGATGATGCGCTTGCCGGCGAAGATGGCGATGACTTGCTCGATGGCGGATATGGCGATGATATTATCCGTGGCCATAGAGGAAAAGACGTTTTGATTGGTGGTGCAGGCAATGATTACCTTGAAGGTGGACAGGATGACGACATATTAAAAGGTGGCGATGGCAATGATATTCTAATCGGTAATGAAGGAAATGATACTCTGCAGGGTGGCGCTGGTTTTGATATGGCGCAGTACCAAAGCAATTATGACAAATATGCCGTTACTAAAACCGCTGAAGGTTTTACAGTCACAGACCTGATTGATGGTTCTACAGATACGCTAAAAGATGTAGAGCGTATACGCTTTGCCAATATAGATTTGACTCTGAATGGAGCGGATACCGCTCCTGTGCCGGTAAACGACAATGTTACCATTAGCGGCTACAGCCCGATTATACTTTCTGCAATAGATTTATTGGCTAATGACTGGAATTTAGACGAAGATAATTTGTCTATTGCCAACGTTAGTGATGCGGTTGGTGGAACTGTCCAGCTGCTACAAAACGGCAATGTTTTGTTTACTCCGGATAGTACCTTCATAGGTAATATGTCATTTGATTATACAGTAAAGGATGCTGCCGGTAACATTCTCCATGTTTATCTAAAAGGTGATCCGATAAACAAAGTGCCGTTGAAGGCGCAGGTAAATCTACAGCAGGATACTGACCCCGTTGATCCGCTATTTAATAACCAATGGTATTTCTCGGAGATAAGAATACAAACCGCCTGGAAAGATTACTCCGGCGCTGGTGTAAAGATTGGTATTTTTGAGGAAGATGAGGGAGAGATATTTAATTACAACCACAGCGATCTAGATGGGAATGTATTGCAGGAATTTATAAATAATTCCACTGGTATTAATACGTTTAGCCGTCACTCTACATTAGTTGCCGGTGTTATAGGGGCTGAACGTAATAATGAAGGTGGCGTAGGCATTGCGTATGGCTCAACACTTTCACAGCATAGCTGGGATACCAATATGAATGGCCTTGGCAGCATGATAAATTATGACGTTGCCAATAATAGCTGGGGCTATACGGAGCTGTTTGCAGATAATTTTGACAATGATGTAAGCACCTTGCAAATGCAAAATGCATCATTAGCTATTGAAAATGCTTCTTTATATGGCCGTAATGGCCTTGGCACCTCGATAGTGCAGGCGGGAGGTAATGATCGTGCAGATGGCGATAACGTAAATTATCACAATCTTCTGAATTCAAGATTTAATATTACTACCGGTTCTATTAATCAGGAAGGCGATTTATCTAAGCTAATTAACGCAACTAAACCATTCAGTAATCCTGGTGCGGCTATTTTAGTGTCCGCTCCTGGCTCAAACATACAATCAACATCCAATCTACTTGAAAATGCCAACGGTTCTACGTTTGGTGATGATTTTGAGGTTACGCAAGGAACTTCTTTCTCTACGCCAATTATATCAGGTGTTGTAGCTTTAATGCTTGAGGCTAATCCCTTGCTTGGAAACCGCGATATACAAAAAATTCTGGCTTATTCAGCCCGTAAAATAGATGATGATAATACCGCGTGGCAGTTTAACGGTGCAAACACCAGTAACGGTGGTGGATTACATTTTAGTAATGATTACGGCTTTGGTATTATTGATGTGCATACAGCTATAAGACTAGCTGAGACGTGGAATAAGATCAGTAATTATAATAATGAAACTACTGCAACTATTGCTAATGATAATCATCAGAATATAACCGATAATGGCACTATATCAAGCGTAGTTACAGTAAGTTCAGACATAAATATCGAATATGTCGAAGTTAAAGTTAATATTGACCACCAAAGGCTTGGTGACCTTACTATTACTTTAATTTCTCCAAGCGGAGCAACATCTGTTTTATTAGATAGGCCAGGAAAAGTGCCTGGTAGTGATAATTCCGATTTAGGAATGGATGGTGATGGCAATCTTACATTCACTCTTAGCAGCGCTAATTTTTACGGGGATACAGGATATGGCCAATGGAAACTGCAGATAACTGATGCTGTTACAGGCAAGACTGGTGTTCTTAATAATTGGGAATTGAAGTTATATGGTAGTAATAACGATGGGAATGATGTTTACGTATTTACCAATGAACTAGGAACCTATGATGAAGGCAATCATACTATAATCGATGGTTTCGGAATTGATTCTATTAATGCTTCTGGTCTTCTTACTGACTCTGTAATCAATCTTAACATAGGAGCAACAAGCAATATAAATGGCCAGGAAATAACGCTTGCAACCAATAGCTTTACCGATGAATATTACCAAAAACAACAAGCCCTTCCTGGAAAACAAGCTGAACTTTTAGCAAAACAGAATGAATTATTACAAACAGAGCAGGAACTATCTGATAAACAGGCATTGCTTATAGTAAAAAATAACCAATATACGCAAGCTATACAGGCACAACCTTCTGTAACTATTGCTCAAATTGATGCAAAGAATGTTGAGATCCAAACTTTATTGGTGGAATGGAATAAATATACATTCCAATTCATATATCCTACTAACCCTCCTAGTTATATATATACGGACACTGCAAATAAAGTTGTTGTATTCACAAAGCAGCAGCATGAAGCAAGAATAGCTTTAGCTAGCGAGATCAATACTAAACAAACAGAACAGAATGCTCTTGTTACTCAATATAATAACGAAATCAATTCAATCAATCAGCAGCGTCAAACTTTGTTTGACGAAATAAAGTCCCTTAAACAAGATATTTCGGCATTACCTGAACAAATAAAGAATCTTAAACTTCAGGTTCTTCAACTGGATAACCAGGTGCATGCTATTGAACATTTTATCAATTCATTTGGCAATGGTGATACATTAATTGAAAGTGCCTATGCTGGAGATGGGGATGACATTCTAATCGGTAATGCGGAAAATAATATTTTATACGATGGAAGGGGTAGCGATAAGTTAACTGGTGGTGCAGGCGCAGATACCTTTGAAATAAAGGAACAGGCTGGTGATGTTGAGACTATTACTGATTTTGGAGTCTATAATACTTTGGAAAAAATAGATATTACTGATTTCAAATTGCAGACTTTTTCTGATCTTACATTAACTCAAAATGGCAACGACACAATAATTACGTTCACTAATGGCCAGAAAATAATATTAAAGGATGTAGCCTATAGTACAATTAATGAAACCAACTTTATTGGGTTCTTAGATCAAGCGGTTATTCATAATGGAACTGTGCAAAATGATAACCTTTATGGTGATGACCGTAATGATATAATTAATGGTGATGCTGGCGATGATTGATTACATCGCTGGGAACAAAGGGAATAATCAGCTTTCAGGTGGTCTAGGTGATGATAAGTTTTTCATAAGTATTAATGCTAACAAAACAGATATCATTACTGATTTTGAATTAGGTAATAACAATGAAAGGATAGTTCTTACCCAATTTACAAAGATTTACTCTTTTGAGGATTTAAATATCACTCAAGTGGGAAATGATACTGTTATTCATTTTGAAAACGGCCAGAGCCTTATATTAAATAGTGTAAATTATTCATCCTTATCAAATGAAAATTTCATTTTTTATGGTGAAATTCTAGGTGACGATCAGAATAACGAACTACATGGCACGAGGTTGGAGGATATTATATCAGCCGGAAATGGTGATGATGATATTTTTGGCGGTGAGAATGATGATTATATATCCGGTGGCGCAGGTGATGATGGCTTGCTAGGCGAGCATGGCAATGACTATATTATGGGTGGTTCCGGTAATGATGTACTAATTGGTGGAATTGGTGATGATGTACTGGATGGTGGCGAAGGTGACGATATACTTACAGGTGATGAAGGCGATGATAAGATATATGGCGGTGCAGGCGATGATTTGCTGTATTCATCAGTAGGATCCGAGACGCTTTCAGGTGGAACAGGAAGCGACGCATTTATCATAGAAAAAGCACCAGGCTCTCAAACAATAATCAGTGACTTTGAAGTTAACAATCTATTCGAGCAAATTGATTTTACCCTTTTTGAAGGCATTACATCTCTAAATATATCGCAAGTAGGTAGCGATGCAGTTATAAATCTGCCTGATAATCAGAAAGTTATAATAAAGAATGTTAATAACAATACGCTTACGAGCGCAAATTTTATATTCTCTGGGCAAGATATTTCTTATAACGAGATAGATGGAACAACCGGAGTAGATATCATTAATGGTTTTGATGATCAGGACATCATTAATGGTTTTGATGGTGATGATTGGCTGCATGGTGGGGATAGTGACGATGTAATTTATGGCGGTGCGGGAGACGATCATATATATGGCGATGGTGTGCGCGGAGAAATTAGCCTCGATGTGATTCTAACCGATACACAAATAGGAAATGATAGACTTTATGGTGGTGATGGCGATGATGTGCTGCTCGGTTTTAAAGGAAATGATTATTTAGATGGTGATCAGGGAGATAATATTTTAAGTGGAGGTGAGGGTTTTGATACATTCGCGATAAAATATAAGGTTCCATATAGATTAGGCGGTGTAGGTTTACAAAGTCCAAGTGATAACATCTTAGATTTTGATGTTAATGATATTAATGAAAAAATAGATATTTCTGACATTATCCTTAATTCTAATGGTAAGGTTACGAAATTTAGTGATTTGCAGATAACTCAGGGTGAGTTTGGGACAATAATAGCATTCCCACAACCACTGCCAGGTTATTTGAGCCAGGTTATCTTGCTACAAGGTGTAAATGCCAGTGATATAACAGAAAATAATTTTATCGGATTCAGTAAAAAACCTATACTAGCTGATGATACAGCTACAACAACAGGCATTAATTCTGTGGCGATTAATATTCTGTCAAACGACCATACATCTTCAGGTGGTGATATTGATCCTTCTAATGTTAAAGTTTATCAACCTGCAAATGGAACTATTACTTTTAATACTAGCACCGGAATAGTAAATTATACTCCTAATGCTGGTTTTTATGGACAGGATAGCTTCTTATATACGGTAAAAGATAGCTCTGGTGCAATATCTTCAGCAGTTGTTTCTATCGATGTTATAAAGAACTCTTCTCCGGTAGTTAGTTTTATTAACGCATCAACAGCGGAAGATAGTTCCATTAATATTGCAATACCTGCTATTTCCGATGCGGAAGATGGAGTTATTACTCCAAATATTAATAATATAATATTTGATGGAGTAAGAGCAGGAGCCAGTGTGTCGCTGAATGCAAATGGCACAATTAAATACCAACCTCTGCACGATTTCTTTGGCATAGATAGCTTTACCTATCAGGTTATCGATTCTAAAGGTGGCAAATCAATAGCAGCGAAAGTAACAGTAAATGTTTCTCCGGTAAACGATGCCCCAACGGCAAATGTTACCTCAATTACCAGAGAGAGCACCGAAACAATTATTGATGTATTAGCTGGTGCATCTGACGCCGATGGTGATACGCTGGCAATATCTAGCATTACCTCTCCATCCCGTGGTACAGCAGAAATTGTTGATGGTAAAATTGTATATAGTTACACCGGCAGTTTCTTCGCTGGAGATAGTTTTAAATATACTATCAGCGATGGACATGGCGGCAGCGTTACAAAAACATTAAACATTATTGGTGATTTTGTCTCAACAACCTCAGGACAGGATTTTATTGGTACGGATGGCAACGACCAGATACTTGCAAGATATTCTGGCGATAAAGTTTATGCCAGTAATGGGGATGATATTATTAATGTTTCAGGTGGGTTTGCTTATATAGATGGTGGCAAAGGTAACGATACAATAACCGTAAATAGCCATGGATTCTCCAATATATACGCTATAGAAAAGAATGCTGGTGACGTAGATACTATAGTAAATATAGGTACTTATGACTCAATAAAACTGACAGGCTTTGCATCTGATAGCTTAAAGGATTTTACAAAAATACAGGATGGGAATGATGTCGTTGTTGATCTCGGTGATGGACAGAAGTTAGTTATTACGGAAACAACTATTGATGCTGTCAATAGTCTATATAACTACAAGGAAATACTGTTAGGCGAAAATAATGGTCATGTGTTTGATGGTTCCACTAAAGATGAGTTATTCCAGGGATTCGGCAATAGAGGCATCAATATTTTTAACTTAGGAGCTGGAGATGATTTAGTTCTTGGTGGAAAGTCAGGAGATGTTGTTGTTGTAGAAAAATTAGCCGGAGATCACGATACAGTTGTTTACTCAAACTCAGGTATTTATGCCGATAGCAATCCTATTATTGAGCTAAGGGGATTTAATTTTTCCTCGATGTCGGATCTTAATTTTATTACCAGCAACAAACCTAATTCTACAATAATTGATTTAGGTGACGGACAAACTCTTACTATTCAAGGTATTACCCAGGATAAACTTAAGGCCTCATATTTTATAGGTATAGAAGATGTAGTATTTGGTACTAATGGTGATGACATTCTTAACAATCAGTATATGTACAATCAGCATACTGATGCGATTAACGGATTAGATGGTAATGATACTATCTATGGTAATAGCAATACCAACCTGTTAGATGGTGGCGCAGGTGATGATATTCTTAACAGCTCATATTACGGAGACGCTGATTTTGTTGTTATAAAAGGTGGATTTGGAAGTGATGAGTTTATTATAAGGGATTCAGGCAGAATAGAAGATTTTGATGTTAGCAACCCAAATGAAAAGATTAATTTCAGTTTCAATCGTGATATTACGGCATTTAATCAACTAAATATTACTCAGTATGGCAATGACACTATTATTGTTACACCATTTTCAGTATATGGACTAATAACTTTAGTTTTAAAGAATGTATCTTCATCACAGCTTACTGCAAACAATTTTATCTTTCATTCTTTAGAAGGAACTGGTGGTGATGACTCCATATTAGGTGGTACAAACGGCAATATTTTAAACGGTTACGCAGGAAATGATATTTTAGATGGTTATACAGGTGATGACAAACTAAACGGCGGTGATGGGAATGACACTTTATTATTCGGCCAGGGAAATGACACTCTAACCGGCGGTGCAGGCAGTGATACATTTAAGTTAACAAGTGGGTTTGATACTTACTCCACCCAATTAGCTACCATAACGGATTTTGATGTTAATGATCCAAATGAAAAAATAGATCTTTCTGCGATAGATGGAACTGTTCGTAAATTTGAAGAAATCAGATTTATCGCAAGCGGAAGCGACACTAAAATATATACAAATCCAAATTCTAACCAGTACATACTTGTTAAGAATACCACTCCGGCTAATTTTACTCAGGATAATGTCGTTGGAATTACTGATAAGCAGGCAATTCTAGAAGGCACCGAAGAAAACGATACTTTGTATGCATCATCTAACGACAATTATACCATTGTAGGTAAAGGTGGTGATGATACTTTAGTTAGTAATAATGGATACGATATTCTAACTGGTGGTACCGGTAATGATATATTTAAGTTCGCTACAGGTTTCGGACACGACACTATAACTGATTTTGAAGCTGGTAACCCTGATGAGAAGATATATCTTCCAGAAATTGCAAATGTTTATAAATTTTCAGACTTAAACATATCACAAGATGGCAACGATACCGTTATAAATATTAGCTCATCTAATACTATTCGATTAGAAAATGTCATTAAAGAACAGTTGATAAGTGAAAATTTTGTTCTAACTACCAGCATATATGGAACAGATTCTAACGACACAATCCTTGATGCTGGTGATGCGAACAATGTAATAAGACCTACTAATATAATCCATAATAATTTTCATGGAACAAATGCTGCAACTACATCATATACTTATTTTTCAGGTGCAAGCATTGCAAATTCAGGTGGCAATACTTACTTTACTGTTTCAAATTTTAGTGTGGCCACTAGTGTCTATCAGTTAATACAATTAGGAGTTTCTGACTTTAGCCAACTTGTTATGAATCAGGTAGGAAATGATACTGTGATATCACTTCCTGATGGATATCGATTTATTACTCTCCAGAATGTTATTAAAACAGATTTGACAGCATCTAACTTTATGTTTGTTCCATCAAATAGCGATTGGAATAATAATATGATTTATGTCCATGGTGGTGACGACACCGTGCAAGGCGGAGCAGGAAGCGACACAATTTACGGTGGCGAAGGTAATGATAGTTTATATGGTGGTTTAGGGGATGATTATCTCAAAGGTGAAAATGGTAATGACATCTTATACGCCAATGCAGGTAATGATTCTATAGACTGGGGTGCTGGTATAAATCAAGTTTATGGCGGCGATGGCGACGATAACCTTACAAACTATACTGCTTCATCGGGTAATATAATTTCTGGCGATGCCGGTAATGATGAAATATATGCAAGAGGTGATAATAACACAATTTCTGGCGGCGATGGTGATGATAATATTACTTCATCTGGAAATAATGTTTCCATTGATGCAGGTGAAGGCAATAATTACATAGAAAGCACAAATGGCAGTGCCCAAGTTATAGCAGGTGATGGAGATGATACTATATTTTCTTCAAACGCAAACAATACAATAGATGCCGGTGCAGGGAGTGATTATATTAACGTTGGAGGATACTGGGCTCTTCCACTTATAACAGATCCTGAATTGATAGGCACTACTGTGCATGCTGGTAGCGGCAATGATATAATAGAAGTTATAGATGAAGCCAATAACACAATTTATGGCGATTCCGGCTATGACTCAATAAATATCTGGTCCAATAACAATGCTATCTATGGCGGTTCTGATGCGGATATATTTGCTTTTCAAACTCTGGCTAATTCGGTTAACACAATCGAGGATTTTGATATTGCCAATGTTAACGAAAAGATAGATGTACAATTTATAGAAGGCATCAACACATTCGCAGATTTGAATTTTACACAAAACGGAGCTGACACGGTTATTAACCTGCCGGACAATCAATCAATTATATTGAAAAACATTACAGCAAGTGAACTTACGGCAAATAATTTTGTGTTTAAACTTTTAGGCAGTGATAAAGATGGCTGGCTAATTGGGAATTATGGCGATGATTATATTTTAGGCGGCTCTGGCGATGAAATTATTTATGGTGTTAGTAGCCATGATATTTTAGGAGGTGGGGCAGGTAAGGATATATTTGTTATACCGACAGAATCTTCCCAGGTAATTAATGATTTTAATACTGCTGATGACATTATTAATTTTGGCCACTTTGCGGATATTAAGGATTTTTCAGATTTAAATATTAAATATTCAGATTTCGACAATTCTGTAAGTATTTTTTATGGTTCGGATGCTTTTACTCCTCCAATATTAAGGCTTAACAATGTTTCTGAAAACTCTCTAACAGTAGCAAATTTTTCCTTTGACTTATTAAACACTCCGCCTGTTGTTAGAAATAATATTTCAGGTCAGTATGCTATAGTGAATGGCCAGTTTAATTTTACTGTCTCCCCTGATACATTTGCGGAATATGATGGCGAACTACTAACTTACGCAGCAACTTTGGAAAATGGAGCGCCATTACCTTCCTGGCTGGTTTTTGATAACTCAAATATGACTTTCTCGGGAACTCCAAGTTTTGCAGATAATGGCGATATAAAAATTATTTTGACTGCAAGTGATGGCAAGGCTCAGGCGGCGCTATCTTTTGATGTTAGGGTGTTATTTGATGGTAATGCATCAATTATTATCGATAATTTGAAAGTTGATGAAAACCAGGCTGGCGCTATTGTAGGCAATTTAACTGTTACAAATTTCGATCTTGGTAATGGGTTTGCTTATACGGTAAGTGATAGTCGTTTTGAGGTTGTTAATGGTCAGCTAAAATTAAAAGATAATGTAAGTCTTAATTATGAAGATGAGAATCATTTATACAGGAGCGCTTTGGGTCTTGATGACCTGCCAATTAATTTAACAGTTCAGGCTGTTAATTCCCAAGGTATTTCAGTAATTCAAAATTTTGATATTGTAGTTAATAATGTCAATGAAGCTCCTACTGATATAATTTTATGGAATGATATTAATGGCGAAGTTTTAATATATGAGAATAATTTATCCATAGATGAAAATATTGCTATTGGTACAACTATAGCAAAACTTTCAGTATTTGATGATTCCACTGAAACTGGTTACTCATACGAGCTAGATGGTGTTAATGCCAGCTTGTTTGAGATTGTTAAAGTTGGTGATTTATACGAACTGCGTACAAAAGCAGTTATTAATTTTGAAGCCACTCCTTCAGAATTAATAACAATTAAAGTTATTGACTCTGGTAATCTTACTTTTACAAAAGAACTTAATATAGAGATAAATAGTGTAACTAATGTAATCACTGGCTCTGGTACCATAACAGGTACCGATGGTAACGATGAAATATTCGGTAGTATCGACTCTGACCTGCTTTCTGGCGGTGCTGGCAATGACATACTGCATTATACTGGCGATGAAATATGGCCTACTGAGTTTGTCGCATGGAATGTTGGCTCTCCAGATAACAAAATTAGTGGAGAAACAGTGCTGATTAACCCGAGTTTCCGCAGCTTTGATGCATTCGATGGTGGCGCAGGCTACGATAAAATAGTATTGAGCGACGAAGGTGACGGTATTTTCCTTGATGATATGTACAGTGCGAACCCACTTGGGCAAAATATTGCACGTCTTACTGGCGTTGAGGAAATCAATGCTGGAGGTGGTAATGATATTGTCGATTTGACTTCGCATCAATTTGCTTATGGCGATATAAAAATTAGCGGTGGCACTGGCAATGATGTGCTGTGGAGCAGCTCTGGTAACGATATCTTACGTGGCGATGCAGGCAATGATCTCTTAAACGGCGGTAGTGGCAATGATGTACTAAATGGAGGTGCGGACGAAGATATACTACTTGGCGGGTTAGGTTCGGATGTTTTTAAATTTGACAGCTTGTTTGACTCGACAAACAGTGCTTATGACACCATTACTGATTTTACAGTAGGACAAGATAAAATTGATTTGGCGGCACTACATACCTTCGGTATTAATAGCTTTTCTGACTTAGTAATAACCCGAACTTATTATGATGAAATCATAATCACTACTAATGACTCTGCCAACCCAGAGGTAACTAACTACTTCGAACTGCACCTAAAAGGTATAGCGATACTACAGGATGATGATTTTATATGGGGACAATAGATAAAAAGACAATATAACATGACATTAGATTTTTGTTGTGTTATGTTCTCACCCCATTTTTATTAAGAATATCATGGAACAAGAAACCAATATTGAAGTTTTTAAAAGGTCACTGGAAGCATGCAGGGCCGCATTTAAATATGCGTTTCTGTTTAGTTTCATCAGCAATTTAATGCTTTTGGTGATACCAATGTATTCCCTCCAGGTGCTAGATAGGGTAATTTCAAGTGGCAGCCTGGAAACTTTGCTTATGCTAACTTTAGTGGTAATGCTGGCTCTTAGCTGTCTTACTCTTATACAGATGGTTAAAAGCTCCATGCTTTCAAGGCTTGCAGCCTGGTTGGACAGGAAGCTTGCTCCAATACTTTTTTCTCATTCAGTAACATCATCTGCTCAGAAGCGTACGCTTTTATCTGGAAGTCAGCATTTAAGTGATCTTGGGAATATTAAAAGCTTCCTGATTGGCCCAGCACTAAGTGCGATACTTGATTCTCCCTGGTCAATCATATTTATTGTTGTGCTATTCTTTATTCATCCGGTAATAGGAGTAATTTCTATTGTAAGCGGCATACTCCTATTGGTTATGGCTTACGTAAATGAAGCTAAAACCAAGCCAATATTTGATGCCACCATTGAGCATACACTAAAAAGCTCCCATTATGCTGATATCGCCTCAAGAAATGCTGAAGCAGTAGAAGCTATGGGTATGATAGATAATATCCTTAAAATCTGGCATGATGCCGGTGATAAGGCGCTTGCGCTTCAGTCAGAGGGAGGAAAACTTGCTTCAGTTATTTCTGGCATAACAAAATTTTTCCGGCAAATGGTTCAAATTTCCATTACCGGGGTGGGTGCTTATTATGTTCTGCAACATCAGATGACAGTGGGCGGAATGATTGCCGCAGGTATATTAGTCGGCCGCGCCCTTTCCCCTTTTGAAAATGCTATATCGTCATGGAAAGGATTTGTTACTGCCAGAAAATCCTTATCCCGTCTTACAAAGTCACTTGAAAATGCCCCCCAGCGCAGTGGTTCTATAGAGTTACCAGCTCCAGAAGGCAAAATTAATGTTGAGAATGTTTATTTTGCGCCAGTCGGAACGCAAAAACCTACTATCAAAGGTATAAGTTTTACACTTGATGCAGGTGAGCTACTTGCAATTATAGGTCCGAGTGCGTCGGGCAAATCTACTATAGCCAAGCTATTGACGGGCGTATGGAAACCTGCTTCTGGCAATGTCAGGCTTGATAATGCTGATGTTTATAGCTGGTCACGTGCCAGTTTTGGTCAGTATGTCGGTTACCTGCCTCAGGATGTTGAGCTTTTTGCCGGGTCAGTAAAAGCTAATATTGCCCGCATGGATATGCAAGCAAAAGACGAAAATATAATAAAAGCTGCAAAAATGGCTAATGTCCATGACTTAATCCTGCGCCTACCAAATGGTTACGAAACTGAAATCGGTATTGATGGCACATCGCTTTCAGCCGGACAAAGGCAACGCATTGCGCTTGCAAGAGCATTTTACGGTAATATGAGGTTTATCGTACTGGATGAACCAAACGCCAATCTTGATAGCGAAGGTGATGCTGCCCTTGCCGGCGCTCTTGCTAATGCTAAGGCAAATAAGATCACAGTTATTATAATTTCACACCGGCCAGCTATTTTACAAGCGGTTAGTAAAGTTTTGGTAATGCAGGATGGGGTGATTGCAAAATTTGGCACACCTGAAGAAATCAATCAGGCAATGCAGCATGGTGGGAATAAACGGGATCTTAAGGTAATAAAATGAAAGATAAGACAATTGCCTTAAAAAATACTTCCGCATCATATGCAAAACTTGCTGCTAACAATGCGCGAGAGATTTTGCATTCAATAAATAATTCCAAAAGAAGGGCTAAGGAGAATTCTTTAACTTCTGAATATAATGAAGTGCTAGACGCTATCCATCCTTCTGTAATCTGGGGGGGGATAATAACAGCGGTAGTATTTTTATTTTTCGGTCTTTGGGCCGGGTTTGCACCACTTGATAGCGCTGCAATTGCCAATGGTTCTGTGGTTTTAAGTGCCAGCCGTAAAACAGTTCAGCATTTAGAAGGCGGCATCATACAGGAAATATTGGTAAAAGAAGGGGATAATGTGACGAAAGGTCAGCCGCTAATCCATCTTAATGCCACTTCTGCCAACTCACAGCAGGAATTACTGCTTGGCCAGTTCCGCCTTGCAAAGGCTTCTGAAATACGTCTTTTGGCTGAACGGGATGAAGGCAAACCATTTGAAACAAGGCAGGCTGCTGTTTCCGGCCAGATAAATATACTGCAGGAACGTATTATGCAGTATAATGAGCAGATTAAGGGACTAGAAGACCAGACAAAAGAAGTTCGCAAACAAAAACAGCTAATAGACAATGAAGTAAAATCTGTTTCAGGTCTTGTAGAAAAAGGCCTGGAGCAGAAACCGCGGCTGCTTGCACTGCAGCGCAGGCAGTCTGAACTGGATGGCGAAACGGCAAAACACGCCTCTGAAATTGCAACTATAAAAGGCAGTATATCAGAAGCACAATTGCAGATAATCAACGTACAGAATGAATATTTAAAAAGTGTAATGACTGAACTGAAGGAAGTGCAACAGCAGATTTCTGACCTGCAGGAGAAAATCCAGGCTTCCGGCGATATATTGAAACGCACAGTTATAACTGCACCGCAAGCTGGAAAGGTTACCGGGCTTAAATATCATACACTCGGCGGTGTTATTACCCCAGGGGCGCCAATTATGGATATCGTACCTCAGGATGATAGGCTTATTATAGAAGCACAGGTGCGACCGCAGGATATTGATATTGTGCATGAAGGGTTGCCGGCAAAAGTAATGCTGACTGCCTATAAAAGTCGCTTCGTTCCACGCCTTGAGGGAAAAGTTACGCAAGTTTCGGCAGATAGGTTTATCAATGATAAAACAGGCGAGGCTTATTTCCTGGCGCGCATAGAGATAAACGATGGTACAATTGCAAAACTTACAAAAAATATAGTGCTTTACCCTGGGATGCCTGCAGAAGCCTTTATAACCACAGGTGAAAGCACTTTGCTACAATATATGGCAAGCCCTATTATCGATTCCCTCCGTAAGAGTTTTAAGGAGGAGTAAGATATGGTAAACGTTATTGCGAGGAGCCGACTAAAAGGAGTGCGACGCGGCAATCCATCTTTCTTTATGGAGAATACTGTATTGCTTCTTCTTGCGATTTTTCTTTCTGGCTGCCTGAAAGTAGGAGAGGATTATAAAAAACCCGAATTAAATATAAAGAACAACTGGAATGCGAAAGATAGTAACATCAGAATTAGTGATGAAAAACTTTCTTTAAAATGGTGGCAAAATTTTAATGACACACAGCTTTCTTTATTAGTAGAAAAATCGTTATCTTATAATCATGATATAAAAATTTCGGAGGCAAGAATAAAAGAGGCGGTTGCCAACCATAACGCAGCTTTTGCCTCTTTATTTCCGCAAATAAGTGGTGCAGGATCACTAAAACGCGAACAATTAGGGGCAGCATCAGGGCAGGGGATAGAAGAGTCCTCTAACATTGGTGTTCGTGGCGCTTGGGATTTGGATATTTTCGGAGGAAATAAACGCAGGAAGGAAGCGGCAGAGGCGACTCTTGAATCAACTCAAGCGCACAACGATAGAGTGAAGCTTAGCATAGTAGCTGAAGTGGCAAGGAATTACATAAAGCTATGCCAATTCAAGAAGCAAAAGCAGCTAGTGATTGAGAACATA
>JAJONM010000112.1 GCA_021323415.1 Rickettsiaceae bacterium
TAGTGAGTTTATTATCTGTACTTTCGCTGATTCTGGCCCTGGTATCCCACCTGAATTCAGAGAAAAGGTAAAAGAGCGCTTCTTCCGCATGGATGTAAGTCGCAATACCGAGGGTACCGGCCTTGGGATGAGCCTTGTTGACGCGGTAGCAAAACTACATAATGGCAGGCTTGAACTAGATGATAATAATCCAGGGCTAAAAGTTTCACTAATATTTCCTAAAGAACCCTTAGCTGGGATTTAATTTAGCAATGTAAGTAACTTAAGGGGAGCCAACTAAGCGGCAACCCCTACAG
Source organism: Rickettsiaceae bacterium (assembly GCA_021323415.1). Classification (GTDB taxonomy): domain Bacteria; phylum Pseudomonadota; class Alphaproteobacteria; order Rickettsiales; family UBA6187; genus JAJONM01. The sequence goes on from JAJONM010000112.1 coordinate 297, forward strand.
CTAATTTAGTTTTCTTAGAAGAAGTTGGTTTAGCTTTACGAGCTGGGAATAATAGCTCATTTACTTCTGTAATAAGGTTTTTCACTTCAAGAGCCGCCTGACTGCCAGGCCAGGTTTCAGTAACAGATTTACCATCTAGCATAGTACCAGCAAAAGGAACCCTGTTATACAGCTTTGTATCCATTACTTCACCATATTTTGCCCCTAAGTCACGCGAAAGCTTTGAATTGCTAATTACGCGGTTAAGCAACACTCTGTATGGCACACGCTCAGCTTTTACAAGCTCGATAGTTGCCTGGGTTGCCCAAAGATCAGGTGGGGTTGGTTGCGCCGGGATTATAACCAAATCAGCAGCACGGATAGCGGTTTTTGTTTCAGTTTGCATATGCGGAGGGCTATCGATAATAATCACATCAGTAGCGTACCTGATAGCGTCTATTTCGCTTTGTAACCGCCAGCCCGAAACAGTAATAAAATTCATTCCGGTATATTCTTCACCATATTTTTCTTTTCTTATCTCATGCCATTGAGTAAAACTGCCTTGGGGATCAATGTCTATTGCGGTTACTCTTTTGCCACGCTGACTAAAAGCTACCGCTAAATGCGAAGCTATTGTAGTTTTACCAGCGCCGCCTTTTTGTTGTGCTACGGTTATAACCTTGTACTGCATAACTTGCCCCTCTAAATATGGAAGAATTCTTTCTACCGTTAACTATAGGTTGTATATCATGAAAAATAATTTAAGACAAGCAGCTAGATTACTTGAAGAAGGGAAAGTTTTAAGTTTCCCAACTGAGACAGTATATGCCATAGCCGGAAACGCCTTGAATGAAGCCGCCGTTAGCCGAATTTATGAAATAAAAGGAAGGGACTTTAACAAGCCTTTAGCTATATTATCACCCAGTTTAGAAAGGTTAAAAAATATAGTAATTATTAACGAATCCGCATGTAAAATCGCAGAAGAATTCTGCCCCGGTCCTATTACACTTGTATTGTCAAAGCACCCTAAATGCAAGGTACTCCCCGCAGTTAACTCAGGGTTACAAACGCTAGCAGTGCGCATACCAGACAACAAAATAGCACTGGAAATTTTAAAGGAAGCCAACTGTCCGGTAATTGGCACGAGTGCAAACCCTTCCGGAAAAGCAGAGGCTATAAATGCAGCGCAAGTTAATAACTATTTTTCCGATAAGCTATCCATGATTATAGATGGCGGAGAATGCGAGATAGGCAAACCATCTACTATTGTTGATTTAACTGGCCCTGAAATAAAAATACTAAGAGAAGGTAGCATTTCAAAAGAGCAAATAATAGCGGCTATAAAAGCCTAAACTACATATCTAGGCACAATGTGCTTATTGTTGTAGAAAATGCAACGCAATTAGCTGAACTGGCTGCTCCATTGCAATTAGCAGCAGATACAGAAGCATCTGATAAAGTGCATAAATCCCCGTCCGTCTCGGCATTGGAATCATCCATTATTTCAGCTTTATTCCTGTATGTAACTATATCATCAAATGCAGTATCGGTATCTTTTTGTACAAAGACAGCATCAAATGCACCAGCATCGTTACCAGCATTGCTCATTTCACCGGCATCAGTGGAGGTAGCAAGCCTTGTGGCACTGCCTGCATAAGTATAAGCACCTTTACCATTTTTTCCATGACTAATGAGGGCATAGACAGCAGTAGTTGTTCTTGCAACACCTGTGCTATCATTAACCGTTATTGCACCAGCACTTTTGTATTTAAAACAAACAAGATGCGCACCAGTTCCAACGCCATCGCAAGTAGCGTTGGTGACCGTAACACCAGCAGGAACTGCATTATTATTATTTACAAAATTAAAATCAACTACATAGCTAATCCTTCTGCCCCAGCCATCTATCATGGTGCTATCTGGCAATCCTAATGTTTTAGTAGGCACAACACCGGCATATACTGCGCCAATAACGTTGAAAACAGATGGTGTACATGCTCCACCACTTACTGTTCCAGCAACTCCAAAAGTATTAGAATTAATTGCCGATGCACCATCTGCCGGACAAGGCAAACGTTGATTCTGAGTTAAATAAACATCCATTGCTGCATCAATAGCAGCCATCTTTGTTTGAGTTTCAGTTAGTTTATCAGATTCAGTTTTTTTAGTAGCAAGAGTTAATGCGCCGCCCATGGTAACACCAATCACTGCCAGGCTGACTGACAACTCAACTAATGAAAACCCAAATTGTTTTTTTAATATGCCCATATAAACCCTATTGCAAACAACGGATATAGATTTCAGTTGCTGTACTTTCGCAGTTAGCTTCGTTAGCCGCACCTGTGCAATCATTGCTGCCTGGCGTACTAACGATAGCCGCTGCAGTTCTACATACCGAATCATACCAAACCTTTCCGGCCGCCTTTACTATTTGCGGTTTTGTCCTAAACCTTACTATATCATCAAAATATTCACGGCTGCCAGCTGCTGCAGTTGCATCATCTACCCTGGTAAAATCCTTTAAAATAAATGTGGCATTATATGCTGTATCGGCACCGGTATTATCCAGATGCGAGTTTTCTAACTCTGCTGCATAAGCAGACCTATAAGGATTACCTGTTGTATAAGCATTTATTCTGGTCGCACTACCATTCTTAGTATATGCCCCATGGCCATTCTCGCCGTGGCTGAGAAGTACATAAACAGCACCATTGACAAGAGTTCGGCTAGTACCGGAAGCATCGTTTACCGTTATGCCAGCTGACGAAGCAGGAGTATCGATAAAACATATAGCACCAGGACCATTACATTGAGTAATAGTGCCGTTATGATTAGTTGTGGTATTATTTGTAAAATGCGAATCAACTACATAAGTTATGCGCCTACCCCAACCATCGAGCATAAAATCATCAGGTAATTGCAAGGTTCGCATCGGCACAACACCAGCATTGATATATGTGCCTGAAAGAAAATTTCTATTAGGGCAAGAGGTCACACCACCTGCTGCTGGCGTTAAAGTTCCTTCAATACCATAATTTGCGTTGCCACTGTCTAAGGCACCGCTAGCTGGGCAGGGAAGACGCAGATTATTTTGTACAAAACCTGCCAATGCCTCCTCTATTCTATCCAGTTTCGCTTCAGTTTCCGCTTTTTTGGTGTAATAGTCGTTGGTGACAGCAACAGATATAGCACTTGCAGCTATCATCCCTATTATAGACAGAGAGACAGATAGTTCAATTAATGAAAAGCCGTGATTTTTTCTATCTTTCATTTTCAGCATATGTATGCTATGCCCCTGATTCATGAACTTTTATTATAACATTTCTAACATATAAAAGTTAATAATTCGTAGATAAAATAATAATATATTATATATTATATATTATTATTAATGTTGTACAATTTTTAGTTACCAGCCATGGAAATTACACACATTTTTATCTTTAGCCTTACAACTTTTATGGTGTTTGGCCTGCTATTTGGCAGCTTTGCTACTATGGCCAGTTATAGGATTCCCCGGGGTGAAGACCTGGTTATAAAATCATCGCATTGCCCTTCGTGTAAGCATAAACTCAAATGGTTTGATTTATTTCCGTTATTATCATGGCTGTTTAACCTTGGAAAATGCCGCTATTGCAAAGCTAAAATTGGTATCCGCTATCCAGCCGTTGCCTTAGTTATAACTATTACTGCATTAGTTATAGCAATAGTGATAACCCTGGGAAAAAACACTATTCCCAACTCCTTTTTCATAGCACTTATAATAATTGGATTGTTATACAGGTTCTCTGTTGGGGCACATATATACGAATACCTACCAGGAGCTATCGTAGCCATCGCAATTGCATCAGCAATAAGGCATGTACTAGTAACCAATAAAAAGCCTGAATATCTTACATTAATAGAGGTAAAATTTATTGGGATTGCCGGCTTATTTGTCGGATTTAAGGGTCTAATACCACTTATATTAATAAGCGGAATTATTACATTTATTATATATTTACCAAAGAAAATTCTACGAAAATCCTATAAAATACAGCTAGTTCCCTCTATAATACTGGCAATTTTTATATGCACAGTATTCCATAAATATACTATAGATTTCTTTTCCTTTTTAAATTAACCATTTGTTAATACAAGGCCTGTATACTTACCTTATAACCAAAAGTTGAAAAAGTTGGTTTAAATATAGTGTTATTAGGTAATAACACTAAAGTCGTAAGGGAAGCTGCATCTCATAAAGCCAAATGAGATACAAGACTAAGGTATAGGCTTATGGACCGCGATATAAAAAATAAAAAACAATGTTTCAAACTGTCAGGTTTTTCCTTGATGTGCTGCTTATTATTATCCTGCAGCGAAGCAAACAAAGGTAATGATGCAGATAGACTTAAAGATTTAATAGACCCAGAGTTAGGCTTAACCCGCGAGCAATTTAAAAATCACCTACTACCAAATAAAGGCAATGACAAAGGTGCAAAAAAAAGTAGCGAACCAGAAATACCTAGCGCATCAGAAATTTTAGCAGCACCTCCTGCACCTGAAGCACTACCGGATAAACTTATTTCTCTTTCGGTAACAGAAGATGTTCCTCTAAAAGAAGTATTGATGGAATTATCACGTTTAGCAGATGTAGATATAGAAATTGATCCTAGCATAACTGGTGGCATTATTTTGCGTGTTAAAGACAGGCCTTTCAAAGAAGTAATACAGCGCGTAGTTCAGTTAGGAGGATTACGTTATAGCCTTAAAAATGGCGTAATAAAAATTGAAAGGGATAACCCTTATCAAGTAAATTACAAGGTTGATTTCCTTAATCTGACCAGATCACATGATAGTACAACTACGGTAGATACAAAAGGTTTAAGCAGCAGCAGTGATAGCACTACTTCAAGCAGCTCTGCTACTGGTACAAGCAGCACAATTACACAAAAATCTACTGATGACGTGTGGGAGTCAGTTCAGAAAGCGATTAAAAACATTCTTAATTTTACTGAAGCCGCAAATGCAAGTGGCGCAGCCGCAATAGCTGCCGCAGCTGCAGGAGCAACTGGAGATGATACATTACAAATCAACAAACCAGCTGGCGTACTTTCTATTATAGCTACAGAACAACAGCATAAAAAAATTACTGAATACCTTGATAAAGTAAAGGAACAAGTTTCTGCGCAAGTCCTTATAGAAGCAAAAGTTGTAGAAGTAACATTAAGTGATGAATATAGAAGCGGCATCGATTGGAGCACTTTAAGTGACCGTAACCTAGGTCTAAAGGTAACTGGTAACTTTAAAGGAAGCATAAGCGGGACCAGTGATTTCCTTACAATTTCTGCAACAGGAGATAATAGCACTAATATTAGCTCGGCACTAAGTTTTACAGAGGCGTTTGGAGTATCAAGAACTCTTTCAAGCCCAAGACTGCATGCTATCAATAACCAGGAAGCTGTTCTAACATTTGTTAAAAACGAAGTGTATTATAAATTAACAGTAACTGAAGAAACTGATGGTACTGGCGCTACTGCTACAACAAGTGCAAAAGTAACCAGCGAACTGAAAACAATTCCAGTGGGTGTAATCCTGTCACTACAACCATCAATTAATCTTGAAACTAGAGAAATCACAATGCATGTGCGCCCTACTCTATCAACTGTGACAGACCACGTTTCAGAACTCAATCTTAAAAATCCGTAGTGGAGAAGTAATGGTAATTGGTGGATTAATGAAAAATGAAAAAACCAATGAAGATAAAGGTGTACCATTCTTAAATAGAGCCCCAATAGTAGGAAATCTATTCAAGAGTAAAGTTCAAACAGGAAATGTTGTTGAAACTATTATCTTTATAAAAGCTACCATAGTTCCAAGCCATGGTGTTTCTATAGAAGATAAAAATTTATATAAAACGTTTATGAAGAATGACCCTCGTCCTTTAGCGTTTTAATCAATAGTTGATTTTTTTGAATAAATAATGTTTATCATTAAAACGTTATTTATTCTCATTGGGTTATCATGAACACCATAATTCGTTACACACTTCTCACAGCCGCCCGAG
>JAJONM010000045.1 GCA_021323415.1 Rickettsiaceae bacterium
AAATAAATTACCATTATACCATGCAGATTTAGGGCCAGACATGTTAATGCCTATAAAGTCAAAATCAGCCCATACATTCCAGCAAACTGTGTAACCAATAGTGTGCTCCATGAACCACACTATCACTGCAGCAAACATTCCAAGCGATGCCATCAAGAGTATCTCTTGTATAGCAAATGCAACCAATTGCCCCCACCACTCTTCAAGAAGCTCTTTTGTTTTCTCAAACAGCATGAATATAATAAATATTGGGGCAATCGCGATAAGTATAGCAATGGCGATAAAACCAACTATGTAAATAATAACAGCCTTTATCAAAGCCCGCAGGAATAATATCATTGACCCATACAACACTATTATTATAAACGGTCCAAGCGGAAGATTGGATAATAATGTTGATGCTATCTTAGCATTTGTTTCAGCAGAGAAGAACTTTGCAAGTAATCTATCCATAGAATACCATGGCTGCATTGGGTCGTAATCCGCAAACGGGCTCATAAGCAGGCTGGCAATCTGCATAACACCATCTATAAACATACCAAATAAGTGACTATAGAAGAAAGCCCAACTATCAGGGCTAATAACCTGGACTATAACACCAATTTTAAGCATGCGCATAACCGCATCTTTACGCAATTCCTCTGGACCACTCATACCCATCATAAACTTAAATCCATAGAATACGATGTATAGAGCAAGCATTGCCCTGACTAACTGAACGAAAGTCTGATTATCTATGATACCTTTATAAATCCTTTCCATTATTACTTTAACCGGCTCAAGCAACACACCAGTCACAGTCTCAAGCGGTCCACCAGCAGGGCTTCTCGTTCCCTCCCTTATTCTAACCAAATAGCCACCTTCATTGTCTTCATAGAAGCTATCTACTATTTTAAAATACAACCTATCTCCAGTTTGCGCTCCAGGAAGCTCATTTGTCGCAAATCCTCTTACTAAATACCCATCCATGCCACGTTCTTTATTATTAGCATTTGAGGTCATGCTACTTGGCGAACCTTTAGCACTAGCTGATCTATAGTCGAAACAAGCTTTATTATCTTGTTCAGTATAAGTCTTATCCGGGTCGCAAGTAGGTACAGGTTTTGCTGTACCAGTCATTGGATCAAAATAAATATTTTGGTTATTAACCACATCCGGCGATTTCGCATCTGGTATATGATAAGTAAGTATAACATTATCAGAAGTAGCTTTCCCTCCTACACCATTGTCTGGTGCAAGCCCTACATATAGACCCATTCCATAACGGAAATTACAAGGTGTCTTAGAATTAGCGTATAAAGGCTCTCCATTATGGTAACTACCATCTTTTACCATGTAGTAGTTATTATCCCTACCCATATAGAATAGATTATCTGGGTTCTTTATTTCCTGCCAAATAGTTGCAGGCGATAGATCGTCCTTTATATCTCCTGGCGAAGAACCATTAGTCACGGTATACTGACATTCAATGTTAGGTACTATACGGCCATTATCCCATCCGTAAGGATCAGGTTTACCATCACTGCCTTTTGGATTAATCCCTTCCCCACCAAACCATGAAGTCCACTGGTTTCTCTTTCCAACGCTTATGACTAATGGGAACTTTTTGCTATCAAGAAGAACCTGGCCACTATCTACAGGAGCAGAAATTTGCCCATTGTCATAATCACCTTTTAAATTAGTACCACCTGCCGGAACCCATATCTTTGGATCACCCCAGTCATCAGCAGCAACACATTCAAGCTCGCCTTCACCGCAATCCCTTCTGCAATGCTCGCCATTTTTATCGCATTGTCTTTTGCATGGCTCCTCGCCACACGCTGAAACTATCAGCGAGATAAATAATAGCATAATTATATTTAGTAACTTCTTACTCATAATTTTACTTCAATTATTTATACTTTTGTCGAGGTTGAATTACCATCGCCCCCAGTCCGTTTAGCAACTTCTTTTCTCGCAGTCTTTATGCCTTTTGTTGCAGCACCAAATGCAGTGCCTGCAACTCTTTTCACTATATCCTGGCCTGAATTAAAGGTTTGGGCTGTAATTTTAGAAAGCGATGTACTTCTTGCTTCGCTTGTTATCTGTGCAGCCATGTCTGCCATCCAATCAATGAATATCAACATAGCGCTACAAATTATAATAAAGATAAATATCATAAAGAACTGCACAGGCAATGAACCTAAATGCGCTGAACCAGAATGATAGGTAGCAGTACTGCTAATAGCGCCAGGAGCAGAATTCACTACAGTAGCATATGAATCAACCGGCAGGTAAAACTTGAATAATGAGTAAGGCCCAGTCGATAATTCGCCTGCATTAATATAGTAAGACCAAACCGTATCCCAACAAACACCGTAATTTAACAAGTGATAGATAGCCGTATATACAAACACGTTAAAGACTGACAATGTTGCAAAAACTAACACTGGCTGGAATGTATAGTTTATTAAGTTTTTCACCCAACCATCGAATAAACCTTTAGTTCTTTCAAATAACATAAATGAAATAAATATAGGAGCTACCATAAGCAATAGTGATATAGCCAGCAATGCCAGAAGATAAAGTATCAAGGCCTTTACCAAAGCTAACAGGAATAACAGCATACCAGCGCAAATCAGTAGCACATAAAGTATGCCAATTGGGCTGGCAAACAATAAACCAAGTATTTTCTTAAATGTAGCAAGGTTGAGGAATTTTGAAGCTGTCATATCAGCAAAAGCAAATATATTAGTCGTCCCTCCAGATCCGCTACCATTTTTGATCACTTCACCCGTAACAGGATCAACTAATAAATTTAAATCATCCGGAGCAAACTGAATTGTGAGCATGCCAATAAAATCATCTATTCCGTGCGTAAATAACTGGAATAAGTAAGTATTAAAGAACTGCCAGCTTCCCTCTGATAACAATGCCGCAACAAACGAGAATTTTACTATGCGCTTCATGAAACCTTCTTGCCTGTCATTTACCATACCCATCATAAACAGGCCGGCATAAATAATAACGTAAAGTACCAAAGCAGCACGAACCGCACTTAAGAATGCCGTTGTACTTCTATTGCTTCCATCATCTGTAACCCCAACTAATTTGTTATACATCATTTGGGTAATACCAGGCTTCCAACCAGGATGCTTTATAAGCTCACCATTTTCATCTACATCTCCAGGTAAGGTGTAATCAGAACAGCCTTTTTCACTAGTCTTGTATTGCAATTTTGGATCACCAGGCACTCTACAGTAACCAAATATCATTCCTCTGATTGGGTTTATAAGTGCATTGAATGAATCTGATAAAAAGGTAGATACAGGCTTTGTAGTAACAACAACTTCATATTCACCAAGGTTATCACCATAATAACCAGCTTCAGGGTGTTTGCTTGTAGTTTTATCATCCTTTATATGGAACCACAATTCACCAGTTGCACCAACTGTCCCAGCATAATGTCCGGTACGAACAAAACCAGGATTACCATTTGGCACATCGTCAATTTTGTTTCGCATATCCATATTTGTAACATGCGCATCAGGTACACTATATAAAGGCTCTTTTATTGTTTCACCCCATTCACCTTTCACTACTTCACAAGGCTCATCTTTACCTATAACACACCCTTCTGGGAAAGTTTTATCTACCAATGCGGCCTGACTAACGCCAATATGCATTTCCATAAATTGGCCATAAGTTCCGTCACAGCCACTAGTTACGGCAATCTGGTAACCACCACCATTAGGATTTTTTGTTTTGCCATCTGGATAACTACCCGGAGGGTTAGCCTTAGGATCGGAGTAGTCCCACTCAGAACCATCATAAGCATTATCTACCCAGTGATCACCACCACCTTCTCCGTATCCTTCCCTACAAAGTTTACCATTTATATTCCTTTGATCAGGGTTTTCACTTTGCGGTAAATGATAAGTAGCAGCACAAGCTGCTTCTGCCGTAGCAATACACAAAGCATAAGCTGGAGGAAGCGCAATAAAAGGCACGCAAATACCAAGCATAATAGTTTCATGTCTACAAGCATTACAAGAATCAGTATCCCACGCATAACGCCCCAGCCAAGGGCTTGATTGCTGGGCACCTTCATTATCTATACCACGCGCTGAAGCATTCCTTGCATATTTAAACCACAACTTACCACTTTTTGGAGCAAGGCCAGAGTAACCAGGAGCTTCATTACCCAATGAACCATTATCATATAATTCAAAGAAGCCATCTCCTTTGCCAGCTGCTTTTCTATTATCACCGCTTTTTGCATTAGTTACACCAGATGATGCGTATTGCTCTCCGTACCACCATCTCCAATTTTTTTCTTCTGGAGGGTTATCTCCAATATAAACATACAGACCTTTACCAAGACTCTGCTTGCCATTCATATCCTTATAAGTACCATAAACATTGATACTTATTTTGCTATTTTCAGTAACTGTAATATATCTTGTTTCGAATACAGGCGCTCCATTAGTATCCTTACCGGTCTCAATCTGATAGCTTGCTGGCTGCCACTTATTAAGCATTGGACTAATCGGATTAAGTATCTTCTTTATACCATTTTCCGTAGTCATAGGCACAGCATAACTTTCAAAAGCGGCCTCATCCGGACAAATATCTATGTGGTCAGCCTTAATTTCGACCTTAATTTTAGCTCCATTTTCAACTATTAGGCCAGCTGCCGATGTAAATGGCTTGTTTGCCGGCACCCTAAATGAAGTACTCACCTCAGAACCCCAATCATCTGCCGCAACACAGCGGTCTTCTTCCTTATCAGAAGCAGGGCAACCAGTTACCATAGCAAGCACAAGCATAAGCATTAGCCACTTCATACGAGAAGATGCTTTTTCCGCTAGCGGAGCTAATCTTAATGCTTTCATAATGTTAACTATAGTTTTCATAATAATTAAGTTTTCATCCTATTCGTTAGTATCAAAAGGATTTTTTCTTCTAGTTTCCACTTTAGTAATCCTTCCAGTTTTCGGATCCCTTATATTGGTGCTTATATACTCGTCAGGCGCATTTTTCCTTTCATTATATGCCGATATAGAATCATCAAGGCTTTGTTTAGATGTTGCAGCTAAAAGATCCTGATGCTGTTGTATTGCATCACCTTTTCTTGCCAAATCAGCTGCACGATCTAAACTTCTATCACCAAAACCTTTTTTTGCTATTTCTAACTCTTGAGCCAAGAACAAATCAGCTCGATTAGCTCCCGCTCTGTTTATGCTTGTACCTTTTAACCTTGTCTGCTCACCTAAAATTTCATCCCTCTTCTTCTCAATCTCATTATATGCTTTCATAGCTTCAGGTCCCTGCTTCTGCGCTGCCAACCTTTCAGCCTGGCGCATATCAACAAATGCCTTTCTATCTTTATCATTTAAGCTATTTAAGAATTCACTTTGTCTCTTAGTTGCTAATTTTTCATCCGATGTTTTTAGGAAACTATATGCCTTATCTACACCACCCATACCATCTTCTTCACCACGACGAGCCGAACCACCTAGCATTTTGTTAGAGTTAAGCGCTTTTCTGGCAGCCCGCTTCATTCCATCGCTAACCTTATGACCACTTGCAGCATCAATACGTCCTGCCATCCACGCCCCTTTTTGTGCAACAGTTTTTCCTGCCGAGGTCGCCAGCCTTGCAGAAGTTTTAGCAGTCTCAGTAGCACCAGCTACAGCCTGATTTGCTGCTCTATTTGCTCCTACAGCATTAGCACCAGCAGTAAATGTATTAGAAACTTCGGATATCCAATCACAGAATGCCATCATTGCATTACATAGAATAAAGAATATCAGCACCATAAACAATCCAACAGGATTTTTGGCTAATTTCACTCCTATTGCCTGGTTACTATCAACACCCCAAGGTGCGTATCCCCACATTGTGCAGAACTTGTCAAAGTTACCAAGCGTTCCATTCTTTCCACCACCTAACCACTCGCTAAGAGGTAAATCTACAGACGCAATGCACTGCCAGCACACACTAAAGGATAACAATTGATACAGCGCAGAAAATATAAACACATTAAATATGGCGAGTACAGTAAAGAGCAGAACCGGCTGTAACGAGAAGCTCATTAACTGCTTGATCCATTTCTCAAACATAGGTTTAGTTTTTTCAAACATAAGCATTGGAATGAAAATTGGCGCCAGGAATAACAAAATCGCTACTACAACTATCGCAATTATGTATATAAGTATTGCCCTGAATACTGTGTAAATAAAGAATCCCATTCCTACATATATTAATAAACCGATAATCACACCAAGTGGGAACGATGTCATTAATCCGAGTATTTTAATATTGGTTTCTTTAGTAAAGAACCTTTGTAGCGTTTCATTAAGGAATGCAAATGTATCATATGTATGGTTTCCGGTGCTTGCTGCAAGAGCAGTCTCTTGTCCAGGTATATTTCCAACATTCTGACCCGTTACCGTTGAACCTTCAAGAATTACAGAAAACTGACTGGTCATTAATCTTATAAGGTCATCAGTCCCTTCAATAAAGAAAGAGAATAAATACGTCCTGAAAAATTCCCAGCTCGTTTCACCCAGCAATGTAATTACAATTGAAAGTTTTACTATCAGCGCAAATAACTCTTTCTGGGTAATATTGCTAAGGCCAACCATATATTTAAATGCAAAGAAGATTATGGACATAGCCATAAATGCCCTTATCAGTGATACAAAGTCATACCTACTTGTAATACCTTTATACATCCTCTCAGTGAGGCCCATAGTATTCCCATCACCCCTTACAAAATCACGCAATGGGTCAATTATGCTGTTTAGCATAGTAGTAAAACCAGTCTTCACAGGAGCTACAGTTGTTATATCAACTTTATATTCACCAGTATTGCTAATGTCTGGATCATACTTATCATCCCCCCTTGAAAGACCATCGCCCCAATAATTAAAGGTACTGGTATCTATCACCTTAAGCCATAACCTTCCCGTTCCTGGAGAGTTCTCATTATAAAGGCCTGAAGCTCTTTGCGTAACTTTATCAGCTTTAGCGTAATCATTTAGATTAATTACTTTTCCTGCATCAGTAAGGTTAGGAACTTCAGGTATATTAGGAACCGAATCACCACTCGTATTTTCAGCTATGTAGCCAACCAAATATTGACCATTAGTACCGGTACAATCCTTAGTATAAGTTATTGTAATCTTGTAACCACCTCTGTTATCAGCATAATTACCAGACCAATCCGTATCATATCCGCCACCTGTATTTCCATCTGCATATCTAAAATGCAGACGTCCTTCTGGTGTTTTATTATATATTTCCTGGGTTAGGTTTTCTACATCACCCAAGTCAAAGTCATAACCTGAGGTGTTAGTTGTGTAGTTATATAATTCATAGAAATAAGGGTTCTTAGCATAGCCAGCCGAACCAATTTTTACAGGAGTTGGATCTAAATCCTCCCAATTAGTAACCTGGGATGGATCATTACCAACATATACAAATAATCCCCTACCATTTTTCGAATAACAATCTGAGCTCCAGTATTTACTACTTCCACATGCAGATGTGGCCCATCTTGAGTAGCTACCAGAAACCGTTATCTTATAATTCCAGCCTTTATTTATTGGAATTTGGCTTACTTGCCAGCCAGAATTTTTAGGTGAAACAGTAAATGTAACCACACTCGGCTCAGCTGAATTACATAAATTAACCTGACCTGAACTTCTAATTTGTAAAGCTTTACCCGATGTTACATCAATTCCGGTATCTAGCCACCCACTTGGCGCATCCTGATGAAACACAGTATCATCTTTATCACCTTGCCCCCATGAGTTGACAGTAACACTTTTCTTATTAAGGTCACCAAAATCATCGGCCATAACACACAATGGGTTTGGCGGATTAGAATTTGCATAAGCATTATTATGAGTATAGGCAAGCATAAGCGGAAGGTAAACCACCCCTAACATTATGCTTTTTAATATGTTTTTGCCTATAATCATTTAATTTCCAATAATACTTAAGTTATTACAACTTTATCCAATTATTCTTTTTTGGCATCACTACTTCCACCAGACGTAGCTTTGTCACCACCACTTCCGCCAAATTTAGTATTCAAACCAGCCCTTGCTGCGTTATGCTTCTTGTTAGATTTTTCTGCAGCGTCTACTCCTTTCTTAATTCCAGCAACTGCAAAACTTCTTGCTTTGTTAGTAGTAGCATTGTTTATCGTCTGTATACTAGAAGCAGGAGCAGCCGATAATCCAGTTGCACCACCACCTGCAGCATTAGTTAGCCTTCTTGCCATCTCCTCTACTAATTCAAGTACTGCATGGCCGATAAAACATATCAGCAACATCTTTAATAACCCAACAAATATAATCCATGCATTACCATAACTTGTTTTTAAATCACCAATAGATGATGCAAACTGTAAATCATATAAAGTTACATCTAGTATCGCAGGCTTCCAGGCAACTAATTTTACAGTTTGATATATACAAGCAGGGGCGTTCTTATCTTCACAAGTTAAAGCACCGGATGTAATATCATAATTTTCTAACTGGCATATACGATTACCATTCTTATCCAACATACACAGCTTATTTTCATTAGCATGATGTTCCTGTGTCATTGGTACAAAATGATGGTTACCGCCGTATGTAATCATATCAAAGGCAGAAAATAAGAAAGCCAGGAAAGTAAACATTATAACTGGTTGTATAGTATAGCTGATAACCTGTTTTAACCATGCATCAAATATACCTTTTGTAAATCTGAATAATGCAGCAGGTATTACAAGCGGAGATATATAAACAAGCATTACTAAAGCGACAGAAGCTATTATATAAATATGAACCATCCTGATAATTATAAGGAAGATGAATATCAACAATATAATTGTAATCGCAAATATGAATAAACCAAGGCCAAAATGGCTTACTAATGAACCTACAGCAATTAGTAATATCTGAGGAGCTTCACGAGCTCCGGCAACATCACCAACACCTAGATATTTTGATATCTTACAATCAATCATATCCCATAACTTCATACGGTATTGTTGACCAGCTTCATTATAAGTAAAATCCCTGAAGTCACAGTAATTATAGCCAAAACTAGCAGCAGCTGACTTAGCCATATTTAATGTTTCTAATTTCTCATTATAAACAAGTCTTTTAGCGTCCACATCTGCTTCAGCAGCACTTAATTCAGATGCGCTACCTCCATTAGCGGCGGCTTTTTGTGCTTTAGCATATATTGTCCTGGCAAGTACCAAATTCTGGCTTGCTGTATCAAACTCTTGCTCAGCTGTTTCTAATGCGCTGGTTGCTTCTGCTTCTTGTGAAGCATTACCAGATGCCGCCTGCATTACCATTAAAGAAAAATCCTTTGAAGCACCCTGCAAATGCGGTAGAAGTGTAATCATACCAGCACCGGCTGCAAAATATAGAACCAAAGCAATCCTGAGGCCGTACCATAACGACTCTTCCTGCTTAAACGTCCTTTTGCTAACTATAAATTCATAGCCAATAAATATTATGTACAAAGCCATTAAGCCTTTTATTGCTGCGAGCAATGACTTTTGCATTTTATTAAAGAATGTTTCACCATTATTTACACTTGTATCGGTGAATATATTATTCATTGTTTCTTCGATACATTGGATAATAACTCCAGTAACAGACCTGTTTTTGCCATTTTCTACAACAGTATCAGGGTTAGATTTGTCACGGACCACCGGATACCTGAAATTTGATGCAGAGCTATCATAATCTGTACAAACTTTAGAGATAAATTTTCCCCATTGTGGTGGTTTTAGGGTTGCACGTGGCGGTGGCGCATAAACGCAATGAGGCGGCATAGCACCTAGTGAAATATCGTTCGCAAAATCATTTAGTCCAGTTTTATCTTTAGGATCTTTTGGAACCAGAGCGCCATCACGATCCACCCTAAAATTTGTAGCACCAAACATCTTAGCATAAACACAAGCTTTGTCCCCTTCCAAGCGAGCTTCAAAAGTGGCAAATCCCGCAACCACAGTACCACCAAGAGGGATATGCTTCTCACCACTTACTACTGCGGCAGTTATAGTATATACCGCAAGTAATCCAACAATAGCAGGAGCACCACCTATAGCAGCAGCCCATCCACCAGCAGCCAGAATAGCTCCAAGAGCATCCTGATCAGTAACAGCATCGTATTGGACAGTTATTTTAAATGGGTTACCATCATATAATGATATATTTTGACCTTCGCATGACTTTTCGTAATCCTTTGACTTATTTATATCATCTTGCTGCTGTGCACCTGGATCACAATTGGCATGTTTTATATATGCAATCTTACTACCATCATCATTAGCAAGTGAAGGTGGCAAATCATAATCAGCAGCAAAGGCCATAGGAGATTGCTGGCACATTAGCAACATGGCTAATACCACCCCAATCACTCTATAATTAACTTTCGTAAACCAATTACTCATTATTCACGCCTTGTAGTTTTTTTACCACCGCTATCTGTTGGTGGCTTAGGTATATTAGTTTCTGTTGTACCAGGTTTTTCAGTTTTTGCTTCTGGTTTCAACATTTTATGCCCCTCTTTAACTGGACTTTCGTTAGTATAAGGAGTTGAATCTGACCTTACGCTTCCAATACGGGACTTTTCTTTATCGCCAGCCTCTTGACTCATCATTTTCTCATTGGCTTCATGTGCATGCCTTGCTTTATCACCAGCATTAGCTTCCTTCGCCATTTTTTCATGAGCATTAAGAGCTTTAGCCCCTCTGCCTGCAACACGGTTGGCGCTATTTAGCCCCTGTCTCTTTTGCAAGTTTTGTTCAAGAGTTTTTAATCCCTGTCTGGCTGCAGTCGCCTTTTTGCCAGCCCCCTTAGCTGCATCATAAATTTTACCCGGTACATCTACAGCCATACCTGCAACCTCACCAATCTTGGACATAATTGAAGCTGGAGTCATAACCGGAGTTACTGATAAAGTAGCATATCCTCCGGAACCCGCACCCATAACCTGGCTTAATTGACCTGATATTTCTTCCATAGTTCCAAGCAATACATGCGCGATAAAACATAGTAACAATAGCTTTAATAGTCCTATAAACACATAAAAATCTTTATTATCAGTAGATAAATCAACCTTATGTACTTGAGCGGTAACCCATTTAGATGCAACATTTTCTGCTGGTCTAAATTTTATAGTCTGATAAATACAACCTATTGATCCAGGCTTCATCTTACCTATATGAATAACAGTTGTACCATCTTCTTTTACTTCAGTAGTATTATCCGGCAGCGTACAATCACTATACTCTTCAGCAGGCTTAGATGAATCTTTGTTACTGGCAATTTTGGTATTTACTGGTGAGCCATCAACGGTTACGAAATTCTTGTTATCTCCAAAAATAACCGTATCCATAGCAGCCAGCAGGAATGCCAAAGCAGCAAACATAAGTATCGGCTGAATCAAACAGCCCATCATTTGCTGGAACCATCGGTTAAATATATCCTTCGTATAGTTAAATAATACGGCAGGTATGACAAGAGGAGCAATATAGGCAAGCATCACAGCACCAACAAATGCCATGATATAAACATGAATCACTCTTATAATCAAAAGTATAACAAATATTAGGAACACCAGAGTAAATAAAAATATTGGTATACCATACACAGTACTTATAATAGCCGTAACCGCAACCAGTAACACTTGCGGGGAATCAGGAGCGTCAGCTTTATCGCCAATACCTATATATTTTGAGAATTTACAGTCAATCATATCCCATAATTTCATGGTTGGCATATCGTAATCAATGAACCTGAAATCACAGTAGTTATAGCCGTTTTTAGTGCCAGTGTTACTAGAAAGCAAATTGGAAAGATTTTCAGTCGCCTCATCAAACTGCTTTTGTAAATCCTCTAGTTTCTTCTTAAGAACCTCAAGCTCCATATTTGCAGCACCAATATCTTCAGCACTAGTACTATTATAATCATCAATAGCCGTATTTAATTTTACAGTTTCAGCTTTAACTTTGTTAAACAGCTCATCATAATCCTTTTTAGCAGCAAGATATTCCTTTGTTTTACCCTCAAGCGCCAATTTATATGCAGCAAGCATAGAGTTAGGGTTGGTCCCTCCCTCTGCTATACCCATTACATCACCATAGCACACACCACCATTACCGCATAAATTTGTGGCAGCAGTTAAAAGGTTATTATTAGCTATGATTGAGCTATCACTGAGCGCTTTTGGTAAAGAGCCGGCAGATAATTTGATATTATCAAGTATACCACCAATACTTTCACTAGTGCCTGCCGACCTAAATTCTATTTTAGCATTGCTTAAACCACCAAAACTAATAGTTTTGGAAGCAAATGAATTAGAATCAGCAGCCTCAGGATAAGTCCCTTTTAAAACCCCATTTACATAAACTTCAATGCCATTACTTTCACGCGTTGGAGTCTCAGCACGCATTGCATAATCAAACGAAAGGGTGTAAGTCACATCATTATAAGCCTGCACAGTTTGAGTCATATTACTGTTTTCATAACCATCGAGCTCAATTACATTCTTACCGCCGTAGTTAAGTATTTCAAAACCTGAACCAAAAGTGCTAGACCATCCATTATAATTGTTTACTACCACATACCCATTTGGAACCGAAACACTGCTAAAATCAGCGCTAACCAAATTGATTTTTGTATAATTTTCATTATAGGCTTGTAGATTATTTCTTTCGGCAAGCGCCTTATCATAAGCAGCCTGTGCTGTCACTAATGAAGCATACTCAGTATCGTATGCTTTCTTGGCAGCATCCATCTCAACTTTTGTGCTTCTCATCAGCTTTTCAGCAGCTTCTAGCTGGTCTTTCAGGCCCTCAAGGGCAGCCTGCATATCTATCAAATTCTGATCGCTCACAGCAGATTTTGATATTAATGTTTGAATATAAGCTTCTTTTTTTGCAATTAAATCTTGCTGCGCCCTAATTTGCTCTGCAAGTTTAGCTTTAGCATTTTGCGCTGCTGTAACTTCAGGAGAAACTTCCCCAAGGGCAGCTTCCATGACAATTAATGATAATGATTTTGAAACGTTAACCATCTTTGGCAGAAGGTCAACCATCCCAGACCCAAGAGCAAAATATACAACAAGCGCAAAACGCAAGCCGAACCACATCCACTCTTCTTTTTTAGGAACTTCCCTTCCTAACATCAATTTGTAACCAAAGAAGATAACATAGAGCGCGAATAACGCCCTAATAGCATTTTTTAGGTTTTCCTGAACTTTTCCAAAAACAGTATTAGAAGTTAAAGTATGTTCTACACCTTGTTTATCAGTATAAGTTGCAGTTCTAGGAAGGAATATATTAAGCATTGTTTCTTCAACACACTGGATAACAATACCAGTAAATGGCTTGTGCCAATGCGAAGCACTAGTATCATAGTCTGTACAAACTTTTGATATTATATCGCCAAAGACAACAGGCTCTGGTTTAGCAGAAAATGGAGCCGGAACACAATTGAGTTTAACTCCCTTACTATCTACAGTAGGACTAACGTTAGTCATAATGCCGATTTCTTTATTTTCTGTATCGGCTATAAATATTGTATCTAAGACTTTTTCTATAGTAGTAGGCTCTTCCCTCTCAACTCGCCATTTTATGGTAGGGTCATCTGTATAAGCATAAACACAAGCCTTATTCCCTTCATATATCAGTTCAAAGCTAACCCTGGTAAGTGGATACAAGCTTACTGTTTCACCTTCTTTTATCCAGGCAGTTGATTTTGATGGAGATGTATCTAAGTTTTGGATAGCACGTTTCTCACTTGCTGAATAATCGCTACCAAAACGATATAAGAATAAGCTGCTTGTGAGGGTTTCTGTAGTTTCTTCGCCACGAACTGCCAATATCTTCTGAGCTTGATTCATTACTGGCTTACATTCTTCTTCGTCATTTAGTTTATAAACAGTTCCACCAGCTACAGCATTGCCATTACAATCGGTTATTGGCTCACATTTTGTATTATAAATTACTTGACCAGAAACATATTGAATTTCAGAATTAGCCTTATATCCATTGCAATCAACCTCATATTTCATTGGCAGATTAGTCTTTGGATCAATCATCTTACCGCTTGCAGGATATTTTTGCAGCGTTGGTTTATAATAAACCTCCATACCGTTGTAAATAACAGGTTCACCTTCATCTACAAAAGTTATGCCCTGTTGGAGCGGAGTTTGAACCGTTGCAAGTAAAGTACCACTAGCATCATATAACTCCGCCACTCCATCTGGTAACTTTAAGGGACCAGGAACTTTGACATCATAAGTAGCACCAGCAAAATCACCTTGTTTATAGGTAGGATCAAACGCTATTTTTACCTGGAAATTTTGTCTGGTAATTCCAGCACCGCCAGTGGCACCAGCAACCTGGCGCCAGTGGCACCAGCAACCTGGTTTTCACAAGATTTTAGTGGATAATACGTATCTTCCGCTACATCTTTATCAGGATTAGAATCATCGGCAGGATCAGCAGTTGGATCACATGCCGCAGCCACAATATGAGCACCAGGGAAAACCCCGGTAGTTTGCTTAGCCATATGCTCTGCTATTAACTCAGCTTTTGGCTTTGCTGGTATATTTCCAGGAGTAGTAGCAGCAGCTGTTAACGGCATCACTAACAATGCCGCTGCAACCAGCCTATTAACTACAAACTGCGAAAGTTTACGCAAACGCTACTCCATTATACATATTTTACTCTCTCCCAGAAAATTGGCATCCAAACATCCGGATCATTTCCAACTTCTGCCCTTATCTGGTCTAACAGCACAACTGTATCTGCCCTACCTGAAAGAATATTTATAATATTGCTCATGCCAGATAAATCTATTCTTGCAACCACAGCATCTGTTCCTTGTTTTACTAAGAAGAACCTGCTACCCGGATCCGTAGTTTTTATCAATGTAAATTCACGCTGGCTTAGCATAAAATGCGTTCTGTATACATCTGTTGCTTTCAAGTTCGGTAAGAAAATTTGCGTTGCAGTCTGCTGTATCAAGGTATCGCTAATCTTACTCTTACTAGCATCTTCTACCGATTGCGTAGCAAATATCACAAAGCAATTCAGCTTCCTTAGTACCTTCAGCCAGTCTTTTATTTTTGGCGCAAACACATCGTTATCAATTAACGCCCAGGCCTCATCGAGCACTATCATTGTAGGCTGACCTTTTAGCGAAAGGTTAATTTTATGGAATACGTATAAAAGTACAGGGCCTAAACTAGGCTTATCTTTTAGCAGTTCAGCCATCTCAAAGCCAAAAATAAGGTCTTTTTCGAAGTTAATATTATCTTCCTTATTATCAAACACTTTCGCATGCGATCCATGCCCATGCCACATTGCAATGCGTCCAGCAAGTGAATCAGGGCCACCCATACCAAGAAACGGTACAATATTTGTAAGGTTACGGTCTTTTTTCTCCAGTTTATAATTACCGATAATCGCCTGTTCGATGCGCATAGCATCCTCAGCAGTAACTACTTCACCATTTACAGTAACCAGATGTTTCATCCACTCCATCAGGAATGTGCGGTTTTCACCTGTATCCTCAAGTGCAAACGGATTAAAACCACATGGTTTGCTAGGATCAATAATCGTAAAAACACCACCCAGCGCACGTATAAATATCTCAGCACCTCTATCCTTATCAAAGAAGAACATACGGCATTTGAACTTTCTTGCTTGTGCACATAAGAAGTTCATCATTACTGTCTTACCAGCACCAGTTGGACCAATAATCGTCGTATGGCCTACATCACGCACGTGGAAATTAAAGAAGAACGGGGTACCAGATGTTGTATCTAAAATAGTAACATGGTCCCCCCAATGGTTACCTTTTTCTTTACCAGTTGGGTAATTATGCAAAGATACAAAGCTTGATAGGTTTAGAGTATTGATAGTAGCTTTTCTCACTGCATAATCATCATTGCCCGGAAGCTGCGCCCAATATGCAGGCTCCAAATTAACCTTTTCACGTACTGGAATAGCACCACAGTTACCAAGCTCAGTAGCGGCCATAGCTACCGCATTTTCAAGTGACTTTGGTGTATCCTCAATACATAACACTGTCAGGTGGTGTTTACCAAAACCAATAGTACCACTCATCGCATCATCAAGCGCCTGACTGATTTCAGCGACCTGTGAAACCGCGACATCCGAAGCGGCAATCATTCGGCCCTGCTGGATTTTCATGCTGTTTATAGCAGAAGTACGGTCAATAAATGAAAATGATTGGGTAATAATAAGCTCAAATGGCATTTGCAAGAAACCATCTAGCATTGTAGCTGAAGTTTGCTGCGGATATTCTTTCACACTTACTATACCAGCAAACCGGCTTCCCCTCTTACCTCGAGCTTCAATTGCCCTTGCACCAAAATAAAGCCTTTCGGTTGGAAGATATTCTGAAATATCACTCATAGGAACAAGCATATGGCCACCTGCGCCACAATTAACTAGCTTGCCCAGGAATTCAAGCATTTCAGAATAGATACCATCTTCAGTTTGAACAATCCCTAAACGCTCCGGCTTATAGTCACGAAGTGTACTAATAACACGCGAAGTCATCTCATCGAGTTCTTCATAAGACTCCCACATGGATTTTTCCCATAGAGTCTTATCAGCTTTTTGCTGTATTTTTTCAAGCACGCCTTCAACAGCAGCAACACCTTTTTTCATGCTTCGACGTATTATAGTAACGTAAAGCTCATTCACATAATTTTGCTGTGATTTATGTTTATCTCGCCACTCTTCTTCAATATAGGTAGCAAAACCCGGAGGCATTTTATGCCCTTCGTCTTTTGAAAACGCAGCTTTTTTACGTCTGATTGTATGGAAATATAAAGACATCTGACCCGCGCCTATTCCTTTAAGCAGCAGGTTACGAATACTCTTTCTTATGTCTACATCTTCATCGTCAGCAGTTTCAAATGAAAAACCACCAAACTTTACTATCTGAAGCAAGTCATCACTTTTAGTAAGTATAGTATGATTGTTCCAGAGGTATTTATAAGGGATAAATTCCGATTCGGGGAATTCCCTGTCTGCGTATTTTTGCTTTTGAGTACGCTGCCTAAAAAGCTTAAGCATATTAAACGCCTCTGTTTAAAGGTCAATATGACCAACACTGCTTATCCACATAGGGATAAACACATTAAAAAAGCACCAAATGGTACTCTTGCAAACTGGTGCAACCACTTTTGCCCTTTAGTTTGCATCACAGTCACCTACATACGCATGTTTTCTTTATCTATCCGCGCCCCATAAACGGGCGGCTTACATAACATCGTATGAATTAGTTAAACCGTGATATAGCCTGTTCTTGCATTTATTGCACTTCTGCTGCTTTAGCATAAAGAGCTCCAAAAAAAGAGGCTCTTTCTGGCACAGTACATACGCAATACCATGTATAAGCGGCATTGACCCAAAGCCTTTAAAGTCAGAAGTAAGTACAAAATACATCATGCAAATAAAGAAATTTGCCAAAACAACCGTATAACTGACACCAAAAAGCATAGGAGGACGTGTTAATCCTAAGAACAACATATCCACTTCTAATTCGCCTGTTCCAGCCATTTACAAATTCCTTTTAATATCACATTACCAATGTACAAGCCTAATATTAAAATACAGTTACATTATAGCATTTTTTAATTATTAATAATAGATTAAAATAGCATTTTGCCTTAAAATAATAACACATCAGAAGGTTTGGAATAACTTTACCTATTTTCTCTAGCAGTTTAATTATATCTGTTGTATACGCTAAACTTTCATATGCTACCAGTAGGAAAATGGAATACCTTACACTCTCCAAAATAAAGGATGTGAAAGACATCCGCGAGCTAGATATTCAGGAGCTAAAAGACCTTGCCGATGAGACTCGTCAGCGAACTATCGAAGCAGTGTCAAAAACTGGGGGGCATTTAGGCGCAGGACTAGGAGTTGTCGAGCTTACAGTAGCATTACACTATGTATTTAACACCCCAAAAGATAAACTTATCTGGGATGTTGGCCATCAAAGTTATCCACATAAAATTTTAACTGGCAGAAACGACCGCATTGAAACAATTAGGCAGCCAGGCGGTTTAGCTGGCTTTACTAAGCGCGCCGAAAGTGAGTTTGATCCATTTGGCGCCGGCCACAGCTCAACTTCCATTTCAGCCGCTTTGGGAATGGCTGTAGCCCGCGATTTATCAGGTGAAGATTTTGAAACAATTGCTGTTATTGGCGATGGCGCCATGAGTGCTGGCATGGCGTATGAAGCAATGAATAATGCCGGGGCCATGCATACAAGGATGATAGTTATTTTAAATGACAATGAAATGTCCATCGCCCCACCAGTAGGCGCTATGAGTGGATATTTATCCAGACTAATTTCATCAAAGCCTTATTTAACTTTACGTTCCGTTGCAAAACAAGTAGCAAGCCATTTACCACAAGCCATTGAAAAAGCAGCAAAAAAAGCAGAAAAATACACTAAAGATTACTGGGTAGGCGGTAATTATTTTGAAGAAATGGGCTTTTACTATGTAGGTCCAGTAGATGGTCACAATTTGGGACAACTAGTACAAATCCTTACTAACATAAAGAACGATAAGAGCATAAATCATCCCATTTTGGTACATGTTGTAACCAAAAAGGGCTATGGTTATGAAATGCCAGAGACTAAAGATAACACCCTACATGCTGTTGGTAAATTCGACAAAGCTACCGGGAAAGTGCAGAAATCAAGCCCAAAAGCACCAAGTTACACTAATGTTTTTGCCGATAGCCTGATAAATGAAGCAGAAAAAGATGAAAAAATTGTCGCAATTACAGCAGCAATGCCATCGGGGACCGGACTAGACAAGTTTGGTGAAAAATTCCCTAACAGAACTTTTGATGTGGGAATCGCTGAGCAGCATGCAGTGACATTCGCCGCCGGACTTGCCTGCGAGGGATACAAACCATTTTGTGCTATTTACTCGACTTTCTTACAAAGGGCATATGACCAGGTGGTGCATGACGTTGCTGTGCAAAAACTACCAGTACGCTTTGCCATTGATAGGGCTGGATTTGTTGGCGCAGACGGACCAACACACGCCGGTTCTTTTGACATTATGTACTTAGCTAGTTTGCCTAATTTTGTAGTAATGGCTCCATCTGATGAAGTTGAGCTTGCAAGAATGGTAAAAACAGCCGCTGGAATAAATGATCGACCAAGTGCCTTCCGTTATCCACGAGGGGAAGGCTTAGGCATTGATTTTCCTAAAGAAATTGAGCCTATCGAGATAGGCAAAGCCCGCATAATTAAGCAAGGATCAGATGTAGCAATCCTATCACTTGGCACACGCCTATCAGAATCAACAGTCGCCTCCAACATACTGGATAATAAAGGCTATTCAACAACAGTGGTCGATGCCCGTTTTGCAAAACCACTTGATGAAGCTATTATCTTAGAGCTAGCCAGCCAACATAAGGTTTTAATTACTATAGAAGAAGGTTGTATCGGGGGGTTCGGCTCCCACGTAAACGATTTATTATTAAAATACAATCTATTAGATAAAAATATTAAAGTAAAAAACATGTATTTTCCTGATGATTTTGTAGAACATAACGACCAGGGAGTAATGTACAAGGAAGCTGGGCTTGATGCAGATGGAATAGTAGATACAGCATTGGCAATTCTAGAGGAATAGGCACCCCTCCCCTCTCGAAACTAAAAAACAAAAGCACAAACAATTACAACACATTACACAGAATTATTAAAGTGATAATTAGAGAACTAAAAAGCTTAGAAGACATGTACGCAGCCTTTCCTGTATTGGCTCATATGTACCCCGATATGTCACAAGAAGAATACCGCAATATTTTACCCGAAAGAGTAAATAATGGTTACCGTATGCTCGGTGTATTCGATGATGAAAAATGTGTATGCTCCGCAGGATTTTGGATTTCATACCGCTTTTATTGTGGAAAATTTATCCAGCTGGATAACATGGTTAGTTTGCCCGACTACCGCTCTAAAGGCGTTGGAAAACTCGTCACAGACTTCATAAAAAACCTAGGAATAACAGATGGTTGCAACAAAGTATTAATAGACACATATGTGGAAAACTTCAACGCACACCGCTTCTTCTTGCGTGAAGGATTTATAATACGCGGTTACCATTTAAATTATGAGTTATAAGCTTACTTTTGGTATTTGTGCTCTTCTGCACATTCGCTCTTATCTGTTCTTAAGCAGCAAACATAATCCCACTTACCTTTTATATATTTGTACCGCTTCGCGTAGTAATCACTTACAATATATTTACAACTGCTTAAGCCCGTAACGGTACCAACATACACTTTCTTATCTTCTGGTTTTGGGTAAATAAAATAGGCATTATAACTATATGTCTCTGTTGGTTCCTGCTCTTTTTCACAAGCAGATAAGAAACAAAAACATACCAGCAAAACTAATATTTTGTTATAATTTAAGCTTATATACATAATGCCATTATACCAAAAACCCGACATAAAATAAAATGATTATTGTTTTGCAATGCACCAATAAAGCGTGAAGGTTTAAAGCCCGAATTCCCCACTTTTTGTCGCAGCATTACTAATCAAATCAGCTAAAACTACAGCCCTATCTTCAACGGTTAATGCCTCTAGTAACATTTGCCGTTGCGCATCATCAAATGGCAAATTCATTGAGAAGAAAGTCACAATATTAAAAGCCGGAGTGTCTGGAAGAACGTCCCAATCCATACTGATAGAACACATTTCAGCATAAGACCTAATTAACTTAATAAGTGCAGGCTTGTTTATGTTAGTGTTAGCATCGATACGAAGATCAGTTGCATACTTCTCACACTCAACAGAAAACCTGCGATATTTACGCATTGTAGGAATTTCATCACCTAATTCAAAACGGCAATATCCAGTAAGCACAAAACTAAAACTACCATCTACCATTTCCTTAAATGAGGTCACCTTACCAGCGCAACCAACATTATAAAATTTATCTTTGGAACCTTTATTATTACCATCTACAATACAAACACCAATTAGCCTGTCTTGTGCCGCAAGACAATCTTGCACCATGTTAATATATCTGGGCTCAAAAACTTTCTGCGTTATTTGACCACCCGGCAACAACAAACTATCCCGCACCGGCAGAATTGGTAAACTATCAGGTAATTTAGAGCTAAAATTTAGCAAGATACTAACCTATCGGCTCAAAGAATTTTGTTTTAGGATCAAATCCTTGAAGAACTCCTTCTTCCATATCAAAATACCAGCCATAAATTTTCAAGCGGCCATCATTAATACGTTCTTGTACAAAAGGATAAGATATAAGGTTACGCATTGAAACAAGTATTGTTTCATGCTCGCAAGCTGCCTGCTGTTCTTCTGCCGTTTTTTTAGCCAATGCTTTCTTAACAGCATCCCGTGCCATCGTAACTATCTCAAACCATGAACTCATAGCAGGAGTCACAGTGGCTTGTGCATTCTCATCCATTAACATTTTGATAAAATCACAGTGCGAGTGACCCATAACAACAATAGTTTCAACATTTAATGTACAAACAGAATATTCTACTGCAGCTAAAAGCCCTATCCCCTTTTCACCAAATGGTGGCACAAAGCCGCCGATATTACGAAATACAAATGAATCACCAGGGTTACTGCTAAATAAAATATCCGGTGCCACCCATAAATCAGCACAAGTTATAACTAAAGTTTTTGGCTTAACCCCTAACTTCTGCAAATGACCAATAACTTCTTTTCTTTCTTTATAAGTAGTAGCTTTAAACAGCCTAAATCCACTTATTAGCTTGCCAAAATCCGCCATGAATAACTCGTGCTATTATAATAACTTAAATAAGTTATAAAAAATTATTTCTCTTAATACTAGGAAATTATAAAAAGATTTACGACACCACATCTGCTGTTTCAATTTTACTATTTACCAAAGCCATAACATAAGGCATTAGCGGCACATCTTTATCATATTCATTACTTATAATATGTTCGATAAGCAATTTTTTGAAAACATTTGTACTTCTAATATTTGCAGCCTCTCCACTAACTGAAAATGCTATAATTATTTGTACAGGCTTTAATATGCTCGATGGCAAGTTTGCCTTTCTGCACACCGCTTCAATCGCATCCACATCACCTGAACGTATTAATGTACGAGCATTTACAATTGGTATTCCAGCGAGCAAAGCCATGCTCGACTCGAAAAAATGCATATTGCCTTCACATAACGAACGCAAGATAATAGACTGCGTTAAACGACCTTCTTTATATAAATGCTTAACCAAATCATCGGTTTTCTTAATCACGCCAATTTCATCAGCATCTATATAAATAAGAGGCTTTATCTTTTGAGGTGGATTAAGCAAATCAATAGTTGCTTTCTCACGTGTAGCATTCATTAACGCATCAGCGGTTTTTTCATTTAAATTATATTCATTAACCAATCTTACACGAGTTTTTTCCGAAGCAGATGCTATTAGTTTTTCAACTATTCCAAGCGGCAAATTCCCACGGTTAATTAGGGTATCAACTACATTGCCATTAGATTTAAAATCAGCAACAACAATATTTAGACTCTCCTCCGAAATCTTTGCGGACTTATTAGCAAATAAACTCATTACTACCTTTTCATTCCGGGTATGGATTAATGCCGATGAAATAGGCTCCGTAACCTCAGCACGGCGGGTAATTGCTAATAATTTTGATACCTGACGCGCACTTCTAATAATTTCTATCAGATCACCATCTGTTAATACTTTAGAAAATTCTAATAATGGCAATGATACATCCGCATCATCATGAGCGAGCACAAGCGCGACATCATGTGGCAATTTAGGATTCGCTTTTAAATTCTCAGATAAAGTTCTGCGTATCCTGATTTCAACATCCTTAGCCAGCAATCTGATAATATCATTTGCTACGGCTATTTCTTTTTCATCGAATATCCCTGCATTAAAATACTGCGTAACCTTTTGCGCAATACTTTCCCTTATTTCAGGCAAAGGTGTTTTTTGCAAAGTCTGTACATCAGAAAGTAAAGACATAATCACTCCATATCTCCGTCTAAATTTATCTCCCAGGGCATAATAGGATTTAGTTATTAACAAAGTATTAACGAAAACATTATTTTCTTGTTATATTTTTCAACTTATAATTTAAATAAGAATTTTTCAAGAAAGAAAACTATCATTAGCATAAACCACTAGCCACTCTTTACATTTCACCTAAAGCTGATTATGAATTAATCAGCATATAAATAATGGAGAAAACCTTGAGTAAAATATATGACTCAGCAACTGAAGCATTAAATGGTTTGCTTAAAGATAACATAATGATAATGGCTGGAGGGTTTGGTCTCTGTGGCATTCCTGAAAATTGCATCGCTGCCATTCGCGATTCCGGCGTAAAAGGACTAACTGTTGTAAGCAATAACTGCGGTATTGATGATTTTGGCCTTGGCATAATGCTAAAAACAAAACAAATCCGTAAAATGGTTTCATCTTATGTTGGTGAGAATAAAATATTTGAACAACAATTCTTAAGCGGCGAGTTAGAGTTAGAATTAAATCCTCAAGGAACTCTAGCTGAACGTATTCGTGCTGGCGGAGCTGGCATCCCTGCTTTCTTTACAAAAACTGGTGTCGGCACTGTTATAGCAGAAGGCAAAGAATCCCGCGAATTCAATGGCGAAGAATATATTATGGAAAAATCATTGTTTGGTGATTTAGCCATAGTTAAAGCCTGGAAAGCTGACAAAGCAGGGAATTTAATATTCCGCAAAACTGCGCGTAACTTCAATCCTATGATGGCTACCGCTGCGAAAGTTACCGTAGCTGAAGTAGAAGAAATTGTTGAAACAGGCAGCATTGATCCAGATCATGTACATACCCCTGGAGTTTTCGTACAACGCGTGTTTGTCAGTAAAAACCTAGAAAAAAGAATTGAGCAAAGGACTGTTAGCACAGCAGCTTAACAACATAAAATTAAGGGAAGATTATGCCTTGGTCACAAGAAGATATGTGTAAAATAGCCGCGAAAGAATTTCGTGATGGCTTTTATGTTAATTTAGGAATTGGCATGCCAACTAAAGTTGCTAACTATATTCCTGAAAATATTAATGTAACCTTGCAAAGTGAGAATGGCTTACTTGGACTAGGTGCATTTCCTACCGAAGATAAGGTTGACCCTGACTTAATTAACGCAGGTAAACAAACTGTAACCGCCCTTCCCGGCAGCAGTTTTTTTGATAGCGCAACTTCATTTGGTATGATCCGCGGAGGACATATCGACCTTTCAATACTAGGCGCATTAGAGGTTGCGGAAAATGGCGATTTGGCTAACTGGATGGTTCCGGGCAAAATGGTAAAAGGTCCGGGCGGCGCGATGGATTTAGTAGCTGGAGTAAAGCGCGTAGTAGTCCTGATGGCCCATACTACAAAAACTGGCGAATCAAAAATCCTTAAAACATGCTCATTGCCACTTACAGGTAAAAAAGTTGTAGATAGGGTTATAACTGAGCTGGCAGTATTTGATATTACTGAAAACGGTATGGTATTGGTTGATCATGCGCCTGATATTTCGATTGATGATGTTACGAAAGCAACTGAGGCTTCGTTTACAGTTGCACCAGAATTGCAAAAGAGGAAGACGGGGTAACAATAATTAACAGCCAGTTTTCCTGCTTTTGCTATCTAGGAACTCACATTTTGGTGTTCTTATCAATCTCAATCTGTAAACTTTTAGCCATAACACGGCTAGTAAATGACCTACTCTGAGTAAGCTCAATCTCTTCATTTGGCGCTATAGGATTATCCTTTTCCTGCTGAAAGCGTTTCTCGCCACTCAGCAACTGCATTATTTCCTCACAACCTTTTAATTCAGCAACCTCCATTGGCGCTCTACCATTATTATTGACTGCCTTAGTATCAGCACCTTTTTCTAATAAAAATTGAACTGCATCAGGATTTTCGCTTAAAACCGCCAGATGCAACGGAGTATTACCATTAATATTAGCCCCCTTAATATTGTGCTCATTAGCAACCAATTTT
>JAJONM010000113.1 GCA_021323415.1 Rickettsiaceae bacterium
CAGTCTCTTTAGTGATTATACCTTCATCGAGCAATTTAAACACGCTGTCTTTCATGGTTTGCATTCCAATGCGTGAACCTACCTGTATCATAGAATATAGTTGCGGAACTTTATTCTCACGTATCAGGTTTCGCACAGCTGAATTCGCAATCATAATTTCATTTACCGCAACACGCCCTTCGCCTTGCGCTACTTTTACTAAAAGCTGAGTTACTACAGCTTCCAAAGAGCTTGCTAACATAGTTCTAGCCATGGCCTTATCACCTTCTGGGAAAATATCGATAATACGGTCGATAGTTTTTGCGGCGGAGCTGGTATGCAGTGTTCCAAAAACCAAATGGCCAGTTTCGGCAGCTGTTAAGGCCAGAGATATAGTTTCCAAATCACGCAGCTCACCTACAAGTATAATATCAGGGTCTTCGCGCAATGCACTTTTTAGTGCGCGTGCAAAAGATTTTGTACTGCCACCAATTTCGCGCTGGTTTATTGTGATGAATCATAGCAGCTAAGGTGGTTGATTTACCACTACCTGTTGGGCCAGTTACAAGTATTAATCCCTTGGTTTTTTGAGTGAATGATTCAAGAATTTTAGGCAGGCGTAATTCATCAATACTTTGAATTTGGGTAGGAATGTTACGGAGAGCCGCAGCGGGACCGTTAATGGTGTTAAAAGCATTTACCCTGAAGCGGCCTTCACCAGCCAGGTTTACTGCAAAATCGACTTCTAAGTCCTGCTCGTAATCAACGCGCTGCTTCTCAGTCATTATTGAGTAAAGCATGCTTAAAACCTGATCAGATGTGATGGCATTTACACGAATTGGAACCATTTCGCCGTGGATACGAAGCATAGGCGGCTGGCCGGAGGTCAGATGCAAGTCTGAGGCTTTGTTTTTGCGACCAAATGCTAGTAGTTCGGTGATATCCATTTTTTACTTATAATAGTTACAACTTAAAGTTTAATTATAGACTATAAGAGTTAATAATTGGTTAAGTTGTGGCATAATTCAATATATCTCCTTGACACATTGAGTTGTTTATGTTACGTTTTTGTTCGTTCAAAAAGGAGAATTATTATGGTTAGTGTTATAGATTTAGGGAAGTTCAAGCATGATTTGGATGCAGTTAAGACTGAGACTGCTAGCGATGTTATCGAAGCTGCGACAAAGATGAATGACATCTTAAAAGCAGCACTTGCAACAATATATATACAACCACATGATAAAAGGCAGTTAATAGAAGAATATGCGAAAAAATGGCATAATAAATTAGCTAGTGAATGGTCAGAGGTTGATTTTATGCAAATTAATCTAGTCAAAGCTGATTTGGCAGGACTTAATCTGGTAAAGGTTAATTTGGGTAGTGCTGATCTGACAATGGCTAATCTAAAAAGGGCTAATTTATCCAGATCTTATCTGGGAGGTGCTAAAATGTTTGGTGTTTATCTGACAGGAGCTATTTTGACAGGGGCTGATTTGGGATTTAATGCTGGTATGATGGCTGATCTGACATGTGCTCGTCTGAAGGATGCTATTACAATAGGAACATACGGTTTAACAGAGGAACAAAAAGCTGAGACTATAAATACCACTGACGAATTGCTGGATGTAATTAATTATCTATTAAAAAGGCCGCTGGATCGTATCACTCCTGATGAAATAGATTTATTGCCAAATTTATTCATAGCTGCTTCTGATATTGGTAGTAATGGTTATCTTGATAGAAACACTCGAACTAACATTCAAGCAATTCCAGAGTTAGCAAAAGCGGCGATAAAACTGAAAGAAAGGTTCCCATATCTTCATAATCCGGCCGAAATAGCCAGACCAATTTTTTCTTCAGGTGATTTATGTGATAAAGAAAGAACTAATTTTCTTGCTTTGACAACACTAGCTCAGGCTTTAAGACAGAGCAAAAGAGGTGAAGGAGTGCAAAATTCGATAACAGACATTCCAGTTGAAATAATAACACGTCATATGGTTGAACCAATCCTTGCGGGACGCGGGGTTGTTGGCGAAGATGCACATAATCTTGCTGATGCAATAATAAACGGCAGAAAAGGTATAACTCCACAGGAATCTGCCGAAGTTTATGCAAGCGATAAAGAGAAGGCAGTTCTGTGGAAGCATAGGTTTAACGCACAGCATGAAGATGTTAAAGCCTCAATCGAAGAAACTCCGGGTTCTGGTAGTTTTGCTATGCGGATAAAATCCGCTGATGACAGTTTGCTAAAAACTGAGGAACAAGCTAAATTTCTTTAAAAAAGAGCAAGGTAGTGGTTTTTTCTGGCGCGAACATTACGATAGCGATCGAAAAACCATAGTTTATTCGGTTAAGACTAGGTAATTATAAAAAAACAATAGACCTATTGTAAAATAGTTCTATAACACTCCCATGACAGAATCACCCGCAGGAGAAAGAATAGCTAAAGTGATGGCGCGCGCCGGCGTTTGCTCAAGGCGTGAGGCTGAGCGGCTTATCGAACAGGGCAGGGTGAAACTGGATGGTAAAGTGATAACAAGCCCGGCTATCAATGTAACGGATAAAAGTCAAATTGAGGTTGATGGTAAACCACTTAATGTCAAGCAAAGTACCCGCCTATGGATACTCCACAAGCCAAGAGGGGTAATCACTACCCATTCTGATCCTAGGGGACGTAAGAAAGTATTCGATATTTTGCCGAAAACTATGCCGCGAGTGATTTCGGTTGGGCGTCTGGATTATAATACTGAAGGCTTACTGCTCCTTACAAATAACGGCGAACTTGCCCGTCATATGGAATTGCCTAGCACTGGCTGGGTACGGACATATAAAGTACGTACTTATGGAGTAATCGATGAGAAAAAGCTCGATATCTTACGTGCCGGAGTGACAATCGAAGGTATCCAGTATGCCCCTGCAAAAATTAAGGTTGAAACCAGCACCAGAACCAATAGCTGGCTGGTGTTTTCTATCACTGAAGGTAAAAACCTTGAGGTTAGGAGAATGCTGGATTTTGTTGGGTTAGAAGTTAATCGTCTTATCCGCGTTTCTTATGGCCCATTTAAAATTGGTACTATAGAATCAGGGCAGGTTAGGGAAGTGCCGGAAAATGTTATCGAAGAGAAGACAGGATTTAGTTGCTAGCGGCTAGATAAGTAAGAAACATTTCTCCAAAGAAAAATAGTGCAAGTGCAAGTGTTAGTGCAAGCCGATCTTCTGGCGCTTGCACTAACACTTGCACTGACTAGACACTAGACACTAGACACTAGACACTTACCTGTTATAAATAGTACAAACAACCAAACTCAGTAACTAGCATGCGCATAATCTCAGGCAAGCACCGTGGCCGTAAAATCGAAACAGTAAGTAGTAAAAAGCTCCGACCGACAATGGGTATGGCGCGCGAAGCGCTGTTTAATATCCTAACCCATGGCAGGTTTGCCACAGATGACTATAGGCTGATGGATGGCTGTCGGGTACTAGACTTGTTTTCTGGTTGTGGGGCACTTTCGATGGAAGCGCTTTCAAGAGGTGCTGCTCATGTTATACTAATGGATATTGATCAGGAACACCTTGATATTGCACGGCAAAATTTGCGTTCGATTGGTGAGTCTGAAAATGCCACATTTATACGTGGTGACTCCTCTGTTCCGCCCCCGGCGCGAATTCCATGTGATCTGATTTTCCTAGACCCGCCATATAACAAAGGACTTGTTACCATTGCACTTAAAAACCTTATTGCTGGAAAATGGCTGGCACAAAATGCTGTGATAGTAATAGAAACAGCTAAGAATGAGGATATAACTATTCCCTCTGAATTAGAAGAGATAGACAACCGTGTGTATGGCAATAGCAGAATTCGTATTTGCCAGTGGAATAGTGTGAGCGATTAGCGAACTCGGTTATTCCTTCTCCCGTGGGGAGAAGATTAGGATGAGGGGGCGGGGTAGTTGAATTAGTGAAAAGCCTGAATTTTTGTAACTACCTTCGCCCCCTCACCCCGTCCCTCTCCCCACGGGAGAGGGAGCGATAAACGTTAATTTACCTTGTGATGGTATGAAATGGAAGACAATAAACCTATCTTAGAACAGGCAGAATCGTCGGTACTCCGTGTAATTTCGGGGAATAAGAATGCTAATGCGCAGTTTAAGTCGGTTAATTCGCAAAATGCTATGTTGGTTGGGGAGGCGCTTATTATTCCTGATCCATCGCCTGGAACTGTGTTATCTGGTACGCAAGTTGCCTCGGTAAGGGGAATGGTA
>JAJONM010000114.1 GCA_021323415.1 Rickettsiaceae bacterium
CCCTTATTATCCTGTACATTAACATCCGCACCCTTTTGATCAATTAAGTATGCCATCGCTTCTACTTTACCATATGACGCCGCAAAGTGCAGAGGAGTTACACCCTTATTATCCTGTACATTAACATCCGCACCTTTTTGATCAATTAAGTATGCCACCGCTTCTACTTTACCATAACACGCCGCGACGTGTAGGAGAGTTGCACCATTATTAGCCCGCACATTAACATCCGCACCATTTTTGTCGATTAAGCGCTGCATTGCCTCGACATCACCAATTTTCGCTGCTTCAAATAAATCTATAGGGTCTAATCTTGGCTGTTTTGCTTCAGGTAAATCTAGTTCTTCTGCTTTTCTTTTCATTTTATGCCCTGGTATAATCACTTTAGGTTCTAGGTGCAAATAGCTGATTTTTATACAAATGTCAATGGTACGTTACAACATAACACCTTCATCCAAGAGCTGCGCATGTAGACTTCACGGCTAGTTGCAGGAGACCTCGTATAAAAATCTGAAGGGCGATTTTTACGGGGTGTGAACTTAAATTTCTGGATTCTTAGCCAGAAGACCCCCATTCCCGCTCAAGAGTCTACTTAAATAAAAATAAGCCCCCGCAATAAGTATGCGGGGTGACAGCCCGATAGATACGCCTAATCCTTCTTTTTCTTCTTCACATCACGGATGGTGTTAGTGAAGCCTACGAAGTTTTCAGGCGCTGGGGAAATTGTTACGAAATTACCGTCTTTAACAGTCATAACGGCAAGGCCACGTTCGCAAAGACCGTCTTTCCTAAAACGGAAGATACCATCGACCCCGATAAAACCTTTCGGGTCTTCGAGCGCCTCTTTGCTAAAGTCTTTTCCATCGGCTAATTTGGCAAGCGTGGCTGCAAGTGCTATGCCATCATAAGCAAGACCGGCAATGCCCATTGGTTTATAGCCGTAAGCACTTTCGAAGCTGCTTTCAAAATTGCTGTGCCTATCATCGGGAGGGCCTGCAAACCAGGCGCCTTCCAGCACTGTATTGTGGCGATTTTCAGGGCTTGCCCACTGGCCGCTGCCTAGCAATTGCACAGTTTTGCCATCATGTTTTGCTTCCTGCAGAATTGCGCTAATTTGCGCCAAGTCCTTGCCGCCTTCTGGTATTAGCATACCGCGCGGGTATTTGATCGGGTTATCGTTATAAGTCTTTGTTTTTTTGTCATAATCCCTAGTCGGGCGAGTGTTTATTGCTGAGCGCAAAGCAGATGTAACACTTTCTTTTAATAATAATGGTTCGTTATTCTTATCGGTGCGGAATATCTCGGTTTTTAAAATCGATGTTTTATTGTTTGAAAGTATGGTATCGCGCAATTCCTGTACAACGGCTGCGCCATATGCATCGTTTGGCACAACGGCAGTATAATCATCGATACCATTTTGGATGGCGTAATCGAGCACACGGCGGATTTGCTGGTCAGGGCTAAAGCCAATTGTATAAACGCCAGTACCAGCCAGGGATTTATCATTAGAAAATGACACTACACTTATATTATGCGCTTTTGCGATAGAGGCGATAGATTTAGCCGACTGGCTAAATACCGGCCCTAAGATTAATTTTGCGCCTTCTGCTACCGCTTTATTGGCAGCCTCTACAGCGCCAAATGGTGTATCTTTTGTATCAATCGGAACCAAAATAAGGTTAGGCTCATCAACATTAAACAGGGCAAGCTGGGCGGCATCTAAAAGGGTTTGCCCTAAGTCCCTATATTGGCCGCTAAGTGGCAGAAGCAGCGCAATTTTCGTAGGTGGAATTGATGACTGGCGGAAAAAACTTTGCCTTTGCGATAACTGCTCAGGTGGCTCCTTAGTTGTAACAGGGGGCTGGGCAGATGGGTTTTCAGCCGGGCCATTATGTCCTGTACTTTGGCGTGGATAGATAATATTATCGCCCATACCGCAGCCAAACAAAACTATGGCAGAAAGCAACATTAACAAAAATACATTCCGCACGGCAAACCTCATGAAAGAATCAGAAGAAGTTGCATTATATATTGTCGCCACGCCAATTGGCAACATGGAAGATATAACTTTACGCGCAATTCGGATTTTAGGCGCGGTTGATATGATCGCTTCTGAAGACACCCGCGTGACAGGGATTTTGCTTTCCAAACTTGGCATCAAAGCAAAGAAGACCATGTGCTATAACGACCATAGCGGCGAGAAAGAAAGGCAAAAAATTGCCGCGCTGCTGACGGAAGGAAAATCAGTAGCGCTGGTTTCAGATGCGGGAACGCCGCTGATTTCCGATCCGGGTTATAAGTTAGTGAGGGAACTTTCCGAGCAGGGATTTAAAATTACCAGCATACCGGGGGCATCTTCAGTGATGATGGCGCTTACTTTATCTGGCCTCCCCACAGATAGATTCTTATTTGAAGGGTTCCTGCCACCGAAAAGTCAGGCAAGAAAAAATGCATTGTCTGAGCTTAAGAATATAAAAGCTACACTGGTTTTCTTTGAAAGCCCGAAACGGCTGGTTGATTCTCTAAAAGATATGCAGGAAGTTTTGCGTGGGCGTGAGGCTGCAGTGCTGCGCGAAATTACCAAGAAATTTGAAGAGGTTAAGCGAGAGTCTTTATCCGCACTGATTGAGTATTACACCCAAACCCCACCTAAGGGCGAAGTGGTGGTAGTTGTGGGGCCGCCTGCTCGGAATAGCTTTTCGGAAGCTGATATTGAAGAAGAACTGAAGAAAGCACTGAGGACTATGAGCGTGAAAGATGCGGTAGCACTTGTTGCGGAAAACACCGGGGCGAATAAGAAGGATGTTTATAAGCTGGCGTTGGGGATGAGCTGATAATTACAGCCCCATAAATAATAGCACTTAAAAAGCTATTGTAGCACAAACGAATATTTGGGAGTTCCTTCCCTTTAGAGGGGGAAAGACTAGGATGGGGGTGATGCAGTTAGGCAAGCATTTGATTGCCCACTACACCCCCACCTTAATCCCCCCCCTCAAGGTGGAGGAAAAACCCGTGTTTTCTTTCTGTATTCCAAATGCTTAGTATGTTAACCTTTCCTCATAAAATTCTCGGCATAGGCCTGAATTTTAGGTGTGGCGGCTTTAGGCTCTATTACAGTATAGTGAAGTTTATTGCGCTCTGCGTAGGCGATTGCGTCTTCTTTAGTTTCGAATTTTAATTCCAGCTGCGGTTTTGTGTCAGTGCTACCAGTCCATCCCATCACAGGTTCGATAAAGCGTGTGTCGGTCGGCAAATACTCTACCAGCCATTGCTTAGTATTAGCCTTACCTGATTGCATAGGGTTCTTAACTGGTTTATAAATTTTTACTTTCACGTTGCCTCCGGTAAATTTGCCTCATTATACTAATTGCAAAAGCGATGTCGATAAGTTATTTTGTTAGTTAATCAATTTTGAATAGACCTAGCATTTGCATCATCCTGGAATTTAGGAAATCTTAGGACACTAAAGTCCAGGTTTTTTTAATAAGAATACCTGGATCCTGGATAGCTCTATTTTCTTTCTAATCGCTATGCTCTTAGAGAAAATAGGCTTCCGGGATGACGGCAATATAACAAAAATAAATGTAATAAAATGACAGCAAAACCAGATATAAAAAACTTAAGTTTTGAAGATGCGATAGGACAACTTGAAGTTATCGTCAACAAATTTGAGAGTGGACAAGTAAGCCTGGAAAACTCAATTGAACTTTACACTCTTGGCTCTGAGCTTAAAAGCCACTGTGAAAAGAAACTAGCTGAGGCAAAGTTAAAGGTTGAAAAGATTACCCTCGGCAAAGATGGGAAAATTTCGACCAGCGACTTTTTGGCGGAGTAGGATTTAAGACGTTGATGCTAGTTCAAATCTAACGTTTATCGCCATTGCGAGAAGTGAGTGGTGTAGCAAAAACGAACAACGAAAAAACAA
>JAJONM010000046.1 GCA_021323415.1 Rickettsiaceae bacterium
CGCCATGTCAGCATTTTGGGCAGTGCGGTGGATGCTCGCTGCAGCATATTAGGCCTTCTGATTATAACGCATTTAAACGCGATATACTGGTGCAGGTGGTGCGGAAGCTGGGTTACGGCGATGAGATAGTCAGCGATTTGGTTGAAGTGGGACAAGGTAGCCGCCGCAGGGCTGAGTTTAAGGTTTCAGTTAATAAGGGCGAAGTTAGTATTGGGTTCTTTGAAGCGAAAAGCCATAAGGTTATTGATGTGGCCATGTGCCCGGTGACTTCAGATGAGATTGTGAGTTTGCTACCGAATTTGCGTGAGGCGATTGCGAGCTTAAAGAAGCCGGGCAATATTAAGGCGGTCAATGTCAGCCAGATGCAAAATGGCCTGGATGTGTTTATTACCGTGGGTGCAAATTGTAGTGCAAATGATGCCGAAAAACTGGTTTTATTTGCCAAGGATAATGGAATTTTACGCCTGGCGCAGAAGGAAGAAAAAGAAGAAGCGGACGTGCTTTACTGCAGTAAACTGCCGCTGGTAGCCTTTGGCGGTGTGGAAGTGGAGCTGCCGGTTGGGTCATTTTTGCAGGCGACGGAAATTGGCCAGATGGCGATTACATCAATCATTTTAGGCGCCTTAAAAGATCATAAGCGTGTGGTGGATTTATACTGCGGCGCGGGGACTTACAGCCTGCCGCTTGTGACTAGTGGGCATGTGGTGCAGGCATATGAAGGCTCGAACGAGATGATAACGGCGCTCCATAATGCTATCCGCAGGAGTAACCTGGATAGTAAGATTTCGGCCAGTACGAGGGATTTGTTCCGCCGCCCACTTAAGCAGCATGAGCTTAAGAATTTCGATGCGGTGGTAATTAACCCACCGCGCAATGGTGCATTACCGCAAGCAGAAGAAATTGCCAAAAGTGACGTCAAAAAAGTTGTAATGGTTTCGTGCAATCCGGCGACTTTTGAGCGCGATGCGAAAAGCCTGATTGATGGCGGTTTTCTGCTGGAGGGAGCCACTGCCATAGACCAGTTCTACTGGAATGCGCATTTGGAGGTGGTGGGAGTTTTCAAGAATCAAGAATGCTAGAACCAGGAATCTACTTTATTTAGCAACTGCTTAACAGGAAATTATTAGAGTAACACTGTCGATGCAAGCCCGATTGTGCTGTATTCATTTTCCCAGCTGCAATCAATTCTTGACAATCATATCTGTTGTGTTATTAGCTCCTGCTCTTTTTAGCAATGTTCAATAGTTACTAAGTCAACTTGGCAACCACTAATATTTATTAAAAAATATAAAGAAGGCAAATTATGATAAACCGTTTATTAATAGTTACTGTATTAATTTTAGTTTCAGCATGTGCTACACCGCTTCCAACCGGGAAAAATATACCGACTGAAGTATCTGGGATTACGTTGGACATTAAAGAGTTCGATGGCAGTTTAATGAACCAGCCAGTTGGTGCAAAGAGACTAAATGGCAGTAATTTTATTTTTTGGAAACATAGGGCTGCTTCGGACACTCTTGGTACGTCTTTTGGTTTATTAGGTGCCCTGGTAGATTCTGGTATTCAAAACGGTCTGAATAGTAAATTGATTGAAGGAAAAACCGCCAATTTTGATACTATAAAATTTAAAGAAATTACTGATGAAATTATTCAGGCAAAATACGTTAATACGGTTAAAAAGCTAAAAGGTAATGGTAGTAAAATTGGTCAAGTAGATATATCTACATACTGTAGCATTAAGCATGAGGATACAGACGAAGACGAGATTACTGCAACATATCTAACAGATATTATAATTAAACTTGATGGTAAAGACATTTGGCGGACTGCTTATAGGGCTCCATCTAAATATAAAACTCTAGCAGATTTATCTGCAAGTAGTGCAAATTTGAAAAATGATGTTAAGGATGCGCTTGAATTGAATTTAAAGTTATTTTTTGCAGATGTAAGCCAAAGTGGAATAGCTACAAAATAAGTAAATTATAGCTTAATGGAAAGTTTCATATTAAAAGCCTGCCACGCCCCGCATGTAGCAAAGCTAGATGCGGGGTTCCATCTATAAGCTGTGAAACCACTAAATATTGTCATATCTAGCCGATTAGTAGAAAATCGACTATTCACCTAAAGTCTGGAATTCCATTTGTGGCTTCCCTACGCCCCGGCCTTTGCAATAGGCGTTTAATCGTGTGACTCACTATCTGGTGTAGTGCGTCAATATCTTCTTTATATTGGTTTATAACGTTTTCAACTGTAGACATGGTAGCCTCCTGTTTAATGGTTATGCTGTTATAATACCACAGGTAGAGGGTGAAATATTTTGGGGGGTGGGTGTAAAGAATTTGCAAGGCAAATGAATGTTTTATAGAACCTGGATCCTGGATAGCTCTATTTTCTTACTACTCGTGCCTCGTAGAGAAAATAGGCTTCCAGGATGACGATAATTGAAACTATGTTGACGTCATACTGCGGCTTGACCGCAGTATCCAGGTGAAATAAAAAGAAGCATTTGCAAAGCAAATTCTTAAGCGGATGACGGAGTGTGTATGAAGGAGTCTTTTTATGTTTACATTATGGCAAGTGGGAGGAATGGCACTTTATATATTGGCATGACTTCAAACCTGCCGAAGAGGATATGGGAGCATAAGAACAAAGTAGACTCGGAATGTTTTACTGCAAAATACGATGTTACGACTTTAGTTTATTATGAATTGCAGGGCAGTTTTGAAAATGCTGTGAGGTGCGAAAACAGGCTGAAATTCCGGCAGCGCAACTGGAAGAAGGATTTGATTGAAAAGTCTAATCCCCC
This sequence comes from Rickettsiaceae bacterium, assembly GCA_021323415.1. GTDB lineage: Bacteria > Pseudomonadota > Alphaproteobacteria > Rickettsiales > UBA6187 > JAJONM01. Next base: position 2,807 of record JAJONM010000046.1, read on the forward strand.
AGTGGAAAGACTTATATGAGGAAGTCGCGTCGTTTGCATAAAGCGCTGTCGTCATCCTGGAAGCTATATTTTGTTAGCCGAATAGGCGTTACAAAATAAGCTATCCAGAATCCAGGTTTTCTTATTTAAGATGGCATTTTTTCAAAATGGCTTTTTTGTTTTTACCTGGATACTGCGGTCAAGCCGCAGTATGACGGAGTTGGGGCTCCTGTAAACAAAAAGGCCGCTGTTTCCAGCGGCCTTTCGTATTTATTAGGTAATGTAAGATTAAGCGATTAGAAACCGCCCATGCCGCCCATACCACCCATTCCGCCCATGCCACCCATAGCGCCGGCACCAGCAGATTCGTCTCTTGGCTCATCAGCGATGATAGCTTCAGTTGTAAGCAGTAGGCCGGCAACAGATGCAGCGTTCTGGATTGCAGAACGTACAACTTTTGCAGGGTCGATAATTCCGGCTTTGAATGCATCAACATACTCAAGAGACTGAGCGTTGAAAATCAGAGAATTATCTGTGCTTTCAAGCAGTTTACCAGCTACAACTGCACCATCTACACCTGCGTTTTCAGCAATCTGGCGAACTGGCGCCTGAAGAGCTTTCTTCACGATGTTGATACCGGCTTGCTGGTCAGGGTTGATAGCTTTCAGTTTATCAAGAGCTTTTGAAGCATAAAGGAGAGTCGCACCACCACCAATAACGATACCCTCTTCAACTGCAGCGCGGGTAGCAGCCAGGGCATCGTCAACACGGTCTTTACGCTCTTTAACTTCAACTTCAGTTGCGCCGCCAACTTTAAGTACTGCAACGCCGCCTGCAAGTTTAGCCAGACGCTCTTGTAGTTTTTCCTTATCATAGTCAGAAGTGCTGGCTTCGATTTCGTTTTTAATCTGAGCGCAACGAGCGTTGATGTTTGAATCTTCGCCTTTGCCATCGATAATTGTTGTGTTGTCTTTGTCGATGATAACCTTTTTAGCCTGTCCTAGTTGGTTTAGAGTAACGCTCTCTAATTTTTGGCCAAGGTCAGCGCTGATAACTTCACCTCCAGTTAGAATAGCGATGTCGTCCAGCATAGCTTTACGTCTATCACCAAAGCCTGGAGCTTTAACAGCAGCGATTTTCAGGCCACCACGTAATTTGTTAACAACCAGAGTTGCCAATGCTTCGCCTTCAACATCTTCAGCAATGATAAGAAGTGGACGGCCAGATTGTACTACAGCTTCCAGTAATGGCAGCATAGCTTGCAGGCCAGTTAGTTTTTTGTCGAACAATAAGATAAACGGGCTATCAAGCTCAACAGTCATTTTTTCAGCGTTAGTTACGAAGTATGGAGATAAGTAACCGCGGTCGAATTGCATACCTTCTACGGTTTCAACTTCAAACTCAAGGCCTTTACCTTCTTCCACTGTGATAACGCCTTCGTTACCAACTTTTTCCATAGCTTCAGCAAGCTTCTCACCGATTTCAGTATCGCCATTGGCAGAGATAGTACCAACCTGCGCGATTTCAGCCTTGCCACCAACTTTCTTGCTGTTGTTTTTAATTTCAGCAACCACAGCTTCAACAGCCTGGTCAATACCACGTTTCAAGTCCATTGGGTTGTGGCCAGCCGCAACCAATTTTGAACCTTCACGCACAATTGCCTGTGCAAGTACAGTTGCAGTTGTAGTACCGTCACCTGCAACATCAGCTGATTTGCTGGCAACAGTTTTAATCATTTGAGCGCCCATGTTCTCGAATTTGTTAGCCAATTCGATTTCTTTAGCTACAGTCACACCATCTTTAGTGATGCGTGGAGCGCCGAAAGATTTTTCAATTACAACGTTACGGCCTTTTGGCCCTAATGTTACTTTTACTGCATTAGCAAGAATATCTACTCCTGCTAACACTTGCTCACGTGCTTTTGCACCGAATTCTATTTGTTTTGCTGTCATGTTTTTACCTTTTGTGTTTGTTGTTAATTTTTTAGTGCAAGTAAGTGCAGTTTGCGATTTGCACTTGCACTACCTTACGCTGCTTCTTCAACGGCCATAATGTCTGATTCCTTCATAATCAGATAATCTTCACCGTTGATTTTAATTTCAGTGCCGCCCCATTTTGCAAAAAGAACGATATCGCCTTTTTTCACATCAAGAGGGATTACTTTGCCTGACTCATCACGGCTACCACTTCCTACTGCAATAATTTCACCTTTAGTTGGTTTTTCTTTTGCAGAATCAGGGATGATAATCCCACCAGCAGTTTTTTGCTCTTCTTCAATGCGCTTTACTAGCACACGGTCGTGTAATGGTCTGATAGACATTTTTATTATCTCCTAATTGGTTTAATTCTGTATTTTTCGGGGTTTACCCGTGATTACGTGTACTATTTAATGATTAACTATTAGATTTCAAGAAGGGAAATGAAAAAATATTAGAAATGTATATATTTGGTTTCATCTGGAGAGGTGCGTCATACTGCGACTTGATCTCAGTACTCGCCGCGCTAGCGCTGGCGCAGCGGGTCCAGGTGAAATAAAAAAAGCATTTGCAAAGCAAATACATATTTAATTAAACCAGGATGACGATAAACGAGAGACTACCCCTTATTCTCCTGACTTTTCTTAATAGCGTCAAATATAGTAGTGCCTTGTGCAATTATATTGCTGATGCCGCCGATATCGTTGGCAGATGCTGGTAGCAATACTGTGTTTGTTGTTCTGGCCAGTTGCTTGAAAGCATCGATATATTGCTCGGCGATACGCAATGAAACCGCATCGCTGCCGCCTTTGGATTGTAATGCTGCGGCGATTTGGTTAATACCTTCTGCGGTAGCATTGGCAACGGCAACGATTGCTTCTGCCTCACCTTTTGCACGGTTAACCTGGTCAGTGTAAGCGGCTTCGGACTGCAGAACTACTTTACGCTTATCTGCTTCTGATATGTTTATCTGCGCATCGCGGCGACCTTCAGATTCAAGGATTTCAGCACGTTTCTTACGTTCTGCTGCTACCTGCAATTCCATTGCCTGAAGGACTGTTTCCGGAGGGGCGATGTCTTTTATCTCATAACGCATGCACTGAATACCCCAAACGCCAGATGCGCTGTTTATCGCATTTACAATGTTAGTGTTGAGGTTGTCGCGTTCTTCGAAGGTTTTATCCAAAGTAATTTTACCGATTTCGGAACGCATAGTAGTTTGCGCCATTTGAGCCAGTGCGTAATAAGGATCGCTAACGCCATAAGATGCAGCTTTCGGGTCAATAATACGCAAGTAAAGCACGCCATCGATGTTGAGCGTAACGTTATCTTTGGTGATAGCTGTTTGCTGAGGAACGTCAATTACGTCTTCTTTTAAAGAGTGTTTATAGGCTACGCTTTGTACGAATGGTATCAGGAAATTTAGGCCGGGATTTAGCACTCGGTCGAACTTACCTAGCGTCTGCACAATCCATGCCTGTTGTTGTGGTACGATTTTTACGCCCTGCAATACTAATACTGCCGAAATAAAAGCTAATACTCCCCAAAAAATCATCATTATATCTCCATTTTATTGTTTTAGGATTACTGTAAGGACATTACCTTCCATAGCTGTTATGACTACTTCGTCGCCTTTTGAAACTGGCTGGCTGTTTTTATCGAGCCTTGCCAGCATTGTAGTGCCTGACCATTTTACATTGCCTGTAGTATTTGAGGCAAGAGTGTTACTTTCAACAATAGCGGTACCACCTATTATATTCTGAAAGCCAGACCTTTTGAGAAATTTTTGTAAGGGAGTCCATAGTATCACTGCCCATAGAAAGGTTAGCCCTAAAAAGATCGAGATTTGTGCGACTAAATTAGCCGGGTCAATAAGCCCGCTAGCGATAAGACCGCCAGTTGATATTGAGGCCAAACCAACGAACAGGAATCCTACCCCTGTAATAAAAGCTTCAATTGCTATGCAGGCTGCACCGCATATGAGCCAGAATGTTGATACATTGGCAATAGAAAGGGTGATTTCAAAATTTTCCATAAAATCTACCATTGGTTTAAAAGCTATTGCTGAATAAAATCTAAATAGAAGTAAGGAAGTAAAATAAGACAAAACCCTAGAGTTTACAAGGCTTAAAAACTTTTGCAGGAATCCTAATCGAAAATTTATTTATCATTTTCTATTTTTTAATACAGATTAACGTTTTTTTGATGACATTTATAGATTTTTGTGTTATATAGCTGCCACAAGTAATAAGAATTTTAAACACTCAACCAAACTAATTAGGGGATTAATAATGACTTTCAATTTTAGTAAGAAGGTTGCTTTAGTAGCAGTATTGGCTTCAGTTTTGCTAGGCGCTCCAGCGTTTGCTGATGTGGCTAGCACAAAAGATGTTGTTACAGATACTAATGGCAATATCGTTAAAAATACTTTCGGTAACTGTGTAAGAACAGGATCTGAAGTTGGTACGGATAAATGTGCATCAGCTCAGCCAGTTGCAAAATCATCTTCTTCATTTGCTTCTGCTATAAAAAACCTGACTGAAAAATCACGCTCATACCTTGTATTCTTTGATTTTGACAAAAGCAATGTTACAAGCGAAGCTAAATCAATCTTAAGCAAAGTGTTCAATGACTCTTCAAGAAAAGATGATTCAGTATTGCACGTTGTTGGCCACACTGACCGTTCTGGTAGCGACAAGTACAACCTTGCTCTTTCAAAAAGAAGAGCTGAAGCTGTTAAACAAGAGCTGGTAAAGCTTGGTGTTGATGCAAATAACATTCAAACTGAAGCTAAAGGTGAGTCTTCTCCGCTAGTTCCTACTGAAGATGGTGTTAAAGAGCCGCAAAACAGAAGAGCGGAAGTTACTTTCTCTTACAAAGAGTAATTAAGTAGCAGATTAAAAGAAAAGCCGGCGCATGAAAATGTGCCGGCTTTTTTGTTTGTGCAAGTGCAAGTGCAAGTGCAAGTGCAAGTGCAAGTGCAAGTGCAAGTGCAAGTGCAAGTGCAAGTGCAAGTGTTAACACAATCTTTGATAATCACCGTATGCAGTTATTGGAGTTGTGTTTATCTAAAGGTTGTTTACTTGCACTGACACTAACTACTTACACTAATCTAATTGCAACTGCGAACCCCATGCAATGAAGAGAATTGATCATTGGCAGATACTTTTATCAAATTATCAGAAGCTTTTGGCTTTAGGGATGCAAATACGTCATCAGCGCTTTTGCAGAACCTGGACTCATCGATAGATAGGCTTTGTTTAGAAGCTGCATTGGCAAGAGCGGTTATGAACTTGTTTAGCTGGTCTTTTGATTTATCTTTGTAAGTGCGCTTGAAGTAACCTTCCAGATCCTTGGTTTTTGAAGTGATTTCCTTTTTATACTGATTCATAAACTCGTTGTAGTTCTTTTGCTTGCCGCAAGATAAAGCTGCTACCATAAGTAATGTTTGTAAAGAACGGCTATCAAGTGCTTCCATTTCATGCTTATTCGCGCAATTAGGGCCACCTGTTAGTTTAACCGCTCCCTCTTGTTTCTGAAGACTTTGTATCGCGCCTTGCTGGGTGCAGGAAATAAGAATTGTTGATGCTAAAATTAAAGATGAAATTTTTTTCATTTTACTCCTCTAGAAAATTAATAACCTATAAGTAGCATTTTATGTTCAATAGTAAAACTAAAAGTTTTAACCTTTTGTTAAATATTTTGGATTTCAAAAATAACGTGACATCTGTTGAAAATCATATATATATTCTCTCATGAGAGATATAAGTAAAAATTTATTCATGCTTGCAACTGTTATCCTGGTGGTGACTGGTTGCTCATATTTTTCTAATGCAGAAAAAAAAGCAGAATACCCAAAAGCTCCAGAGGATGTAAGACGTGACAGGAACGGTAAATTAACCGGTGATGGCTTTGTTTTATTTGGCGATAAAGGTGATGACGAAGGTTCTGGTAAAGGCTCTAATGTCGGGATAGGTATCAATAGCTATTTATGGCGCGCTACGCTTGAAACATTATCGTTTATGCCAATGACTTCGGCTGACCCGTTTGGCGGAGTTATCATTACTGATTGGTATGAAGACCCTGAAAACAAAGGTGAGAGATTTAAAGTTAACGTTGTTATTCTCGACCAGAGATTGCGTTCTAATGCGCTAAAAGTATCTGTATTCAAGCAGAATTATACTAGTTCTGGTTGGAGAGATTCGGTGGCTAACGAAAAAGTTGCTTTAGACATTGAGAATAAGATATTAACTAAGGCACGAGTACTTCGTGTAGAAAAAGAATCCTCAAAAAAATAATGGATTCGTAAATGTCTCCTAAACCTATCGAAAATTATAACTTCCGCAGCACTGAAGAAAAATGGCAAAAAGCCTGGGAAAGCCAGGATATTTTTACTTGCGTGGATGATTTATCCCGTCCGAAATATTATGTGCTGGAGATGTTCCCTTACCCATCCGGGCGCATCCATATGGGGCATTTGCGTAATTACACTATCGGTGATGTTGTTGCCCGTTATAAGCGGGCATTAGGCTTTAATGTACTGCACCCTATGGGTTGGGATGCATTTGGTCTTCCTGCTGAAAATGCTGCAATTGAAAACAATGTACACCCAGCCAAATGGACTTATGAAAATATCGCCTATATGCGTGGCCAGCTTAAGAAAATCGGATTTTCTTATGACTGGAAGCGTGAGGTGGCTACATGTTCGCCGGACTACTACAAGCATGAACAAAAGATGTTTCTCGACTTTTATGCCAATAACCTGGCTTACCAAAAAGAAGCAATGGTTAACTGGGATCCGGTTGATAACACAGTGCTTGCCAATGAGCAGGTGGTAGATGGCAAAGGCTGGCGTTCGGGTGCCGTAGTTGAGCGCAAAAAACTGCGTCAATGGTTCCTACGTATATCAGATTCTTCGGAAGAGTTACTAAAATCGCTTGAGACACTAACTGGTTGGCCAGAGAAAGTACGAACTATGCAGGAGCGCTGGATTGGAAAATCGCAAGGGCTACGCATATTCTTTGAGATAAAAGGGCAGAAAGAGACTCTTGAGGTTTATACTACAAGACCTGATACGATTTTTGGTGCGGCATTTTGTGCAATAGCATCTAACCATCCGATTGCGCTTGAAATTGCAGCGAAAAATGCTGAAGCAAAAGCATTTGTTGAAGAGTGCAATAAGCTTGGCATGGCAGAAGAAATTATCGAGAAGACTGAAAAACGCGGGTTTGATACTGGCCTCAAAATCGTGCATCCATTTCTAGCCTCTGTTGAGTTGCCACTGTATATCGCTAATTTCGTGCTGATGGAATATGGCACTGGTGCGATTTTTGGCTGTCCGGCACATGACCAGCGTGACCTTGATTTTGCGCTTAAGTATAATTTGAAAGTAATTCCGGTTATATCGCCTGATGGAAGTAGCGATTAAAGGCCAGGGTAAACGCACAATTAATTATCGCTTGCGTGATTGGGGTGTTTCACGCCAGCGCTATTGGGGCTGCCCGATTCCGATTATTTATTGTGATTCTTGCGGCGCGGTTCCTGTGCCTGCAGAGCAATTGCCTGTAACACTACCTGAAGATGTGACTTTTGATAAGCCGGGGAACCCGCTTGACCATCACCCGACATGGAAGCATGTAAATTGCCCGAAATGTAATGCAAAGGCTGTGCGTGAGACTGATACGTTTGATACATTCTTTGAGTCATCATGGTATTTTGCGAGATTCAGTGACCCTAAATTTGAAGATGGAATTAATAAAGCAAAAGCGGATTACTGGCTTCCGGTTGACCAGTATATTGGCGGAATTGAGCACGCAGTGCTGCATTTGCTATATGCAAGGTTCTTTACATTGGCGCTGAACAAATGCGGTTATGTTGGTGTGAAAGAGCCATTTAAGGGCCTCCTAACGCAAGGTATGGTTTGCCATGAAACCTATCAGGATGAGAACGGCAAATGGTTGCTGCCTGATATGGTAGAAAAAGTTGGCAATGAATATAAGCATGTAGAAACTGGCCAGAAGGTTACTGTTGGCCGCTCGCAGAAGATGAGCAAGTCAAAGAAGAACGTTGTTGACCCATCGCTAATTATTGAGACCTATGGTGCAGACACTGCAAGGCTTTTTATGTTATCTGACAGTCCGCCAGAGCGTGACCTGGAGTGGTCTGATTCTGGTGTGGAAGGTGCGTGGAGATATATAAACCGCCTATGGAAGCTGGTTATCCAGTTTAATAATGATAGGGAAGGTAAGGTATTAACTGCCCCTGTAAAATTAGAAGGCAAATTGCTTGAAGCTAAAAAGCTGATTCATAAAACTATAAAAAGCGTTACTGAAGATTTGGATAATTTCCATTTGAACAAGGCAGTTGCGCGTATCCGTGAATTGACCAATGCGATTGGGGAAATAAAAGAACAGGATAATGATTCTTTGGTAGTGCTCCAGGAAGGGTTAGAGACAACTATAAAATTGTTCCAGCCGATGATTCCGCACATTACTGAAGAATTGTGGCAGCAACTTGGTTACAAAGAGCTGGTGATAAACAACCCATGGCCGAAAGCTGATAAAGAGTTTTTAGTTGATGATATGGTGAATGTTGCTGTACAGTTAAACGGTAAGCTGAAAGTAGCGATTGCTGTTGCCAAAGATTTATCCAAAGAAGAACTGGAGAAATTGGCGCTGGGGCATTATAAACTCCGTGAAGCGTTAGAAGGTAAGGAAATTCGTAAAGTAATTATAGTACCTAATAGGATTGTAAATGTCGTCATTTAAAAGTTTTGTATTATTGGTAGTATTACTTGCACTGAGTTCCTGCGGGTTTACACCTGTATACAAACAAACTGTAGATAGTACCGGTGCGGTTGCGACCGATGAATTTGCAGCAGTTGAAATTATTGCTCCGCATAACTTATACGGACAGGCATTTGCGACTAACTTATCGGATTTACTAAATCCTTCTTCAAAAACAGTTCCGATAAAATATCGTTTAACGACTGAAGTAGATAAATCAGAAAGTGGCCTTACTATAGAACAAGACAGGACTACATCTCGTTATAAAGTTACAGTAATGGTGAAATATACCCTAACTGATGTGGCAACAGGTAAAGTAATAGATCAGGGCAGGATAAGGCGCGATGGCGGTTATGACAGGGTAGAATCTGATTATGCAACGTATGTTTCAGCCGATGATACTGCGAAAAGGATTATCAAAGAATTAGCCGCTGATGCGAAATTAAAGATAATATCTATAATAAGAAGGTAAGGGGAAGATATGAAAATCCCCGCTGGCCAGATTGAATCATTCGTAAAATCACCTGATAAAAATATCAATTTTGTTCTGGTTTATGGGCCGGATGCCGGTCTTGTATCTGAGTATACCAGAACTATCTGCAAAACTGTTGTAGATAATTTATCTGACCCGTTCCGTGTGGCTGAATTATCCTATGACAGGATTAAGGAAGAACCAGCCATATTAAATGATGAGATACATGCCATGTCACTTATGGGTGGCAGGAGACTGGTTAAAATACATACTGAGTCATCGGCTCTGCCAAAAGAGCTGGCTGAGGTTTTGACTAATGCAAATAGTGATACGATGGTAGTTATCGCAGGTGGTGATTTGGCACCCACTTCAACCTTGCGCAGCTATTTTGAAAAAACGGCAAATGCTGCAGCAATTCCTTGCTATAAGGATGACAACGCTGCTATTTCCCGCGTGATAAGTAACAAGTTTGCCCAGCATAAGTTAACTTATGATAATGATGTTGTGCAGTATCTGACGGATAGTTTTTCTGGTGATCGTTTAGTGATTTTAAGTGAAGTGGAAAAGCTGGTTACCTACATGGGTGACAATAAGCATGTTACGCTCGAAGATGCAAAAGAGTGTATCTATGATAGCAGTGAAGTATCGCTCGATGAGATTTGTAATGCTTTTGCTTCGCGTAATCCGTATGAAACTGAAAAGAACCTTACCCGTGCGCAAAAAGAAGGGGTGGCGTCAATTGCCATTATAAGGATGGTGCTCCGCTATTTCATGCGTTTGCAGGAGATAAAGAACCAGGTTGCAGGTGGAGTAAGCGAACAGCAGGCGATATCAGCGCTTCGTCCGCCTGTGTTCTTTAAGCAAGTTCCGGTTTTAAAGAAGCATTTATCTTTGTGGAAACCTGCAGATATATCGCGTGTGATAAGTAGATTTATTGAATTGGAAATTGATTGTAAAACTACAGGCAGCCAGGATGAGCTTTTATGTGCAAGGATGCTTACGCTGTTGCCGCTTACTATAAAATCTTAATTCGGCTAACTCCCCCTAGGGGGAGTTATAGGCCGGTACTTTTATCAACAGTAACTTAAAATAATTTATGCAAATAGTACGCAACATAACGGATCTTAGAGAGTGCCTTGGCCAATACCGCAAGGAAGGCCGCACTATCGGCTTTGCCCCGACGATGGGTGCGCTGCATGATGGGCATGTGTCATTGGTAGATATTGCGCGGAAGAATGCCGATAAGGTAGTGGTTAGTATATTTGTAAACCCTGCGCAATTTGCCCCGCACGAGGATTTTGATAAATATCCGAGGACGCAGGAGGCTGATCTTGAGAAATTAAGGCAGCATAAGACGGATGTGGTTTACTTGCCAACGCGCACGGAATTATACCCAGAAGGATTTGATTTAAAGATTTCTACTGGCAGTATTGGCAAAGAACTGGAAGGGGTGGCAAGGCCACATTTCTTTGATGGGGTTGCCTTGGTTGTAACCAAGCTTTTCATGCATGTAATGCCCGATGTGGCGGTGTTTGGCCAGAAGGATTTTCAGCAATTGCATGTGATTGAAAAATTGGTGCGCGGGTTTGATATGCCGATAAAGATAATTGGTGCTCCTATCATGCGTGAAGATGATGGGTTGGCGATGTCATCACGCAATGTGTATTTATCGCCCCAGGCGCGGAAAACAGCAGCTAAGCTTTATAAAACCCTAAATGATGTTAGGGAAAAATTACAGTCAGATGCGGATATAAATGAAGTGCTTGCATGGGGTAGGGCGGCTCTTGTGGAAGCGGGATTTGAGAGGGTAGATTATATTGAACTGCGAGATGGTGTTACATTAATGCCGGCAACTGATGCAAAAATATCAGCGCGGTTGCTTGCCGCGGTTTATCTGGAGAAGGTAAGGCTGATAGACAACATAGCTTGTTTTTGTGCATAAACTAACATTTAATCTTGAAAGAAAGTGCTTTTTTATGTAGCCTTAGTTTGAGCTATAGTATTTCCATTTTGCCTTGCCGCGTTGTCGTAAAACTACGGTCGCATGCGCACGTAGGTTTTCTACGCTTACGCCGCTTCGTATAGTTTACTCCTAGCGGGCAAAGCAAACTTGAAATACTATATAACCACAAGCATGAGGAGTAATTATGTCAAAAAGCAACGATTCAAAAAAGCCTCATATAATAGTTTTAGGAAATGAAAAGGGTGGTGCGGGTAAAACTACAACTGCGATGCATCTGATTATCAGCCTGCTATATGACGGTTACCGCGTTAGCAGTATTGATATTGACGCAAGGCAGCGGTCGCTTTCAAACTACCTTGATAACAGACGTAATTATGTTTCTAAAAATGGTGTGGATTTACCAATCCCTGCTCACTTTATCATTAACAAAAGCCGCCTGGATTCAGAAGAGGAAGCTAAAGCTGATGAAAAAGAAAGGTTCCTTGAGCATTTAGATAAAGCATCTGAAAGAAGTGATTTTGTGATAATAGATGCGCCAGGAAATGATACTTATCTTTCAAGGCTAGCACACTCTTATGCTGATACCATTATTACCCCTATCAATGATAGCTTCATTGATTTGAGTGTTCTGGCGAAAGTTGATGATGAAAACTTCAGGGTAGAACGCCATGGTGTTTATAGTGAGATGGTGTGGGAAGCAAAAATCTACCGTGCACAACGTGATAAAGGTGAGATTGATTGGGTGGTGTTACGTAACCGCCTGACTAACCTTGATGCAGCAAACAAACGCAATATGGCTACGGCACTTGAAAATTTCTCTAAAAGGGTTGGATGCCGCTTGGCAGAAGGGTTTAGTGAGCGTGTTATCTACCGTGAATTGTTCCTAAAAGGTGTTACTTTGCTTGATGTTGTGGGCAAAAATGCCAAGTTCGATACAAAGTTATCGCATGTGGCAGCAAGGCATGAACTCCGCGAGTTTATGGATTTCTTACGTCTTAACACGAAGATAATCCAAGGCAATGTCGAGCAGGAACAAAAAGAAGAAGTGGCGGCTTAAGCCTAAATGCTTTTTCTCCTTATTGGCTTTGTAATATTCATAACCTTTATATTTATTATAAAAGGTCTTTCTTCTCCTAACCCACAAATAGTGAAGAAGGCCTATAAGAATACCATGATTGTGCTGGCCATAATTATGGTATTTATTCTTTTGCGCTTTGGTCAGCCGCTTATTGCGCTACTTATCACCATTATAGTAACTATTGGCCCTTATATGGTAAGGTTATTCCAAACAGGCATGGCCTTAAAAATGTTTCATGACTGGCTTAATAAAAAGCAGGCTAAAGACCCTACGCCTCTTACGAAAATGACACGGGAAGAGGCGCTGGAAGTTTTGGGATTGAAAGAAGGCTGCACACGACAAGAGATAGAGACGGCGTATAAGAATCTAATGAAAAAGAACCATCCTGACGCCGGGGGATCAGAGTATTTTGCGGTGAAGTTGAATCAAGCGAGGGATTTGCTTCTTTAGATCTGATTCCATTTTATATTCAGGTCGTTGTTCATCGGATTCGTAAAATTCACGTAGGAAGTCTACGCTAAAATTTAACTCACCTCGAACGCCTACTGACTATTAAAATGTAATCGCTCTAAAGTCCATTAGCCAATAAGCAGTACCTACTACTCCATATGGTGTCCGCCATTGACCGAGATAGTCTCGCCAGTAATAAATCCAGCATTGTCATCGACCAGGAACAGTACGGCACGGGCGATTTCTTCTGGTTCGCCTAAGCGCTTTACCGGAATTTGTGCAATTATGGCTTCCATTACATCAGTTGGTACGGCATCAGTCATGTCAGTTTTTATATATCCTGGTGCTATGGCGTTGACTGTTACGCCTTTGGAGGCGTTTTCACGCGCTAGCGATTTGGTAAAACCTAAAATACCGGCTTTTGCAGCAGAATAATTAGTCTGCCCAAGCTGGCCGGCCTGTGCATTAATAGAGCTGATATTTACTATACGTCCAAAATTGTGTTCGCGCATCGGCGTAATTACTGCCTGGCACATGTTAAAGCAAGAATCAAGATTGGTTTTAATCACAGTATTCCAGACATCAAAGGACATTTTATGCAGCATGCTATCTTTTATAATGCCAGCATTATTAACTAGTAGTTCAGGGTGTTTCCTAAAATCTTCTGTGATTTTTTTAACGGTGATTTGCGATTCATTGTAATCTGCTACATCACACTTATATATTTTTATACCAGTTTCCTTGGAGAAATTAGCAGCGGCTTCATCATTATGCGCATAAATTGCGGCTACATCGTAACTGCTTTTTTTCAATGCCTTACTGATAGCTGCGCCAATGCCGCGCGTACCTCCTGTAACTATTGCTAACTTTGACATACTCACTCCTAAAACATTGGGTTGTTGCGCTTTTCCCATTTTTATTTTCGGTATAACCTTAGCTTCCTCCAAGAACTTTGGAACATTAGAACTTTGGAACTTTAAAGTTCTTAAGTTCCAAGGTTCTTACTATTCTCTCTCCACACACATTGCTACACCCATACCGCCGCCAATGCAAAGGGTAACTAAACCTTTTTTTGCGTTACGTGCTTGCATAGCATGCAGCAGTGTTACTAAAACTCTTGCACCTGAAGCTCCAATCGGGTGGCCCAGAGATATAGCGCCACCATTGACGTTTACTTTACTTACATCCCAGCCCATTTCTTTGTTTACAGCCAGGGACTGTGCAGCAAAAGCTTCATTAGCTTCAATCAGGTCTAAATCGCCAACCGTCCATCCAGCTTTTTGCAATGCTTTTTTAGAAGCAGGAACTGGTCCTAACCCCATAGTTTTTGGTTCTACCCCGGCTTGCGCAAAAGAAACTATTTTTGCAAGAGGTTTAAGCCCTCGTTTTTGTGCTTCTTCTTTGCTCATCAATAAAACTGCTGCAGCACCATCATTAATACCTGAGGCATTGCCTGCTGTTACGGTTCCTTCCTTTGAAAAGGCAGGCGAGAGTTTAGCTAATGATTCTGCAGTAACGCCGGCACGTGGGAATTCGTCGGCTGCAATTGTTATGTCGCCTTTGCGGTCTGGGATTGTCACCGGGATAATCTCATTGTTAAATGCACCTGATTTTTGAGCGGTCTCTACTTTATTTTGTGAGTTGGCTGCAAATTCATCCTGCGCTTGGCGCGATATATTATACTGGGCTGCGAGGTTTTCTGCAGTAGTTCCCATATGGTAATTATTAAAGGCTTCCCACAGGCCATCTTTTATCATTGTATCAACCAGTGGAGTATCGCCCATTTTAACGCCGCTGCGCATAAAAACTGCGTGTGGTGCCTGGCTCATGCTTTCCTGTCCACCGGCGATAACTATATCACTATCTCCTGCTATAATTGCTTGTGCTGCGAGCGCCACACTGCGAAGGCCTGAGCCGCAAACCTGGTTGATAGTACAGGCAGGAACTTCTTTTGGTAGCCCCGCACCAATAGAGGCCTGACGTGCAGGATTCTGCCCGCATGCGGCAGTTAGAACCTGCCCTAAAATCACCTCAGAGATGTCAGCCGCATTAATGCCAGATTTTTCGATAACCTTTTTTAGCACTGTTTCTCCCAGTTTATGGGCAGAAAGTTTTGCTAAGCCGCCACTGAAATTACCAATAGGCGTTCTTAGTGCTTCTACGATTACTACTTCTCTTGGGAGTGACATTTATAAACCTCGTTATTTTAAAAATATGTGAAAGCACAATAGAGGAAATAGTAGCTGGTGGCTAGTAGTTTTGTGGCTAGCTTTAGTGGCAAAGAGGGAATTCCCTCTCCCGTGGGGAAAGGGTTAGGGTTAGGGGGCGAAAATGTTTCAATAAAAACCTTTATTAGTTTATTGATAGTTTGGCGCCCCCCTCATCCCATCCTTCTCCCCGCGGGAGAAGGAGCCACCAGACGCGACTACTATTTTCCACCCATCAATCTAATCCAATCGGCAAAAGGTTCCCAAACCATTTGCTGGGCTTTGCTCCCTGCAATCATAGAGACGTGGCCGGTGTCACTGGTAATTACCTTTTTGTCAGTAAACATATCAATCAGTGGAAATGTGCTGGTAGGCGGGACTATCTGGTCTTTGTTTGCGATAGAAAAAAATGCCGGGAGGTTGATTGCGCTCGGGTCAATAGTTTGACCTTCTACCTGCCAGTGTTTACTCATCAGGTCATTGTGCTGCACCCAATTAATAAAGCATTCCTGCGCGATTGCCCTTGTCATTGAAATGCCGTCATTTACCCAGTGCTCCATAGCCATGAATTCATCCTGGTCAGGGTCCTGTATATGGGAGAAGAAACTATCAAATTTTTGGCTAATGAGGTTAGGGTGGAGGTAATAAAACATGCTCTGAATAATATTAGCAGCGATTTTTTCTGAGGAATCGATGAATTTTTCTGTGGCAGAAAGTGTTTGCTGCTCGAGGCTGATGCGGGCAAATTCCTTTACGTGGAAGTCCCACGGTGTTGCAAATAATGCCAATCCTTGCAGCTTTGGCTGGTGGCGCAGTGCACTGGCGGTTGCCATAAGTCCGCCCATGCAGTAACCGGCCAGAAAGATTTTTTTATTGGTTTGCTGGGTAATGCGGTCGATTACGCGGTCCAGCCTGCCGGCGATATAATCATCAAAGGTAAAGCCTAGTTCGCTGGCTAAAGGTTCGCCCCAATCAATGAGATAGGAATGGATGTTTTGTGCCTGTAAGTAGCGCATAAAACTGCGCCCCCGGGACAAATCAAGTATGTAAGAGCGGTTAATCAGCGAAGGGATAAATAATACTACCGGAGAATTGCTTGAATCTTCCGGCTCAAAATTAAAAAGTTTGCTTGAGCCCTCTACCCAATCAACAGCCGCGTCTGCCAAAGTTCTGTTATACTGGTATTGGCCTAGAGAATTGAGCACCGAAAAGAGTTCGGAAAATTTATTTGCGAACTGATTTTGCAGTTCTTGCTCCAGCTCCAGGTGATTTTGCCCGCGTATTAGTTCTTGCAGGTTTTTTGCCTGTTCCAGCAGGTCCGGATTCCAGTTTAGCGAGCCTCGCCTCAAGATCTGCAATGCGTCTTTCGAGCTTGCAAAGCTCATCATAAGCATTGTCAGATAGGTCTGTAGCGGAACTTGGCTTAACATCGCTTTGCCTCTTCGTGCTGTTGAAATAGCTTTCCTGTGTTTGCTGGAATGTTTTAAACATTGCGGCAATATTCTGTGGATCTTTGGTAATATATGAAAATTGCTTTTGCCAAAGTTCTAAAAACTGCTTTATAATATCTTTTGTATCATTTTTCTCAGGCATAGGGTATAACAGCAATAGCATTTATTCAATCTTAAGGATATGGGTTTCTTATGACAAGACAAGATAATAGTATAGCCCTTATCAAAAAATATGCTAACCGCCGTTTATATAATACCCAGACCAGTTGTTATATTACACTCGAAGATTTATATGAAATGATAAAGCTGGGCGAAGAGTTTGAAGTCCGTGATGCCAAGACTGATGAAGATTTAACCCGTTCAGTTTTGACCCAGATTATTTTTGAACAGGAAGCTAAAGGTTATAATTTATTGCCCATTAGTTTTCTGCGCCAGCTAATTAGCCTTTATGATAAAACCACCCTGGGAACAATGTTCCCGAATTATCTTAATATCTCTATGGAAAACTTCATGCAGAATAAGGATAAATTAGGGCAATTTTCTAATGGCTGGCAAGAGTTTACCCCTATTAAGATTTTTGAAAATATTGCCAAACAAAATATGAACGTATTTGAAAATACTATCAATATGTTTACGTCATCTAAAACTGACGATAAATAGCAATCATACAAAATCCTTATTTAATATTTATACACCCCCAAATACGATGCACTTGGAGTTCGAAAGCTTTTCGGATAAATATTCAATATACAGGTAATAAATGACCAAGAATAATCAATATAAAACACCATCAGCAAATCCAGATTCTTTTTATAAATCAGTTGAAGGAATATTAAGCGATAAGAATTCAAAAATAAGCCAGCAAGCGATAAATGAAATTAAAGAGATTTTTGTTGGTGAGGAAAGGCAAGATGATGTATGGCGCTTACTGCTCGATGTTAAGCCTTTTAGCCCAGTGTCAGGTTATCATACACGGAAAGCTGCACCAAAGATTGAACCAGAAAAAACACAATGGCAGGAAACTATGCAAAGAAAGAGAGATAAATACAGCATGCGCAGTTTTTGTAGCTTAGTTTAAACTTTTCTATTGCAGTTAAATGGTTTCTCCCCCCTACTTTATATTCATTGCATTACTTATTAATAAATTAGGCCTGAACATTAGGTATAACCCCTTCCCGCAATGGAGTTTGGCTTTAGTGTTATGAAAGCTTCTGTATACCGCCAGATTTTCCCTGATAAGTATTAGGACATTGTCTCCGCAGCTCTTCCCGAGCTGTAAAAGATAATTTTACTTCGCCGGCGGTAATACCCTTTTCCATAATTTCTTTATACTTGCGTAATTCTTCTAACTCATTCGGTATAATTGCTTTTGCTACTGGTTTTGTAGGCTCTTCATCATCATCAGAAGATTCTAGTTCCGAGTACTTGGCACGGGATTTATAACTGTTTTGAGTAGCTTGGGCTTCTAGCCAATCCAAATTATATGAAACATAAGCTGCAATTGTATCAACTGCTTGTTGATTAGCAAATGTTGGCCATAAAACCTTGTTGGCTTCTTTGCCAATTATCATCCTTGTAACAAAAGGCTTGACGATTTGTTCTTGAGTAAATAAGGAGTTTAATTCAGGATATGCTGCGAGTGTTATATGGAGGTGTTTAGCCAGGGCCTTAACTAAATTATTCAACTCATTATCACGTGCTTGTGAAAGGTTAGTTTTATTTGTTAGAGTATATCCCCTATGCTCTCCTAATACTGCTTCGTTAGTTATTTCTGGGTAATGCATTAAATTGCTTACCCAAGTTATAATTCTTTCTAAGTTAGCTTGCTTTGCATTGTTGTCGGTAAGATTTCTGCTGACTATGATTGTTTGCTCAATACCACTTATTGCGCTTCGTACCATACTGCCTTCGCTGGAGGTAGCTGCAAAACCTTTTATCGGGAAATATGCTGTATGAGGAATATGGTTATAGAATGTTAAAACAAGACGGGTAATTTCTGTAAGCGTGTGGCGAACATGCTCGCCATTTTTATTATACATCTGTTCTATGCTTCCCAGTGCAAGGCTGAGACTTTTGCCGATAAGTGCTGGATTCTCCTGTAGTTCCCTGGTGTCTTGTCTAAGAACTGTTTTTTTGGCTCTTACTGTATTATATTGTTCAAGAATTTTATCTACAGCAAGATATAGGCTTTCTGCTTTGCTGGGGTGAAGAGCAGCAACCTGGCTAATAAAATTGTAGAGCTTGTTTCTTTTTCCCCGCAAGGAATCTCTATTTGCCAGTTTAAATAATTCATCTATTTCATCCTTAGTGATGCCAGACAAAGCATTACATAGCCCAGCTTCAATTAAAGCATATGCGGTAACGTGGTCACCTTGTGCTTTGCCCAGAACTGAAGTCCCTCTGCCTGTTATGTTAAGGGCGTATGGCTTATTGTCTCCGCCGGATTGAAGAATAGCGGTTATACTTTTACTTGCTACAGTGGACATTTTTATCCCCTAGCTGGTTGAATGGCGTGAGTTTACATTCAATTGGGGTAAAGTACAATAAGTAAAAGGATGTGCAAAACACTAACCGTTAAGTGTAGTTTTCGTGCACTAGCTACAGGCTAAACTTCTCACCCAGGTAAACCCTGCGGACCTCTTTGTTATTCACGATTTCGGCAGGAGTTCCTTCCATAAGGACTGTGCCATCGTGTATTACATAGGCGCGGTCAAGCAGGTCTAAGGCTTCGCGGACGTTGTGGTCAGTGATTAATACTCCGATACCACGGTTTTTAAGGTGGGAAATAAGGTTCTTTATGTCGGCAACGGCAACCGGGTCAATACCGGCTAGTGGTTCATCAAGTAGAATAAATGAAGGGTTGCTGGCAAGGGCGCGCGCAATTTCAACACGGCGACGTTCGCCACCAGATAACGCTATAGCAGGTGAGCGGCGCAAGTGGGTAATAGAAAACTCACCAAGCAAAGATTCTAATGCAGCGGTGCGTTTTTCAGGAACAGGTTCAGATAATTCCAGCACTGACAGGATATTTTCTTCTACAGTCAATCCCCTGAAAATAGATGCTTCCTGCGGTAAATAGCCAATCCCCATACGAGCGCGACGATAAACTGGCAGATGAGTGATATCTACGCCATCTAGCGCGATTGTGCCGTAATCTGGTTTTATAAGGCCCATAGTCATGTAGAAGGAAGTAGTTTTTCCGGCTCCGTTTGGCCCGAGCAGCCCCACAGCTTCGCCGCGGTTAACTACTATGCTGATATCGCGTACAGCAGGCTTGCCGCCATATGATTTACCAAGGTTACATATGTGCAGCCCAAGTTTTTGATTGTCAGAAACCAGCTCAGGTTTTTTACGTTTAAAGGGGTTTGCTTCCTTTTTTTTCTTGGCTTTAAGCTGAACTATTTTGTTAGCATCTACAGGTTTTTTGGCTGCTTTTGCTACTGCTTCTGTTAGGGTTGAGATTATTTGCTCAGGTTCGCTATCAGTTGTTTCTTCAGCAATTTCTTGCTTTGGCTCTACAACCGGCTCCCCAGCGGGTTTTTCAACTAACACCGGTTTTGCAGGTTCCTTATTCAACAATTCAAACAGGTCAACCTGCTCTAACTCTGGTTCATCTGCGAGAGGTTCTTCGATAATTGGTTCAACAGCAACCGGCTGCTCTACAACAGGTTCTACGGCCTCTATAGCAAGGTCTTCTACAACAATAGCAGCTTCTTCAGGCTCTTTTTGTTCTTTGCGAGCGGCATAATTTTTGTTGCCAGAAAGGGCTTTCATAGCCTCGGCGCTGGCTCTGACAGAAGAAGGTTTTGGTTTTTTGTTAAAAGGCTTTACCATTTTCTTATTCTTTCTTTTTTAGCAAAATTAATTGCTCGGTATAAATATACCGCGCACACGCTCTTGTTTTGTTCCGGGTTGTGACTCCTTACTTACCAGCCTGCTTTGGCCAGTAGCAAGGTTATAAACGAGTTTTTCCCCTTTTACCACATTTTTTCCACTCGTAACTATCACATTATTGGTTAAAGTTATAATATCCTTATCGACCTCAAACAGGCCGAAATGGCTCTGGGCGGTCTCCTGGGGCGTTGAAAGGAAAACATTGCCAGAAGCTTCTATCTTTGAGATAGAGTTTGCGTTTGCCTTTCTTTCGCCTTTTTTCGTGTAGTAAACCAGCATTTTATCGGCTCGGATATGCAAATCGCCTTGTTTTGCCGCAACTTTTCCTGAGAAAATGGCCTGTTGTCTATCCTGGATGACTTCAAGGCTGTCAGCTGTTACTTCTACTGGCAATTTGCTTTTTGTAGCGGCTGCAGAGGCGCCGGAACAAATAAAAATAGACAGCAATAATATTGTTGCAATTCTTGTCATTTTAAGGAAGTCTCTGTAATTTTGTGCATATAATATAACTAATATTTAGTCTAAAATCCATAAATTAAGCATTATTATTTGGAATAATTATAAAGCGCATCCCGCCAAAGACGCTATCTATATTTATCCCGTCCGAACTAAGAGGGACAAGGCATTGGCGGTATTTTATTATATCTTTGTTAATATTATGGAATTCACCCTCATCAATAATGGGGTGTTCGTGAGTGATTAATTCCTTAATTTTATCTCGTTGAGAAAAGGGGTTCTCAGCAGAATCATTGAGGCTGCGGGTTAAATCACTCCCATAGGCGTTCATTATGTTTTTACCCAGGAACTTGTAATTATACTTACCTTCAAAGATGCCTTCAGTCTTTATCAAAAAGCAATTATCCAGCAGTTCTTCAAGTAATGCGGGGTCTAAATCTGTTTCGGCAGGGTATTTTTTTAATCCGCGTATGGCATTCCAATGATCAAGGATTATGTTGGTAATCCTTTTATCCTGCTCGGGTGGTCTTACAGGTTTTTCACCATTTTCCATAAACTTTTCTTTTCTTTTTAAAAAAGTTGATTATTTGTATACCAATTCTAGTGATAAATGATTAAAACTTGGTTAATTATAGTGTTTAACTTTGTCGCGGAATTTTGATATAGGCTTTACGTTTATTGCCTTTTATATGTTGGGAGATCGTCTAGCGGTAGGACTACGGACTCTGACTCCGTCAACCTAGGTTCGAATCCTAGTCTCCCAGCCATTCAACTCTCGAATAAATAAATGTTATCTTTGTATATAAAACATGGAGCATAAAGGTGAGCGACACAAGCACTGCAACTACAGTAATAAAGTTACTTTCTGCCCTTACATCTCCAAAATCATCATTAAAGTATATTTCTGTAGGCTGCTTTATAATATTGTACCCTGCACCTTCTTGCATATTTAAGCAATTTCTTCAATCACAGTTGCTTGTGCTGCGGCGTTGATAACGGCGGCGATACGGATGCATGATTGCACTCCCTGGCGGCTTACGCCGGCTTTGGTTACTTCATGCACGTGGGCGTCGATACACATGCCGCAGCCATTGATGGCTGAAACTGCAAGTGAATATAGTTCAAAATCAACTTTCTCTATGCCAGGGCTGCCAATAACGTTCATGCGCAGTTTTGCTGGCAGTTTTGAATATTCCTTGTCGCTAACCATATGGCCGAAACGGTAGTAGATATTGTTCATCGCCATAATGGTGGCAGCGGCTTTTGCGGCATTTATTTCATTTTCTGATAAGGTGCTGCTTGCCTCCCCGCGCACAGCTTCCACTACTGCCTTATTTTTTGTGGCATAGGCAGAAGCAAGCGCGATCCCGAAAATCTGGTTTAGGCTTAAATCAGGCGCGCCTTCTTCGCTAAGTACGCTGCTTAAGTTTAATTTTATGTCTTTAGCGTAATCGCCAAATTTATCTTTTAATTCCTGTACACTCATTTTTTACCTC
>JAJONM010000047.1 GCA_021323415.1 Rickettsiaceae bacterium
AGCAAAAGCTTTAAAGCTGCCAGTGATAAGGCTGGCGGGGCTGATAAGCTTTTAGGCGATACTATAAAACTCGCCGAAACAACTTCACAGATAGCGAACAGCCTATCAAGCATGAAAGAGAGTTTGGGTAAAGGCACGCTACCGCAAGGATTGGGGAGTGATAAGGGGGTGGAGAGGTAATTAGGCTTATGCTAGTTTTTCGTAGGATGCTAAAACGGCCGTCATTGCGAGGAGGAAGTGGGAGTGAAACGACCCGAACGACGTGGCAATCCAGAATTTTGTAGACACTTCCTGGATTGCTTCGTCGTTCGGCGAATTATTTTAGAAGTAAAAAATAATTCTTACTCACTTCTCGCAATGACGATATTGCAACCCAATAGCTTTTTATTAAGCTTTTTTATCAGCAGTAAATTTCTTACCGCAATAAGGGCATTCAACTACAGTTTTTTTACCAAACTCAAGGTAAACTTTAGGATGGCCCAGTGATGTATTGCCGCCATCGCAGGAAACTTTTGTATCTTCGTCTTTCATAATTTATTCCTTTAAGCTGCCTTAATTTGTCCGGTTTCTTCGAACCCGCTTGAAGCTAGTTCTACGAATATATCGGTAATTTCTTCAGGAGCAGGGAGTGTTAATGGATTTTCACCCGGCATCGCTTCCTCACGCATTTTAGTGCGGACAACACCAGGGTCAACTAGATTCACACGAACTTTTGAATTTTTTAATTCGTCTGCATAGCTTTTGACGAAAGCTTCAAGGCCAGCTTTGCTTGCCGCATATAATCCCCAATAGGCTTCGGCTTGCGAAACATCAGAGGTCACAAATATCGCTCTGCCCGCTTCTGATTGCCTTAGGAGTAGATCGAAGCTACGAATGAGGCGGAAATTAGCAGTCAGGTTTGTGGCTATAGTTTTTTCAAAAACACTTGGAGTAATATGTGATGCCGGAGAAAGAAGGCCAAGGATAGCAGCGTTGCCAACCAGAATATCAAGTTTGCCGAAACGTTTGGCGATAATGCCACCAAGCTCATCTATTTTATTATATTCCAAAAGGTTAAGTGGAACGAGAGTCGCCTCACCACCTGCTGCTTTTATCGCGTCATCAGTTTCTTCCAAACCACTTACTGTTCTTGCAACTAGTATTACATGTGCGCCTTCTTGGGCGTAGCGTTTTGCAACTGCAGCGCCAATGCCACGGGATGCTCCAGTGATTAAGGCGATACGGCCTTGGAGTTTTTTAGTCATATGTTTCCTTTCACACTATTTATTTCTTCGCATCGCTAAATAATGGGACAGTCGAGCAGCTGCTTTTATTTCCATCAGTTACGGCAATCGGATACTCGCCAGTGAAGCATGCATCACAGAATTGTGGCGCATCCTGATTGCGCTTCTTCTCACCCATTGCACGGTATAGGCCATCAATCGAAAGGAAAGCCAAACTATCAACGCCGATAATTTTTGCGATTTCCTGGGTGCTATTATTAGCAGCTATCAGCTTGCTTTTTTCTGGCGTATCCACCCCATAAAAGCATGGGTCAGTTGTTGGCGGGCTAGCTATACGCATATGAATTTTACGTGCACCTGCTTCACGCACCATAGCAACAATTTTCTTGGAAGTTGTACCACGCACGATACTATCATCAATTAGAATAACATCTTTGCCTTTAAGCACTGTTGCGTTGGCATTATGTTTTAATTTTACACCAAGGTTACGCACCTGATCTGTTGGCTCAATAAATGTGCGGCCTATGTAGTGATTACGGATAATCCCAAGTTCAAATGGGATTCCAGCCGCTTCTGCATAACCAATGGCTGCTGGCACACCAGAGTCAGGCACTGGCACAACCACATCAGCTTTTATTCCACTTTCTTTTGCAAGTTCAGCGCCGATTTGCTTACGAACATTATAAACATTATGCCCCTCCACCACACTATCAGGACGGGAGAAATATACATATTCAAATATGCAAAAACGTGGGTTTGTCTGGGCAAATGGTTTGCTGCTATGGATACCATCTTTATCGATAATAATTAATTCACCCGGCTCAACGTCGCGGACGAAATCTGCGCCGATAATATCAAATGCACAGGTTTCAGAGGCAAATATATAAGAATCACCCAGTTTACCCATAGATAAAGGACGCACTCCATAAGGATCACGGGCAGCAATTAATTTCTTTTTAGTAAGCGCCACTAATGAATACGCCCCTTCAACCTGACGCAGCGCATCAGTGAAGCGATCTGCCACTTTTGAATATGTGCTGGTTGCGATCAGGTGGATAAATAATTCCGTATCCATAGTGGATTGGAATATCGAGCCGCGCTTAATTAATTGTTTTCTTAAAGTCAGCGCATTTGTTAAGTTACCGTTATGGGCAATTGCCATACCGCCGAAACTAAACTCACCAAACACCGGCTGAATGTTGCGCGTTTGTTTCTCGCCTGAAGTAGAATAACGAACGTGGCCTACCGCGCAATCGCCTTTTAGGGAGTTGATAACTTCCTGTGAATTAAAATTATCTCCTACACGGCCTAATGCCTTGTAATTATAGAACTGGCTATTATCGAATGATACTATACCACCCGCTTCCTGACCACGGTGCTGCAGGGCGTGAAGGCCAAGTGCAGTATGTGCCGCTGCATCCTTACTATTATATATACCAAATACACCACATTCTTCATGTAGCGAATCTTCGCTCATAGGGCGTAGGAACGTGTCATCAAATAATTTATTGGCCATTGTTTTGTTCTCCGGCTGGCGCAGGTGTAGGATTTTCCTGCACATTATCTATCAGCCTATCCATTTGTTTGATATTATCTTGCTTGTAACCAGCATCTTCAGCTTCAGGCGTTGTTGGTTCTGGCTCTTCCTGGGTGGATATTTCACCATTTAGAGCTTTGTCCAATTTTGATATTTCACTTGCTGAAATTTTCTTATCATTAGGTATCTTACCATTTTTTTCGGCATCCGCATACATTGTTAATATCTCACGGAAAATCGCCATTCTTTCTATCTCGGTCAGGCCTGAAGAGCCACCTTCATACTTTTTATATAAGTTTGCCATATCGTCTGCCGGAAGGACAGCCATAAGCTTTTTCATAACCTTACGCTCCTCTGGGTTTAGAGTGCGCGGCAAACCGTTTCCTTCATCTTCATCGCCACTGTTATTTATCATAGTGGTAGACATATCTTTGAATTTATCAATCTGTGCAACTAACCTTTTTGGCACGTCAGGAGGCAACAGGCCTAAAATTTTGCCAGTTCCCATTTTAAGGGCATCATATGTCTCCGCTTTAGTAAACCAGCTTGGCCCCGGGCGCTCTTCTTTACCAATCTGAAGCATTTTAGACGTGGAATCCATTGAGAAGAATACAAGGCAAACTATCAATATACCACGGGCCAGACCAAAAACGAGGCCTAACGTTCTATCTATCGCACTGCCCCTGAAGCCATCCATACGGTAAATAATTTTAGACGAAATTATAGCTAATATTATAAAAAATACTAAAAATACACCGAATGATGAAATAGCGATCGCAACTTTTTCACTTTCAATATGAGAAGAAATTAATGAAAAAACAGGCTTATATAGCAATACGGATATAGTGGAGGAAGCAATCCATGTAAAAAGTGAGAATATACCTTTGATAAAACCACGTAAAACCGCAAAAAGAGTCGAAGCAAATATCACAGAAAGCACTGTAATATCGAACCAGTTTAAATCAGAAGGGTTTATATCCATATTTAAGCCGCCTGTTGTTCTTTCTTAAAGAAATTTGCGACCTCCCTTATATGCCTAATCTCGTCTAAAATAAAGGATTTATTTTGTGATTTTACCCCGTTTGGGACTATACCATGTGAAAATCCCAGTTTTTGCGATTCCTTAAGTCTCATATCACTTTGAGCCACCATTCTTACCTCGCCAGATAGGCCTAATTCACCAAATATTACTGACTCCCGAGGCAATGGAATATTTAGCGAGGATGAAATTAAAGCGGTAGCAACAGCCAAATCTGCCGCTGGCTCATTGATCTTTAGCCCTCCGGCAACGTTTAGGTACACTTCTTTATCGGCTAAAAATATGCCATATCTGGTTTGCAATACTGCAATGACCATGGCAAGGCGGTTAGCATCCCAGCCAACTACAGCCCTGCGCGGCGTTGGAACCGGGGTTGAGGCAACCAGCGCCTGAATTTCAACCAACACGGGGCGCGTGCCTTCCATACCAGCAAAAACGGTTGAACCACTCACCTTACCGCCGAGGCCAGAGAGAAACAAAGCTGAAGGATTTGGCACTTCAGATAAGCCTTTATCACGCATTTCAAATACGCCGATTTCATTAGCCGCGCCAAAACGGTTTTTTATCGCGCGCAAAATGCGGAATTGGTGACCACGCTCACCTTCAAAATAAAGGACGGTATCCACCATGTGCTCAAGAACTTTAGGCCCGGCAATCTGGCCTTCCTTAGTTACATGGCCGACAATAAGTAGGATAATATTTTTCTTTTTGGCAAAGCTGATAAGTTCATGCGCTGAAGCCCTCACTTGCGAAACAGTGCCTGGAGCTGAGCTGATTTCCTCCACATACATAGTCTGGATGGAGTCGATTACAATGATATCAGGTTTTTCGCGCGCATTAACGCTTGCTATAATGTCATTTACATGCGTGGCGGACATCAGATTAACCGGGGCTTCGCTTAAGCCTAAACGACGCGCACGCAGGCGCACCTGATCAACAGATTCCTCGCCTGAAACATATGCAGTTTTCATCCCGGAATTAGCAAGCAATGCCACTGTTTGCAATACTAATGTTGATTTACCAATGCCAGGATCACCGCCGATTAAGATTGCAGAACCTGCAACCAGACCGCCGCCTAGTACTCTATCTAGTTCTGTGATTGAGGTGTTATAGCGATCGACATCTTCAGCCGTGCCAGATAGCGGCACGAATTCAATCTTGTTGCCGGATTTTTTTCTCGAAATATTAGAAAAACCTTCAGCAATTTCTTCAACAATACTATCCCATTCATTGCAGGCACTGCATCTGCCAGCCCATTTTTTATGGACACAGCCGCAGGATTGACAGACAAATGTGTTGGTGTTTTTGGCCATGTTTGCTCCGCAAGAATCAAGAATCTGGAATCAAGAAAAACTAGATTCCAGATTCTTGATTCTCATACTAGTGATCCTGCACCTGCATTTTAATCGGCCCTTCAGCACGGCCATGGATAAACTGCTGAACCATTTCATTATCGCAAGTATCCATCTCGTCAACTTTGCCGTACCAAACTATAACGCCATCATAAATCATTGCAACTTTATCAGCGATTTTGCGAACAGAGTGCATATCATGTGTAATTGTAAATGTTGTAGCTCCAAGCTCTGATGAACATTTTGTAATCAAATTGTTAATAACGTCAGCCATGATAGGATCAAGGCCTGTGGTAGGCTCATCAAAAAATATTATTTCCGGGTTGCTGGCAATCGCACGGGCAAGTGCTACACGCTTTTGCATACCACCGGAGAGTTCGGAAGGAGAAAGATTAGCAACATCTTCCTTAAGGCCAACGCTTGCTAATTTCGACACAGCCAGCTTATACGCTTCATCAGCATTCATTTTTCCAGATTGCATCAATGCAAACGAAATATTTCTCCAAACCGGCAAACTATCAAATAATGCGCCACCCTGGAAAAGAACGCCGAATTTACTCATTTTGTTACTGCGTGCGCGGCTAGATAGATGAGAAACTTCTTCACCATCGATTTTTATGCTGCCACTAGTTGGCTCCATCAAACCAATAATATTTTTTATCAGCACCGACTTGCCGCTACCAGAACCGCCGATAACTACTAGCGATTCGCCTTTAGCGATATCAAGGTTTATGCCTTTCAGCACTTTTTTGCTGCCAAAGCTTTTATGTACATCACGCAATGAAATTACTGGAGAACTCATTTTGAAAAGAAAAACTCCGTTGCTATATAGTTAGAAAGTAATATTAGCATTGAAGCGGTCACTACCGCATTGGTTGTGGCAACACCTACACCACTTGCGCCGCCTCTAGAATTATAACCATGGTAACACCCCATAAGCGCAATGATAAAGCCAAATATTGATGATTTGATAAGTCCGGTAACAACGTCTTTTTGTTCTAGCAAGTCAAATGTATTGCGCAGGTAATTTCCAGGAGCAAAGCCAAGTTTATGGATACCCACCAGATAACCGCCATAAACACCGATAATATCTGCTATTATCACAAGAAGCGGCAGGGTTATGATTCCAGCTATCAAGCGCGGGGCAATCAGATATTTAAATGGGTTAGTAGATAAAGTAACCAATGCATCAATCTGCTCAGTAACTTTCATTGTGCCGATTTCAGCGGCGGTTGCAGCGCCGATACGGCCTGCTACCATAAGACCAGCAAGTACCGGGCCTAATTCACGGGTAATTGCAATTACTACCACAGTTGCAATTGAGCTTTCTGCATTAAAACGGGAAAAACCAGTGTAGCTTTGCAGCGCCAAAACAGCACCGGTGAATACAGCAGTAAGGCCAACTACCGGAAGTGAATAATATCCGATGCTCACCATTTGACGCAAAATTGCGCGTGGGTAATATGGCGGCGTTAAGGTGTTAACAACCGAGTGAGATGTAAAGAGAGCAACCTTGCCTATAGATGCAAGGAAATCAAGAAAGAATCTGCCTATTAGTTCTAGAAAATTCACGTTGTTACCTTTTATATAATAGTGTAACTGGGTAACAGCATAACAGTGTAACAGACAGCTTGGTAAATACTGTTACACTGTTATACCGTTACACTGTTATTCTACAAATACTCCCTCAAATGCCTACAGCCCAAGCTCGTCAGCACTTCGTAACTAATAGTGCCAGACCAAGAGGCTACATCATCTATTGTTATCGTGTTACCAATCAACTCAACTTCCTGACCCACCACAAGTTTGCCAGATTCTATAGAGCTTACATCGATAGTTATCAAGTCCATAGATACACGGCCTATTACCGGAACTTTTTTTCCATCTATCGCACAATAACCGCGATTGCTCAAATGCCTGGAATACCCATCGGCATAACCTACTGGTATTGTTGCAATTTTTGCACCCGCAGGCACATTATGAGTTGCACCATAACCTACCGAATCAACGCTGTCAATCACGCGCACCTGCAAAATCTTGCTAGTTAGTGTTACAACATTTTTCATTGGATTTTTAGTATAAGGCGTTGGATTGCCGCCATAAATAGCAATTCCGGCACGAATGCGGTCAAATAGATAATCTTCACCTAAGAACACACCGGATGAATTAGCAAAACTAACCGGAACCTTAGGGAAAAGCTTTGCTATAGCCTTCATATTTTTTAGCTGTTCAGCATTTTTAGGATGCTTTGGAGTATCCGCACAAGCCAAATGGCTCATTATGTATTTTATTTTGAACTTAGCAACCAACCCGGCATCTTTCATCGATAGACCGAGGCGGTTCATTCCAGTATCAAAATGAACTATACAAGACAATTTACTTCCCTGTTTTTCAGAGTATTGCTGCCATAATTTAACCTGATGAACTGTATTTATCACCGGCACTAAATCATGCTTTTCGAAATATTTTCCCTGCCCTTCTTGTGCGCCCTGGAAAACTGCTATAAACACATCAGGCAAAATTTTTCTAAGTTCGAGCGCTTCATCTAAATTAGCCACAAAAAATTCACGGCAACCGGCTTCATAAAGAGATGAAGACACTTCTCCCACCCCAAGGCCATAAGCATTAGCCTTAACTACTGCAGCAACCTTACCATGTTTTTTGAGGAGTTTATAATTGGACTTAATCGCACTTAAATTGATACTAAGCTTTGTATCAGAGAATTTATTTTTCATAAGACCTCTTGTCTATCTCGCGTTTAGCAAAGTTATAATAGTGCAATAACTATTTAGAACAATACTAATTTTTCTTCTCTTGCATATTGATTAATTATCAATAACATAATTAGCCTTTAAAGCAAATTAACTTATATTATGAAATTAAACAAAAGCCTAATAATAAATTTACTCGTTACTATATTGTTAGTAACAGCTCTTGTTGTTGTTCTAAAACCAGAGAACAAAACTCCCATAACATTCGAGACTAAACCTATAACTATACAGAGGCAGGATGGAAGCCGTATATCTTTTAACGTAGAGCTGGCAAAAACATATCAGCAAAAAGCTCAAGGATTAATGTTTAGAGAAAAAATAGATAATGATAAGGGCATGCTATTTCTTTTTGATGAAGAACATGTCATACATATGTGGATGAAAAATACTTTTATACCCCTTGATATGATATTCATAGGAAAAGACGGGAAAATTCGTACCATTAGAAAAAATGCCACACCGCATTCTTTAGAAAATATATCATCGGGTACAAGTGTTATTGCCGTATTGGAAATTAATGCTATGCTATCTGAACAATTAAATATTCGTGAAAATGATTTAGTTTTATATTAGCACAACTATGTCTACAAAATTTATTCGTTATATGTTTCTTGCTTTGCTTATATCATTTTGTATATGGCTTAGTGGTCTGGTGCTGTTTGTTAAAACAATCCCTAACACCAACAATGATGACACTTTAGCGACTGACGGTATAGTTATACTAACTGGTGGAACAAACCGGCTTGACGCTGGCATAAAACTATTGAACGAAAAGAAAGCAAATAAACTGCTTATATCGGGTGTAGGGAAAGAAGCTAACCTGGCGAGCTTGCTTATACTCTCTGGCAACCTGCCTGATAATATTGCACAACTTACAGATAGTATACAATTAGGCTATGAAGCAAAAAACACTAAACAAAACGCAGAAGAAGCTGCCCGCTGGGTGCGTGAAAATAACTTCCAGTCAATAAGGCTGGTGACATCTAATTACCATATAAACCGCAGCATGGCTGAATTTAAAAAACAATTACCTGATGTAAAAATCATTCCATATTCTGTCACTCCTAATAATTTTGAATTAAAACAGTGGTGGAAATCTGGCTCCATGAAAAAATTGCTGGTGTTAGAATATAATAAATATTTGCTTAGCCACGTACCATTCTTGAGCTACTAAATGATATTTATCCGTTCTCTTATATTTAACATTTATTTTCCGCTATGGACTTTATTGCTATCAGCAACAGCAGCACCATTGCTACTGGCCCCTCCCCGCATCGCTTCACGCGTGGGACCTATATGGGCAAATGGTATTATTTTCGGCCTCCGCTATATATGTAACATACGTTATGAAATAAGTGGTCATGAACATTTACCAGCAGAACCATTTGTTATAGCGGCAAAACATCAATCAGCATGGGATACGGCAATTTTCTTAAAATTATTAAACGGCCCTGCATATATATTAAAGAAAGAATTGCTTAATATTCCGATGTTCGGGCGCTATCTGGTTGCTATGGATATGATTCCGGTAGACCGTTCAGGTGGTTCTAGCGCGATTAAAAAATTACAGAAGGACGTTAACGACCGACTAGCTAAAAAACAATCAGTGGTTATTTTTCCAGAAGGTACACGCACCGCCCCGGGAGAGAAAAGAACATACCAGCCAGGAATTGCTTTTATTTATATGGATTTAGATTCTGGCATACCTGTTGTTCCGGTTGCACTTAATTCTGGTTTATACTGGGGAAGAGAAAGTTTCTTAAAACACCCGGGAACCATTCGTATGCAATATCTTCCGCCGATTAAACCTGGATTAAACCGCAAAGACTTTATGGTAGCGTTAGAGAATGCTGTAGAAAATGGCAGTGCAGGGCTTAAGTAATTAGAATCCAGAAATTAAGATAGTTAGTTCGGCAGTAGTTCATAGAATCTAGGTTCTAGATTCTTTTTTAACATAATCTCTTGCATATATTTTCTTTTTAGTTAAACTTCGAAACCATTGTATTTTTAAACTCTTAGTTGAGCCATGTAGATGAAACTTGCAGTCATAAAAGAAAGAGCAGCCAACGAAACCAGAGTTGCCGTAACGCCCGAAACTGTAAAAAATCTAACCGATCTTGGAATCTCCGTAACTATCGAAAAAAATGCTGGTGTCACTGCCGGAATTTCTGATGATGACTATAAAAATGCTGGTGGAAAAATTGGCACAGATGTCGATAAAATTTTAAGCGCTGCAGATATAGTTTTAAAAGTACAAGCCCCAAGCACAGCGCTAATTGCACACATGAAAGAAGGCACTATACTGGTCGGTTTGCTTGCATCAACGCAAGACCCTGCGCTAATAAAAAAATATGCTACCAGTAAAATAAGTGCTTTTGCTATGGAGTACATACCTCGCATTACCCGCGCGCAAAATATGGACGTTCTGTCATCACAAAGTAACCTGGCGGGTTACAAAGCAGTAATAGATGCTTTGGCTGAATTTGGCCGTGTAGTTCCAATGATGATGACTGCAGCTGGTTCAATCCGCCCTGCGAAAGTATTAGTGCTAGGTGCTGGTGTTGCAGGATTGCAGGCTATCGCTACTGCAAAACGTATGGGTGCAATTGTGTCTGCATTTGATGTGCGTTCTGCCGCGAAAGAGCAAGTGCAGAGCCTTGGCGCAGCCTTTATTGAAGTAGAGGCCGAAAAAAGTGAAGAAGGGGAAGTTAAAGGTGGCTACGCCAAGGAAATGTCAGAGGCCTATAAGCGCAAACAAGCTGACCTCATACATAAGACGTTGAAAGAGCAGGATATTATTATCTGCACCGCATTGATTCCTGGGCGCCCTGCCCCAGTCCTTATTACAGAAAAAATGGTGAAGGACATGAAGCCTGGTTCAATTATAGTTGATTTAGCAACTGCATCAGGTGGCAATTGCGAACTAAGCGAACAAAATAAAGTTGTAGAAAAATTAGGCGTAAAACTTATTGGCTATGACAACATGCCAGCGCGAGTGCCAGTTGATGCCAGCCGTCTTTATGCAAAAAACCTGGTGAATTTCCTGACACCTATGGTCAATAAAAAACTGCAGAAAATTAAAATAG
This sequence comes from Rickettsiaceae bacterium, assembly GCA_021323415.1. Lineage (GTDB taxonomy): Bacteria > Pseudomonadota > Alphaproteobacteria > Rickettsiales > UBA6187 > JAJONM01. Next base: position 11,009 of record JAJONM010000047.1, read on the forward strand.
ATTTTGAAGATCAAATAATACAGTCATGCCTCTTAACGCATGATGGCAGAATTGTTCATCCATCTTTAACAAAAGGTACTAAATAAGATGACAGAAGTAAATGAGCTGGCAAAACAGGCAAGTGATCTGGCAGATAAAGCTGCATCAGTTTCTAATGATGCTGTTACTTTATCTGAAGGTGTAATGAATCTGCAAATGCAGGCGCAACAGCATATGGTTACTACAGTAAACGGAGTTGATCCGTTTATTTTTGCAATAACTGTATTTGTATTGGCATGCTTCGTTGGTTATTACGTTGTGTGGAAAGTTACCCCTGCCCTGCACACTCCTCTTATGTCAGTTACCAATGCAATTTCGAGTATTATTGTAATTGGCGCTATTCTGGCGGTTGGAAAATCTGCAATTGGCGCCTCAACTACACTTGGAGCTATAGCTATATTTATCGCATCTATTAATATTTTCGGCGGATTTATAGTGACTCAAAGAATGCTACGCATGTTTAAGAAAAAAGGATAAACCATGGAAAATATCTCTGAGATTTTATACCTGATCGCCGGTGTTTGTTTTATCCTTGCAATAAAAGGACTTGCCTCTCCGAAAAGTGCTAGAAACGGTAACGTACTCGGTATCATCGGTATGGTTATCGCTGTTATTACAACCATGAAGGATTTCAGTTTTGGCAACCAGCAATATGTTTTCGGCCTGGTGTTATTAGGTGGAGCGATTGGTACATTTATTGCAGTAAAAATTAAAATGACTGCAATGCCGCAGCTAGTTGCTGCATTCCACTCACTGGTTGGTATGGCGGCAGTTTTAGTAGCTTCGGCTGCATATTTATCGCCAGAATCATTTAATATAGGAGTAGTTGGTAATATTCATAAAGCCAGCCTGATAGAAATGAGCCTTGGCGTAGTTATTGGCGCTATAACGTTTTCCGGTTCTATTATCGCATTCTTAAAATTACAAGGCATAATGGGTGGTTCACCAATAAGGTTTAAAGGCCAGCACCTGATTAATGCCCTTATTGGCCTTGCGATAATCTATTTCTGCTTTAATTTTTATCATACCCAGTCACCTTCCAGCTTTAAATATATGGTTATCTTAGGCTTCCTGGTTGGATTCCTATTAATTATTCCTATCGGGGGGGCAGACATGCCGGTGGTTATCTCGATGCTAAACTCATATTCAGGATGGGCAGCAGCAGGTATCGGATTTACCCTTGGCAACAGCCTATTGATTATCACTGGAGCACTCGTTGGTGCAAGTGGTGCGATACTTAGTTATGTGATGTGTAAGGCGATGAACCGCTCTATCATTAACGTAATTTTCGGCGGATTTGGTAGTGATGCAGGAGCTGCCGTTGTAGGTAGTGCTGGTCATGATATGAGCGCAGTAAAAAGTGCAAGCGGTGAAGATGCTGCCTTTATGCTTAGTAATGCAAAATCGGTAATTATTGTACCAGGTTATGGTATGGCAGTAGCACAAGCCCAGCACGCTTTGAAAGAAATGGCTGATTTGCTCCAGAAAAAAGGTGTACAGGTGCGCTACGCTATTCACCCGGTGGCAGGAAGGATGCCTGGACATATGAACGTATTGCTAGCTGAAGCTAATGTACCTTACGATCAGGTTCTTGAATTAAGCGAAATCAACCGTGATTTTTCTAGCACCGATATCGCTTTCGTAATTGGTGCAAACGATATAACTAACCCAGCTGCAAAAACTGACCCATCCTCACCTATTTACGGAATGCCGGTGTTAGACGTTGAAAAGGCTGGGCAAGTATTGTTCTTAAAACGTGGTATGGCCCCTGGTTATGCCGGAGTTGAGAATGAGCTATTCTTCCGCGAAAATACTATAATGCTATTTGGCGATGCGAAGAATACTACAGAAGCTATTGTTAAGGGTATGGAAGAGCTTTAGTTTTACTTAAGAACTTTTTAAGTTAGTATGTCATTGCTGTAAAACTTAACTAACCCGGTTCTAAAATATTAAGGCCTATCGTTTGTCGTTCCTTCCCCTTGAGGGGGGAAGGTTAGGATTGGGGTGTGCCGATAGGCAGTGATTATTTGCTCCGCAACACCCCCACCTTAAACCTCCCCCCTCAAGGGGAGGAAATCCCTAGCCGCTATAGCCCTCCTATCTTTCTGGAACCATAATTATAAACTTTTACAACAATGACGATACCATAGTCACAGTTGACAAACCATTTACAATCGGGCAAAAAGCCTTTATGAAAATTCAGCCTTACAATAATTTGCGGTCTGTTATAGACAACTATGATGCATTTATCATTGACCTGTGGGGAGTGATACATGACGGTATTGTAGCATATCCGGGTGTTAATGATTGCCTGGGGCAAATGAAAAACAAAGGTAAGAAAATCATATTTTTATCTAATGCTCCACGTCGGGCTTTCCGCGCAGTTGAAGGACTAATTCGTGTCGGAGTACCCGATAATCTTTATGACCATATCATTACTTCAGGCGAAGTAACCCATGAGTATATCAAAAGCAATAAACATGGGCTTGGTAAAAAATATCTGATGATAGGGCCTGACCGTGATGCAGATTTAATAAATGATCTTGATTATCAACTAGTTAGCTCACCTGCCGATGCTGATTTTATAATCGTAACCGGCTTTGATAATGACGATGATATTTTAGAAGATAAGATACCATTATTAAATGAATGCCTAATACATAATTTGCCTCTGATCTGCGCTAATCCCGATTATGTAATTGTACGTCAAAGTGGAAAAAGAGCTTTATGTGCTGGCGCTATTGCTGAAAAATATGCCGATATGGGCGGCACTATAACACAATTTGGTAAGCCTTATGAACAAGTTTACCATAAGGCTTTGTCGCTAATTAATTGCAAAATAGACCGCGTAGCTGCTATTGGTGATAATCTGGATACGGATATTAAAGGTGCAATCAATTTCGGAATAGATTCATATCTGATTGCGGGAGGAATCCTGGGTGAAGAATTAGGTATCAAGCATGGCGAGTTACCTGAATCTGGCAAGTTGCAGTTGGTTTGTGAGCAGTCGGGGAATATTCCAAAAGGGGTGTTGCCTGCGTTTGTGTGGTAATATTAGGAATTAATGTAAAATAGGCTATTT
>JAJONM010000115.1 GCA_021323415.1 Rickettsiaceae bacterium
CAACATTTTGTAAAAATTCCTTTTGCGGCTATAAAGGCTTTTTTAGGTGAATGCCTTGGCTTTTATGTTAGTGACTTAGATCATACCGGATTATTTGGAAAAGCAAGACCAAAGGGCGGACTAAATGCGAAACTTCGTGATATTGGTCATACGCAAATGGAATTGTTGAAAGCTCGTTTTGCAGAATTAACATCTGTAACACACACCAGAAAAATAGGATTTAATAATGTAAATGAAGCAACCAAAAAGGAAACAGCAAATTCTGAGCCGATTGATTCTGCTGCTTATACTGCAGAGGATATAATTAATGCTTTTGCACAAGTTTATAAGAACATCAATTTCTTAGTGCAAAATAAGGGTGCGAGCACTGAACAGATAAAAAGAATAATGTCAGATGTTCTAAAGGAATCATATCCAACTTCTATGTTTAAAGATGGCATAAAATTCAAAATCACAGACTTAGAAAAAGAGGCCTGGTTTACTTATGCTGATGTGCTTGTTTTTGTTAGTAAGGCAATCGATAGGCACAATAATGAAAATTTAGGCACTAAAATTGATGCGACTGAAAAGCAATTTTATACACATCAGCTATTGAATATCTGTGATGAGAAGGTGCTAGATTTAACTCTTGAGCAACTAGCCAGGTTTGTTGATGAATCTGACCCTAAAGACCTTGGTGTACGCATGAAAAGCGTCGATGGCACTAATCTGATTAACAGAATTGTAAGCGGATGTTTTGATAGTGACAGCAGGTTTAGCAATAAAACTTTAACGGCATTACAATCATTCCTTGTAGAAAGTATTTCTCCTTTAAAATTAAATGAAAAAAATTGGGCTGCTTTAGAGGCATTTGCTGCAGGGATTGTGTCACCACTTCCTGTTCATACTGCAATGGTACATATGCTAGGCACCCCAAAAACGCTTAATGCGAAAGGTGATTGGGATTATAGTGATACAGTAGGAAGAACTTTAAAGGGTACTAAAAATTTCTTTGAGAAAAAATTGGGTGTTCCAGTAACTGAAAAAAACCTTTTGGACCTTAGATTAGTTTGCCCTCTGGTTGCGTCAGTTTTGGCTGATGATTTTTCTAAGAAAAAATTCGATGAAATCAATAAGCTGCGTTATATGCCAGCTATCCCGAGCCTTGTATTTGCAAAAGGCGAATATCTTGGGTTAGATGATATTTACGCTATGAGTAACCAAATTGATTCATTACATAATGAGTTTGAGACTGCGGTAAAAAATGCTGGTCATAAATCATTTGATGATATTTTAGCTGATAAAAATATTACCTCTCTTCTGGAGAAGCATAATGAAGCGTTAAAGCTGATCATTACCAAAGACTTGCCTATTTATTACACTAAGAAAAATGGTCAGGATAAGAACATACAGGCAATAAAAGCAAAGCTATATGGTGTTGAAATTGAAGCTGACTTAAATGTTGCTGATACTAAGCCGGCTGAAGCACCTAAGCCAAATATCTTAGCTACATTACCTACAGCATATATGCCAGTTAGCTATGATAACGCTTCGGCACAATCATCGCCAAATATTAGTGTGACTAACCGTGCGTCGGTATCATATCCTCAAAATGATAATGCGGTTGCAGCTCCTGTTCAGCAACCTCAATACAATGGTGGATATGCAAACCAGGTATCATTATCTGGTAATAGATACACAAATGTAGTTAGCAGCACACAGCAAAATGGTGAGAGTGAGTTATCTAAACTGCAAAACCAAAGACGTGCAAACAGAATGTCTACGTACTATCCACAAAACAATGGACAAGGCATGGGCCGTGGTAACCAATAGATTCTAAAGAACAACTCCCAGTTCAGCACTGGGATCAAAGCTCTTCGACTGTAAAGAGGATAAGGGTTTTGACAAGGTGAGGGGGATATACGGATATTTTATCCCCCTCCATTTTATTCAGCTAATTACTTCTTAAAAAGTAAAACTAGGCATCATATCAGTTACAGGCATCCTTTCAGAATCAGCCTTTTTTGTACCTGTGGTATTAGTAGCGCAAGCGCTGATAGTTAAGGTTAATATAATTAATGCTGTAATCTTTTTCATGATAATATCCCCTTTGGGTGGTAATATTATCATGACATAAAAGTGTTAATAATTGGTAAATATTGTTATTATAAACACAATTTGGAGGTCATCCTGGAAGCCGGTTTTCTCTGCGAGGCACGAGCAGTAAGAAAACCGAGCTATCCAGGATCCGGGTCTTTTTTAAATAAGAAAACCTGGATCCTGGATATTAAGTAAATCTAAGGCTATAAGTAGCCTAGATTTCCTAAATTCCAGGATGACGAAAAATACTGCTTACGCATATAAGTGATGCTATTAAACTTACATCCTATGCTTACCAAAAGCCTCTTTCCTTTTCAGCTCATCATTTAATATTTGCGATGTCCTGGCGGTAAAAGGGCAGCCCTTTTGATTTGCAAGCTGAGTTAAATGGTCAATGCGTGCAACGGCGCTGCTTTCTGCTTTGTTGAAACGGTAAGCGGACATTGCACCCGTAGGTAACCATATATATTTAAGTTTAAAAGTATCATCTTTGCGAGCCTCAGTTTTATATATCTGGGTTTCTTCAATCTGTCTGGCTATCTGGTCGCAGGTGAGCATATTGTCAGTTGCCTGGCTAACTTCAACCACAGTAGGGTTAGCTGCGCAGGCGCTAAGTGCTAATGTAAGCAATGCTAATCTGATATTATTGATCATGGTAATCCCTTTGTAATTCTTTTTTGATAAAGCTGCTAGATAGAGAATAACATTTAATTATTAATATATTGTAAATTAACCGAAAATTAGGTTGCATATGTGTTAATAATGTTTGACATTAATATGTGATTATTCTACATATGTAGCAACAGTTAATAAATTAACTTCTAAGTGTTGGTAGCAAAATGAAAAGAAAAGGCGAAGATTTAAGTAACATAGACAGTACAGAAACAAAAAAGCTGAGAGATGACACTACACCAGTTGCACAGCAAACAACTCCTGCCGCATTTATTGCCCCACCTCCTCAAGCGTTGATTCGCCAGGTTGCTGTATTACCTCATCCTGTCTTTTCTACTATTGTTCCAATGGTTACCCAACCGCAGGAACGCATTGATACTGGCGTAACTACACCAGCTGCACATTCTGGGGTTGCAAAAACTAAAAAGCCTATCACTGAATATAAAAAACAAAAAGCTTTGAATGAAAAGCTAAATAAGGCAATAAAAAAAGGTGATATCGAATCTGTGCGCTCTCTGATAAAACAGGGTGCGGGCATAAATGGTATAAAGGACGCGAATTATCGTGTGAAACATGATATCCCACTGCATAGTGCTATTGAACATAACCAAAAAGAAATTGCTGCCCTATTGCTTGAGCTTGGGGCGGATGTGAATATAACATTTGATGGAAAAACCCCACTGAAGATTGCTATTGAGAGCAATCAAAAAGAAATGGTTTCTCTATTGCTTAAGCTTGGAGCGGATGTGAATCCAGGAGTTTATGGAAAAACCCCACTGCATATTGCTGTTGAAAAAAATCAAATAGAAATTGTTGCTCTATTACTCAACCACAATGCAGATGTGAATCCAAAGGATTCAAGTGAATATCAGCCACTACATATTGCTGTTAGAAATAATCAAATAGAAATTGTTTCTCTATTGCTTAAGCACAAGGCGGATGCAAATAAAAGTTATTATGGAAAAACCCCACTGCATATTGCTATCGAGAACTATCGAAAAGAAATGGTTTCTCTATTGCTTAAGCATGGGGCGAATGTAAATGTAAATGCAAAAGTTGGTGTAGATACTCCACTGCATATTGCTATTAAAAATAATCAAACAGACATTGTTGCCTTATTGC
>JAJONM010000048.1 GCA_021323415.1 Rickettsiaceae bacterium
AGATACTAAAAGATTTTAATAAAGCTCTCGATAAAGACATCGATTCTTTAAGAAGTACCTTAAACAAAATCGTTGAAGCCCAAAACAAAAAGCTGCTAATGGAATCGCAGCAGCAATTACAGGAAACCATATTGCAGGAATTTAGTGGCAATATTTTTGGCCAGATTTTAAGTGACGCACTGCTACCTATGGCTTTCAACGGGTTTAGTGGGCGTGGTGGTTTTAGGCAGTCAGGCAGCCAAAGCCTGTTTGATATAGGAAAGGCAATATCGCGGGCGCAAACTAGGAATGGGTAATTAGTTAAGCGCTTGTAGGTTCAAACAGGGCTTCACACCCCGCACGAGAGCGAAGCGGAAGATGCGGGGTCCCCATCAAAAAGCTGTGCAGTTTACTAGCACAGACCTTGGGCGGAGACCCCGTATAAAATTGTGAAGGATAATATTTAAGTTGCTTGCACTAAAACTTTTCTCTCTCTGGCCCTTTACTAATCATATCTCGGAAATGCGATGGCTTTTTAGATTGCTGAATAGCATCAAGTGTTAATTTGCGGATTATTTCACCAGTGCCGGTAGCTTTTTCAGTTTCTAATTCTTTTGAAAGCTCTTCTAGTTTAGCCACTCGTTCTTTTTCGCTCATTCCTTTTAATGCCGCTTCATACTGGTTTATTTCAGCCATAACTGCAGCGGAAGGTGGATTTTTTGAATCAGCTTTATATGGTGTTGTTGGGTCTACAAATAACTCACCCAAGGCTTCTTGTTTATTGGTCTGTTTTGCTGCAATCGCCGCGGTTTCAACTGGGAAGGCAACAGTGGCCCAGGTATCGCCATGAACGGATAATAAATAGTCAGCCACATCAGCTAAAGGCTTACCATTGCTTGTCGCAGCTCTTTTGGTAGCCTCCACTATATTTTCGTCTGTTAACCAACTCTTTATTGTTACTTCATAGGTAACACTGCCCGGAACACCAGGCCATGGTTTCATTCCGGATTTGACCAGATTTTTATGGACTTCACGTAGTAATGCATTGCCTGCCTCAACTTCTACTTCCTGCCCGGGTTTGGGGTCACAGTTGGCTACGAAGTCTTTAATCGCTTCTAAGGCAATAAGCTGGCGCGCCGCTTCTAATTTAGCAGCGGTATTTTGTTTTTCAGCTATAGCAACCCATGCGGAGATTTCAGAAAAACCAGCAACCGGCTGATTTACACAGCCTTCTAAAAACCCACTGGCGATAGGTTCTATCCATTTTAGATGTTTAGAGTCTTTTTCAATAAATTGCAAAAATGAATCCACACCTTCTGCAACTGCTGCAGCGCCATCACGTTGCCCTAATCCTTCACTTAAGAAACGATGAAATAAATCTGACGTTGATGGGGCTCCGCCTTCAGTTGTTTTCTCATAATTAGTAATAACCGCCTCAAGCCTCTCTTTAGCCAAATCAATTGCTTCTCCTCGTTTAAAATGTTTTGGCCAAATAACCACTGTGTTGTGATTTGTCCTTTCAAGGGATTCCAGTTTGGCTATTAGCTCTGGAGTTGGGATAAGACCAGTACAGTTACTTAGGTCAAGTCTTTCGCGCGCTTGTAAATTATCAGGTAGCGAAGTAAGCTTGGTGCAGCCACTTAGGTTAAGCTTGCCCATCACATTTAAATTATCTGACAGTTTAACAATGCCGGTGCAGTCTTTTAGGTCAAGGTTATTGATCACATTTAAATTATCCGGCAGCTTGGTAAGGCTGGCGCAGCCTTTTAGGTTAAGGTAATGGATGGAATTCAAATTATCCGGCAGCGAAGTAAGACCTGTGCAGCCACTTAGGTTAAGGCTTACGCGCATTTTTAAATTATCCGGCAGCGAAGTAAGACCGGTGCAGCCACTTAGGTTAAGGTCATAAAGCACTTTTAATTTCTTAGATAGCGAAGTAAGACCAGTGCAGCCACTTAGGTCAAGGTTGCCTACCTTTAACTTCTGCGGTAGTGAAGTAAGTCCGGTGCAGCCAGTTAGTCTAATGCCATCGCTCACCTTTAAATTATCCGGCAGCTCGGTAAGGCCGGTGCAGTCACTTAGGTCAAGGCTGCCTACCTTTAATTTCTTCGGTAGCGAAGTAAGGTTGGGGCAGCGGCTAATGTGAAGCGCAGAGAACTTTAATTTATCTGGCAGTGACTTTAGGTCTCGGCAGTCGCTTATGTAAAGCTTATTAGTTCCTTGTGGCACATCCTCTAAATCAAATGTGCCATTCTTTAAGTCACTATTCTTTATTTTAAACTCACGCATTTAAAACTCCTATTCTTTCTGTAAGTAAATACTAGCTTAAGTTAATTTTAATCCAGCATTATCACGATTCTTTTTGATTTAAAACTAATATTGCAAACAAATAATTAGACGCAATTCTTAAAATTTCTTTAACAATTCAGGAGTTAATAAAATGACCAATAAGCCATATCTTGAGCTTTGTGTAGCTCCGGTAGCCGAACCGCTTACGCTATCCGAGGCCAAGGATTATCTAAAAGTAACTGGTAGCGGTGATGATACGCTGATTACTAATCTTATAAAAAGCGTTAGGGAAACAGCAGAAAAGTTTATGAAAATATCTCTCATCAACCAAAGCTGGAAGATTTCGTACGACCAATATACCCCATCGGAAGTTAAATTGCTGATGGGGCCGGTGCAAACTGTAACCAGCGTTACTGCCTATGATAGAGGGGGTGAAGGAGCGGTTATCAGCAGTGATACTTATTACCTAAGCTCAGGCAAACAAAGATTAATATTTGACGTTAATATAGTAAGTCAACATATTGAGATTATTTATCTTTGTGGCTATGGCGTGTCGTCTTCTTATATCCCCTCTCCAATAAAGCAAGGCATGCTTGCACACATTGCTGCTATCTACGATGGCAGGGAAGGTAGCAACACTATCCCCGCGCAATCTAAGGCGCTTTATGGGCCGTATAAGATGTTGAGGATTTAGAACTCTAGAATTTAAACTTTAGAACCGTGGTTCAAAAGTTCCAAGGTTCTAAAGTTCTTAGATGTATATAGTTAATTAGCAAGGAACATAAAAATGACCAACCAACCCGACATCTCCTCCCGCATGCGTCAAACTATAACTTTCCAAAGCGAGTCTACCAGCAGTGACAGTGGTGGTGGCGTTACTCTTTCATGGGTAGATGTCTCTACCGTTTGGGCGGAAATAGCTCCTGTCACCAGTATGATTTTTTCTTCGGAGAAATTTAGCGCAGGTAAAATACAGGGAAATATCTCCCACATTGTTACTACCCGTTATCTAAGCGGAATTACTTCCAAAATGCGTATCTTATTCGGCAGCCGTATTTTCAATATCCGCAGTGTAATAAATATCAATGAGCGAAGCCAGTGGCTAAAGATATATGCGGAAGAGGGAAGTGGGGTATAAGAACTTTGGAATATAAGGATTCTAGAACTTAAGAGAATAGAATTTCTAAGGTTCCGAAGTTCTAAAGTTCTATAGTTCTTGCAAACAAGGAGCAAAAAAATGCCAACAACCGATACTACATGGGAACTGCAAAAATCCGCCTATGCTGCTTTAACAGGGGATACAACACTAGCTGCAATGGTAAGTGGAGTATTCAGCCATGTGCCGCAGGATACTGCATTCCCATATATAAAATTTAATAATATCCGTAGCCGTGATTGGTCAACCAAAACCACTAGTGGTATAGAAGCTACGGTGCAGCTAAACGTTTTCAGTCGCACCCGTGGTAACAAAGAATCCCTAAATATAATTGCTGAAATCAAACGCATACTTCACGGCGTAAGCCTGTCGCTAACTGGTTGCACATTGGTAAGCATATATTTTACCGATAGTGGTGTAGCCCAATTATCCGATGGTATCACCTGGCAAAGTTATATTTCATTTGATGCATTTGTGCATATCTAAAAGCAGGTGGTTACGGTATCGCCCCTCTCCCGTGGGGAGGGGGACGGGGAGAAGGGACTATAAAAGTTTGCTATCGCTCACACTCTTTAAAAAAGGAGAACCGCTATGACAGCACAAAAAGGTGATAACGTAATATTAAAAGTTGGTAACGGTGCAACTCCTACCGAAGCTTTCACTACGATAGGCGGCTTGCGCAATACCAGTTTTAAGCTAAACAATATGATAAAAGATGCAAGTAACCTGGCTTCTGGCCGCTGGAGAAAGTTAACAGGAGCAGGGATAGAATCTGTTTCAATTAAAGCCGATGGTTTCTTTACTGATAGCGCTGCTGAAGAGACCTTTCGTGGATATGCTTTTGCGGCAACTGTTAATAATTATGAACTGGCTTTTGGCAATGGGGATAAGCTTTCTGGTGCATTTGTTGTTTCAGAATACGAAAGAAACGGCGATTTACGGAAACCAGAAGAATTTTCACTTGTTTTGGAAAGCGCTGGTGCTGTTACATTTACTGTTGGTTAATGATTGTGTAGTATAGTAGGAATTAGGAAATTTTTAGCATGCCCGAAAACGAGCTGGAACAATATTTTGATCTTCTACAGGAAAATAGCCTTTATCCTGACGAACACCTATTGGCTGATGATAAGCTCAGGTTTGGGTTATATGCTTCGATAAAAGATAAAACCAATCTTGAAGATGCTGACCTTGATTACCGTTTACGCAAAATTGCTATTGATATGGTAACTGCTGACAAGAAACTATCACCATCTGATATCTTAAAGTTAGTGTTGTATGATAAGCTAAATGAAGATTACGATCCTGAAGAGCTGGCCGTATTGTTATCAGGTGCAATGTCAGGAATCATCGCAAAAGATAAAAAGATGATAGAAGTGCTAAGGCAGTTGAAAATTGGTGCCACCCACGAAATTGTCGGTTTAGCAATTGAGAAATCCCCTAAAAAGAAAAAAAGTAAGTCCATTCAATCTATCCTGAAAGAAGGAAAATCTTCCAAAACAGCGCCTGAAAAGGGTGTTTAAGTCCAGCGGAGTCATCCTGGAAGCCTATTTTCTCTACGAACAATGCGAGTAGTAAGAAAATAGAACCATCCAGGATGACGATGTATCTACCCTCACAAAATGTAACAGAATTTAATAAATTTTTAACAATTGTGTAGTATATTAGTTTCATGGCGATTGAAAACCAGGGGAGATATTAATGTCTGTTGTCGAGAACATGAACAACCACGCTACGGATATACAGGCCGAAATTGCCCGTATGCAAGAGCTTATGGTTAAATCGGCAACTGGCATTACAATGCTTGAGGCATCGCAAGCGATGGCAACATCGGATGAGATGATGGGTTTAATGGAACTTATCGGAAATCCTGAAATTCCTGAAGCTGAAAGAATGACCCTGGCGCAATATATGGGTGACATGCTGAAGAAGGACGCGGCTAATGGTTTGTATCAATATGCAAATTATATGGAAACTGTGGCAAACGACCCGGTTTATGCAATCAGAAAAGACTATTATCTGTCCATCGCAAACGCATCAAAAGCGGTAAATGATACAGAAATTTATAAGGATTATATCGTAGCTTACAACGCATTCGAGAATGACAATACACCCGAAGCCCAAGCTGCAAGAATAGCCACTGAAGAAATGCAAAAGAAAATGAAACAGTGGGCAGAAGGGAATTAATATAAGATTAAAACGGATAAATAAGTAGGAGAGTAGGATGGCTAAGGATAAAAATGGAAGTAGTTCTGGAAGTGGTAAGGAACGCTCAGAAAGTATGAGGGAGTTATCGAGTCGTAATACAGATTCAGCACTATCAACTGCTTCGGAAGCAAGTGTAGGTGGAAATGCAGGTAAAGCAGCCAACTCTGGTAAAACTATAAAATCATTGGAGGATGAAGCTGACCAAGTGCTTAGTGAGGTTCTTGGTAGCAAGAAAGCTAATAAACCTGAAGAGCCGTTGCTGGACAATAGCGAAGATGAGCTCTCTGCAAGTTCAGCACTATCAACTGTTTCAGATAGTAATAAGAAAGAAAAGGAAAGTGCCAGTGTAAGTGCAGATGCAGGTATTGGTGCCAGTGCAAATCCTACTACAATAACACCTCCAATTGCAGCTGATTTGCTTTCCAAATCTGATACTAAGGCCAAACCTACGCCTAGAGAAAATAAAGGTAAAGATGAGGTTGATGAGCAAGAACTGGGTGGCGAAGAACAAACTCCAGATGTAAACCGGAACACTCCTAGAAGTAACATGCCGGATTATGGCTCTCAGGGGCAAGGCCAGAACCCAGCCAGCCAATCTGTATCAGGCCAGGATGAAAATCCTTTAGGATTTATGGGTGATAAAAAGTGGCTTATAGGTGGAGCTGTACTTTGTGCTATCATTGGTATTGCAACTGGAGGAATAGGATTTTTAGTATTACCCGCTGTCTTTGTAGGAGCATCACTAATCGGTAGTTCCGTAGGTGGGGCTATTGCTAAAAACTCCGGTTATAGCAGCCAGTCTATTACGAGTAATATAGGTAATGAGCCTAGTCTTAGTCCAGAAAAAGCCCTTGAGCAAAAGGTTGCCAAGATGCTAGGCGAGATTGGTCTCGTAGGAGCTGATGCAAAAACATATAATCCTAGTAAAACTGATAGTCTTACAAAAGAAGTCAATGATTTAAGTAAAAGTCTTGCAAAATCTATTAGGATAAGCGGTAAAGATCCAGAGCAAGCTGTAGAGGATTTAAGAGGTTTATTTACCTCCACTGATTTTAGACAAAGTGTTAATCAACCAGGTACTGGCGCTTTAAAGCTTACTGCGACTAAGTTCATGGAAGGTGCAAAAGAGCAATCTAAAGACATGCTTGGCTTTGGCAAAGGTGCAAGGAAGGAGCTTGAAAATCAGGTAGATGAAATGTTGCAGCTTCATGGACTTAAAGCTAGTGAAACTGAATATAATCCTAAAAAATTTACTGGGCCAACTTCAGTATATACGGATGACGTGATAAAATTTAGAAATGAACTTGTAAAAGTAGCGATGCATTTTGAAGGGGATGATCGTAGTGATTTTATACAAAATCTAGATGAACAGCTTAAAGATGTCGATCTCAATCGTAAAAGTGGTAAATTTAACCTTAATAACCCAGAAAACCAGAAAGAGGTACTTAAACTAGCAAGAGGATTAGCTGAAGATATGCAGCCAAGCAAGGGGGCTTCTGGGCGTGGCCGTGAGGGTAAAGACGAACCAGCTAAGGGGCGTAGCAAAGTTCCAGCAGATGCAAAAGGTTCTGGAAAAGGAAGGATAGAGGAAGAAAGTCCTGACAAGGTTAGTTCTAGAAGCTCTCGTTCTGGTTCTAGTTTGGAAACAAGTTCGAAAGAACGCGATGATTAAAACAAAATAAAAAAAGAAAAGGCCTTGGCTCACCCCAAGGCCTTTTTGCTTTAGCACATAAGCTTCATATCTGGCGTCATTCTGGAAGCCGATTTTCTCTGCGAGTGAAACGAGTAGTAAGAAAACCGGGCTATCCAGGGGGCTATCCAGGATCCAGGTCTTTTTAAATAAGAATACCTGGATCCTGGATATTAAGTAAATCTAAGGCTAAAAGGTAGCCTAAGATTTCCTAAATTCCAGGATGACTTAAAGCTTATTTACAAATACTTACCCATAAAAAGCCCATCAATTTTCAGCGATTTTCTCATAATAATGACTTTTTCCCGCCCATATGTATCAAATACTTGATTTGTTAACAAAAATTAACTATTATGGCTCCTTGTAATATAAATTTAAAATTTATGTGTTATGGGTAATTATTAAGGATTCTAATGAATCAGGAGCTTAAATAATGTCTGTTGTTGAGAATATGAACAACCACGCTGCGGATATACAGGCTGAAATTGGCCGTATGCAGGAGCTTATGGTTAAATCTGCAACTGGTATGCAAATGCTGGAAACATCGCAAGCGATGGCAACATCAAACGAAATGATGGGTTTGATGGAGATTATCGGCAACCCAGATATCCCTGAAGCTGAAAGAATGACTCTGGCGCAATACATGGGCGATATGCTTAAAAAAGACCCAGCTAATGGCCTGTTTGAATACTCTAAATATATGGAAACTGTAGCAAACAATCCGGCTTATTCTGTAAGAAGGGATTATTATTTATCCATCGCAGATGCATCAAAAGCGGTAAATGATACGCAAGTTTATAAAGATTATATCGTAGCTTACAACGCATTCGAGAATGACAATTCCCCTGAAGCCAAAGCTGCAAGAATCGCCACTGAAGAAATGCAGCGCAAAATGAAACAGTGGGCAGAAGGGAATTAATAATAAAAACGGATAAATAACTAGGAGAATAATAATGGCTAAGGCTAAGCAAGTTTATGAAAATTGGTTAAAGAGTAAAGGGTTTAACCTTAATGGAGGTAATGCATTTTCATTTGCCCCAGCACCAAAAATAAGTTTAGAAGAAGCTAAAAAAGCTTTTGAAGAAGCTAAAAGTGAACATAAATCAGATACTGCTGCATATAACTTTTATCAAGCTAATATTGAAGTAGCTCAAGCTGAAGCAGATATTGGAGGGATAACATTTGGGACGGAGGCAACACAGAGACAAAAACGCCTAGAATTAGCTGAGGCTAGAAGAGACGCTAATGGTTGGAGAGTAGCTCAAGATGATACAAATCTACAACCTATAAAAGATAAAGCTAAAGAAGAGCTTTCAAAAGCTGCAAATAAGTATGACAAGATATATGCCGAACTTTATCCTGCTCAGGCTCAAGCTACTCCTGTTCAGGCTCAAGCTACTCCTGTTCAGGCTCAAGCTACTCCTGTTCAGGCTCAAGCTGCTCAGGCTCAGGCTGATGCTACTCCTTTTATGTCACCGCTATTCCCTCCTTTTCCTTCTGGTGCTGTGCAGCAGCAAGATGTTTTCGGCGCGAATCTAGCTAATCAAGGTGATAATGTTTTCGGAGGGGTGCAACCAGGTGCTGTGCCTAACCCTTTTGTTCCTAATCCCTTTGTACCTAATCAAGGTGGTAATGTTCTTGGCGGGGCGCAACCAGCTGCTGCTCAATTTGGTGCGGCTCCTCAGCCAGCTAATCCTTGGGCTGCTCAACTTAATGCAGGTGCTAATCCACCAGCACCTCTTGCTGCTAACAATGACAGGCCTAAAGACAAGCAAGAAAAGAAGCCTGCTAAAGTTGATGAAAGTACTCCTGACGAAGATAAAAAGGTTCCTGCTTACGGCAGTGCCGGCCAAGATACCTCTGCTCCTGCAGCCAGATCGCAAGACTATGGTGCTTTAAAAGGTGCTCTTAAAGGGTTGTTTGGTAAGGTGTCCATTGCAGGAGCCTGTCTTTTTGGCATAGGTGCATTGTTGCTACCATTTGGTGGATTTGGAGCTTTGCTAATGGGTATTGGTGCGGTGATGATTGTAGGATCTGTTGTTAAAGGTGCTATAAAAGGGGCTGAACAAAGTAGTTTAAGCAGGGCTTATGAAGCAACGCCATCTCCTGAGAAAACTCAGGATAAAAGTCCTACATTAAGCAGAGGCCATTCAGTTGAGAAACAGGTTGATACACTGTTACAAAAACTAGGAACCCTCGACGGGAAAAACAGTAAAGGAAGTGCGTATGATCCTGATTCTGCAGCTCACGGGCCCGCAACAAAAACTGGTCGGGTAAGGGCCTTCAGGGATAAGTTTATTAAAGACAATGGTCTTAAAGGCATGACGCCTTATGCTTTGAAAGAATTTTTGGAAGGAGTAGAAAGAAAAGCTTCTGCGGTTGGTGGCTATGGTATTGTTAATAACCTTACTGACAAAGGATTCCAGAATGCTTTGATGGGTGTTGCTGCAAATGTTAGGAATGAAATGGGCTTAGGAGAACCAGTAGTGGCTCAGCATAAAGCTCATCATAAAAAAGATGGTTATCAACGTATTAACGATAATGACAATTCTGAATCAAAAATTGAACCAGAGACTAAGGTAGATGCCCCTAAAAAATCTAAAGGAGAATTAAAATTTTTGGATGAGGACGAGCTGTCCGAGTCTGTTAGCGAAGATGATTCACGCTCTACATCTAGTTCTAGCCGTAAAGCTGAAGCTTCAAAGAAGCCCGCAGAAGAAGCGGCTAAAAAGGAAGCGGGTGCTACTCAACGCGATAAAGAAAGTCATGTTGAACTTGAGAGTGAGAGTGAGAGTGAGCCTCTTCTTGCTCCTGTTTTTTCAGCTGATGCTCATGCAGCAGCTAAAGCTGCGAATAGTGGCGCGGGTAAACGTAAATAATAACATTTTTACAATAAAAAAGGCCTTGGGATTATTTTCCAAGGTCTTTTTCTTTAAAATATAACAACACTTTTTATATTCTATTGCTATAAAATATTTTGTGTGGCACAATCACCACTCTTTTATTGGATTAGTAAAACTAGCATGACAGACGTACTATCAACACCTTTTCCAGAGGATTTTTATAAGGAAGAGGGCTGGGTTAAAAGCTTAGTGGGGTACTATGGTGATCAGCTAAAAAAGCTGCCTCCAGAAGTGCTATTGTCTCCCATGCAAGTTTTAGCTGAAGCTATGATGGATGTAACCTTTATTTATGGTAAATTCCCCCAGATTGTTTATAATTCTCTTGGTCAAACCATTGACCCAATGTTTTATCCTGAAGAATACCGCGAAAAAATCTACAAAGTATTAAAAGATGCTGCAATCGAGGAAAATCGCCCATTCTTGGGCAAATATGCTGAAGGTTTATTAACAATACGTTGCTTTTTTGAGCGCGATAAAGACTTTTACGCAAGTAAATTTGCTGAGCAAATAGCCAAAACACCAGGCGAAGGCGATGCCTCAAGATATGAAAAATTTGGCTCTACCATTCAGGAAATTACCAAAATCCATGTAAATCAGGTGAGAAAAATGATAGCGGATAGGAAGTAATAAAAATGTGTGAGCAATAGTGAAATTCTTAAGGCCCTCTCCCGTGGGGAGAGGGAGGGGTGAGGGGGCGATGGCACTTTGCAAAGCATATAGGCATTACATTAACGCAACCTGTCCGCCCCCTCATCCTAACCTTCTCCCCACGGGAGAAGGGACTATAAGGAATAGTTGCAAGTCGCATTTTAATTGCAACTATTTTGCAAAACTTTAACAAAACTTTAATATTTGGATGCTACAATGAGTAAAGCATCAAGAAAAAGTATGAAAAATGCCAGTAGAAGATAACAGCAAAGAAGGAATTGTTCAAAAGGGCCATCATGAACCCTTGGGCATGAATATTGCCAATAAGGATATTCTAAAATCCCTTACTGATATTTTTGATCCTAAAGATTCAAAAGTCAGGCAAACAGAAATGCCTGATGTTCTAAGTAAAACAGCAGACCTAAAACCAGAAGCCTCTAAAGACTTACCTAAATTGGAACAGGAAAAATCCAATAACCGTAATGATGCAGTAAGTAGAACAGGCCGTGATAAAGGTGAGGGACATGTTAGATAGACAAATTATGGCTAAACCACTACCACGTGATTTTTATAAATCTAAAGGATGGCATGAAAGCCTTGTAAAGCACTACTCAAAGCAATTACCACAAAACACATTAGAATATCCATTGGAGGCTTTAACAGCCTGTCTTGAAAATATCATCAATGTTTATGGTAACTTCCCCGAGGATGTAGCAAAACTTCTAAAACAGGCCGTAGATCCTCTGTTTGCGCCAGAAGAATACCATAATAAAATATATAAAGTTATCAAACAAGACGCGATAAGACGTAAAGATCCATACACCGATAGAGTGGCGGAAGGCTTATATTTTATCAGAACTATGTTTGAAAAAAAACGCGACTATGTCGAAGAATATTTTCATGCAGAAATTGACCATGTACCTGGTGAAACAGAAGATGAAAAAATCGCAAGACTTGCAGAAGAACTAAGCATGATAGCTAAAGTTCACGCAAGGCAAGTAGTCAATATGATTTCCAAACATTGTGGCAATGCTTAAGAAGAATCTAGAATCAAGAATCTGGAATCTAGTGTTCTGATTCCAGATTCCAGATTCTTGATTCCCCTTCTTTAACTCCAACCCAAGGTGAGCAACCATGACTTCATTCCACGAAGTCCGGTTCCCAACTGATATATCCTATGGATCATCAGGTGGACCGGAATATTCTACCGATATAGTAATAACAAATGGTGGTTATGAACAGCGTAACGCCAATTGGGAGCAGGCAAGGGCGGTGTATAATATCGCCCATGGTGTGAAAACACAAAGCCAGTTAGATGCCCTAATAGCATTTTTCCGTGCCCGTCAGGGGCGTGCCTATGGATTTCGCTTTAAGGACTGGAGTGATTTTTCAGCTACAGCACAATTAATCGGCACAGGAAATGGTATTCTTACTACTTTTCAATTAGTTAAAAGCTACACTAGTGGGGAGCAAACAGTTACCCGCCCTGTGCATAAGCCTGTGGATAACTCTGTGAGTATTTATGTGGATGGTATCCTGCAAAGCTCTGGAGCAATTGTGAATACAGGCACTGGGCTTGTCACTTTTTCTAGCCCGCCAGCCAATGGCAAAGCTATAACTGCTACATTTGAATTCGATGTTCCGGTGCGTTTTGATACCGACCGCCTCTCTGCCTCACTTGATTCCTACGGCATAAACAGTTGGGCGGGGATTAGTTTGGTGGAAGTGAGGATATAGTGGCTAGTGTTTAGTGACTAGTGGCTAGTGGCTAGTGGCTAGAAAAGCCTTTACTAGTCACAAGCCACTAGCCACAAGTCACCTTTAAAAGGAGATCGACTATGAAAATCATATCATCCGGCCTC
Source organism: Rickettsiaceae bacterium (assembly GCA_021323415.1). Classification (GTDB taxonomy): domain Bacteria; phylum Pseudomonadota; class Alphaproteobacteria; order Rickettsiales; family UBA6187; genus JAJONM01. The sequence goes on from JAJONM010000048.1 coordinate 12,733, forward strand.
GATAGCCATTTGGCTTCCGAGGTAACCACACTTGCTACCTGCTGGAAACTAACACGTAAGGACGGTGTTGTGATGGGGTTTACAGAGCATGATAAAGATCTGTTAATAGATGAAGTAACTTACCAGGCATCCAGTGGCTTTTCTCCTTCTGCCGTTGCTAATAATTCTGAGCTTTCTGTCGATAATTTAGATATAGACGGGGTGATAGATAGCGAGAATATTAACGAAGAGGATATACTTGCGGGTCTGTATGATTTTGCCCAAATACAAATATTTATAGTTAATTATTTAGATTTAACATTAGGAGTTCTTAACTTGCGTACAGGGTGGCTAGGTGAAGTTAAATTTAATCGCAAACGCTTTACTACTGAGGTGAGGGGGCTAATGCAAAATCTTGCACAAGGTATTGGTCAGCTTTACTCACCTTCCTGCCGCGCAAAGTTAGAGGATGTTAAATGCGGGATTAATATCGCTGATTTCACTGTCGCAGGAACTCTCACGTCAGTTATAAGTAACCAGGTGTTTGCTGATTCATCTCTTACCAAAAGTGATGGCTGGTTTGCAGGCGGGAAAATAACCTTCACCAGCGGCAATAATAACGGTCTTTCAATGGAGATAAAAGAATTCAGGAACAGCCAAATTACATTGGTGTTGCCTATGCCTTACGATATATCTGTTACCGATACATATTCTATGCATGCCGGATGCGATAAAAAATTTGATACCTGCATTGCAAAATTTAGTAACGCTGTGAACTTTCGCGGCGAGCCTCATGTTCCGGGTATTGATAAGATGCTGGAGACTGCAGGAACCATGAGTTAAGATTTTCAGCGGAGTTCCACGCCCGAACTCAGCGATAGCGGAGATGCGGGGTCTCCATCAACGCGCTGTGATATAAACTTCACGACTCTTGGATGGAGACACGTATAAAATCTTGAAGAAAGATTTTTACGGGGTGTGGTGCTTAAATTTCAAACTGATTCACTCACAAAAAACCTGTTGCCTTTTAAGCCTCTCTCATATAGGTTACCTGACTCAATTATCGGTTTATTACTATGCCCATAAAACTTTTTTTTGAAGGGTTTCTCGCAGGTTTAGGTTCGGTTTTATCATTTGGTTGGCCGAAAAAAGGAGCTTGTCCACTTCGTTCTACTGCCAAGGTCCTATCTGAGGATTGGCAACGTGTAGGCCGAGATATGGAGTCGGCTATATCTAATTATAAGTTGGAAAGAAAAAATGACAAAACGTAAGGTTCATTCTGGTTCTAATGGTCCGTGGCAATCGTTCCTTCAACCAGCCAATTCTGCCTCCTCCTTCAGTATTGCAAGAGTATGAATATGCCAGTGATGGCGCTGCTGCGCGCATTATAGAAATGGCAGAAGTTGAGCAGGATAGGCGCAACAAGTGGGAAATTGAGTATATGCGTTTCTACAAAAAAAGCCTGCGCATCGGCCAGCTTTTTGGCTTCTTGTTGCTAGCACTTGTTGTTTTGGCGGTTATGTCGCTTTCTGCGCAAGGTAAAGATCAAGTTGCTCAGGTTCTGGGTGGAAGTGCATTTTTTGCCGTTGCTGTTGCTAGCATTTTCTCCGGCAATAGTAGCCGCCGTAACTCACGCAGGCCAAGATATGACAGGTCAAGGTTTCCTGCCTCTGAGCCAGACGAAAAAGCTTAAGCCCTACATAATTTCCTAACCAATTTTACGGTAGGTACCTATGAATCAACGCATCGTAAACGAGGCGCGGAGCTGGATTGGTACGCGCTTTAAACACCAGGGCAGGGTAAAAAAATCTGAATTAAGCCGCGGCGGCTGTGACTGCATTGGCTTGGTTATAGGAGTGGCCGATAATGTTGGTATATTGTGCCATGGCCGCAAGATAAGCAGTTATGACCGCTTAGATTACCCAAAAATCCCTTGCGGAAATATGCTATTAGAAGAATTTCATAAATATTTAGAGCCAATAAGCCCTAAAAATGTGCTTCCTGGCGATATTTTGATGTTCCGCTTTGATAAAGACCCCCAGCATGTAGCAATTGTGGGTGATTTAGATAGGGATTTAAGCCTTATTCACTGTTATTTGCAAGCTCGCGGCGTAGTTGAGCATAGGCTAGATGACGTCTGGAAAGAGAGAATTGTTGCAGGTTTTAGGTTTAGTCAAGAAATGTCATCTTTATGATATATGTGGGTGGGCGTTAAATTCTAACTCATTGACTATTAGTTGAAAATATGATACACTAAGCAAATGCCCAGTTAGGGCGTGAAGATATATAAAAGGTATTTAATATGAAAGCTTTATACTCAATTCTTAATTCCGTATTTGCAGTAATACTTCTTTCCGGATGTTCTTCTTTTGTTTCTGGCTCTAAACAAAATGTAACTATTGTTACTCCTGATGTTGAAGGTGCAAGCTGCAGTTTGTCAGATAGCAAAGGGCGTGTATGGCATGTACCGCAAACTCCAGGCAGCACTCTGGTAAAAAGAGGCGATGGGCCAATTTCTGTAATATGCAGCAAAGCGGGATATAATAAAGCAACAGCGTTGCTTCATGAAGAACTTGCGCCAGCAAACTATGGTAATTTAGCATTGGGGCCAGCGGCTCCAATTGGTTACTTTGTAGATAGTATAACTGGTTCTGCAGAAAGATATAAAAGCACTATAGAGGTGGACATGGAGCCATTAGCCGCTAAAAAACCGTGGGAAACTTCTTATGATTACGAATCAGGTAGTAGATAGAAAAATACAAAAGTAAAATTAAAGCGCAAAAGTTGTTATAGCTTTTGCGCTTTTGTACTTCGAAACCTTAAAGCTTGCGCGTACGCAAAATATCCTTATTCAAACTCCTATGGCTGATGGCGCAAAATGTACTTTGACCGACGCAAGGGGACGTAAATGGAAATTAAAGAGAAGCCCGGGTACTGTTGCTGTTGAAGATGGTCACTCGCCGATGCAGGTAATTTGTACTAAACCTGGCTATAAAAACACAGTAGAGACAGTGCGTGAGCAAAAGGAAGAACTACTTACTATCGATGGCAAACGGGTAACAATGGGGCCTTATGACCAGTTTCCCACTAAAGCTCCGCGCCTGATACCTACTGCAATAAAAGAGACTGCAAGCTTTGCCCTTGATCCAACAGGAAATATTTCAACAAAATACCCGGAAAAAATTACTATTTGGATGGAGCCTGAAAGTTGGCAATCGGAAGAAGAGATGCGACAGTGGGCGTATGAAAGGGAAGTTTGGGAAAATGGTGATCAGCTAGTGGCTGATCAAGAAAAGGCGATAGATGATGAGCGTAAGACTTTGCGTAGAGAGAAAAAACTGGCACGCAAAGAAGCGCGTAAGAAGACTTACGAAAAATATAAGAATCTTCTTACTGACCCGGAAACTTATGTTGATGCCGCAGAAGATGGAACCAAAAAAGTGGTTACAGGCGTAAAAACGGTTGTGCGTTCAGTAGGTGCGGGTGCGGGTGTAGTCGGCTCTGAGATTGGAAATACTGTTGAACAAGGTGCGAATTGGGCTGAGGAGAAAGCCAGCGAGATGAATCCTGATTGGGCAAAAAACAATCCTAATATAAAGCCTTCTAGCAAAAGCGCACTTGAGAAAAAAGCCTGGAAACCAAACTGGATTACTAACGGCACTGGGGTAAAACCAGATCAGAAACCTGGCGCTAATATTGATAATGCTATAAAGAAAATAGAAGAACCAAAACCTGCAGGTGATGTTCCACCTTGGATATTAGAAAAAAATAAAGCTTCTGGTAGCGTTCATTAATTAACCTTAGTTTTAGATAGCAAATTACTCTGTAGTTGTCACCATGAGCGGAGTGAAGCGTAATATTGAAACGTAGTCGAATGGTGTACCACAAATTCTTTATTTTGCATACCTTTCGACTGCGTTCCGTTACGTTTGCTGCGCTAAACTAAACTCCACTTCGCTCATGGTGACAACTGAAGTTAGTTAAGCAATAAAAAACCCGCCAGTATTCTGGCGGGTTTCTTTTTTGCTAAAAAGATATTACGATTTTTTCATTTTTATGTTTACTTCATCATCTAGATTATATGCTGCACCAGTTCCGAAGAAGTCAACTGCCATACCAACTAAACTAGTAAAATTGAACATATTCCCTACTACTGAAGCTAAAATACGAACTTCACTTCCAAGTACTTCTGAAGAATCTTTATAACCAGGTTTTGAAGCTGTTAGATAGTATTGTGATTGGCCTTTTAGCTCCACTACTGCTGGAGTAGTTACGGTTCTACCGTCAACCTTTACCTCAGCTCCAGATGGTTCTGAATTAATTTTTACTTGCTGACGTCCTGGTCCAGTTACAGAGGCGCAATTTGCTAAGACTAGTAGTGTAGAAATGATTAGAGCAGAAGATATAGATTTATTCATTTAGAATCTCTTTTTTAAGGTTAAGTAGTATGTTACTTCTGTAACATATTTTCTTATAGTGTAAAACCATAAGAAGTCAAACTCCTTATTATATTGTTGACAGTTTCGCAAAGTTATTGATATTCAGCAATAATTGATTTTATAAAAGGAGTTGTTCGTGAAAAAAATTATTGCAGTTACGCTTTCTATTCTAACACTCGCAGCTTGTGCGCGTGATCTTTCAAGTGATGTTTATACTAGCGATTCTACGCTTAGTTTGACATTACAGGGTAAAATTATCTCTGCTCGCCCAATTACTATAAAAAATAGTGACCAATTGTCTGATAATACAGGCGGTATGCTAGCCGGTGGTGCTTTAGGTGCTGTTGCTGGTTCTAATATGGGTGGAGGTAACGGACAGGCTGCTGCAGTTGTAGGCGGCGCACTGGTTGGTGCGGCAGCAGGTGCAGTTGCACAAGGTTCACTTGGTAAAAGTGAAGGTTTTGAGTACATAATAAAAGTTGATACAAAAAACCTAAAGAGCGACTACTACGAAGGCAGCGCTTCAATGCGTAATGCCATCTCTTCAGCTACTACCAGCGGATTAGTTACGGTGGTACAGGGTAAAGATGTGGCTCTAAATAAAGGCCAGAGTGTTTACGTTATTTTCTCTGATAAGCGTACCCGCGTTATCTCTGCTAACTAGTTATAAATAGGTATACTATGCGTTTGCTACGTTTTTTTATTATAGCAACTTTGCTGCTTACATCTGCTTGCGTAAAAATGACTTCTGTTAGAAGCAATCCTTCTTACGACCGCATTTTAAAAGAACGTACTGCGGCAGCTTTCTTGCCGTCACAGGTCGAGGTTAATACGGTAGGTGTTGGCAGCAAAACTCGTATGTATGATTATGAAGCAAACCTGGAAGGCGTTATTAACCGTGATGTTCCTCCTTTATTACGTGCTAAAGGCTATAACCTGAAAACCTACAGGAAAGCTGATGTTCATGCTGCTAATATCTCGCATCAGGTTCTGCGCTTCCGTAGCAAGTATGATGAGCAGATGAAAAAGCTTTATCCTACTATTGCTATGAAAGAAGAATTGGCTTTCAATACCCAACATAATTTTGGTAAAGAAGC